>CADCVU010000031.1 GCA_902806245.1 uncultured Solirubrobacterales bacterium
GGTCGCGCGCGTCCATGACCTCGGTGACGATCGGCAGGCCGGTCTCCTCCTTGGCCTCGGCCAGCAGGCGCAGCCCGGCCTCGGCCAACCCCTGGAAGGAGTACGGCGAGGAGCGCGGCTTGTAGGCGCCGCCGCGGAAGAGCTGCGCGCCGGCGTCGCGGACGACCTCGGCGGTGTCGAGCACCTGCTCGCGCGACTCGACCGTGCACGGCCCAGCGATGGTCATGAAATGCGGACCGCCGATCTTGCGCCCGCCGATGTCGAACACGCTGCGCTGACCCTTCTTGAACTGGCTCGAGGCCAGCTTGTAGGGCTTGAGGATGGGGACGAGATGGTCCACGCCCTCGGCGCCCTCGAGCCCGAGGTTGGCCACGTGCTCGCGGTCGCCGATCGCCCCGATCACGGTCACCAGCTCGCCGCGCGAGGGATGGGCCTTCGCCCCGACGGACTCGATCCGGTCGATCACCGCATCGATCTGCTCGGGCGTGGCGCCCTCTTTCATGACGATCATCATCTTGTGCCTTTCTGCTCCTCGCTCAGCCTACCTGCGGATAACGGTGGCCTGGTCGGCCGGTTGCGACGGCGTCCGGGGCTCGGGGGGCTGGAAGCTATGCGGCCGGGCCGGCCGCGCCCACGGGACGCCTAGGTAAATCGTGGATAGGCACGCCAGCGGACGCCCGGTGCGGCGTTCGAGAGAGGTGCTGGCGTTACGAGGAACGGCATCAGAAGGTCTTTGTAGCACGTATGGAACGAGCAGTCGAGGGCTCGAGGGCCCTAGTCCGGTCGACTCACTCGCGCGGGCGGCGTGAGGCATAGAAGGCGAGCGATCCGAACATCGTCCGCAGGCGCCCGGACTCCTCGCCGGATTCCAGGCCGGCCGAACGAAAGATGGCCGGGAGGGCGCCCGTGGCGTTGTCGCGCGTGGGCTCGAAGCCGTCCAGGGCACGGACGCCGGTGAACAGGAGCCGCATCAGCGGGTCGCCCGGAGGACCCCAGTCGGCGACGTGCAGCGACCCGCCGGGTACGAGGACGCGGGCGATCTCGCGGGTGCTCCGCTCCTTGGCCTCACGGCTCAGGTGATGGAAGAACAGCGTCGACAGCACCACGTCGAAGGAGCCGTCCGCGTACGGCAGGTGCTCAGAGCGTCCCTCGCGGAACTCGACCTCGACCCCGACGGCGTAGGCCTTGGCTCGGGCCCGGCGCAGGACGGCCGGGTCTCCGTCGAGGCCTTGCACGTGGGCGCCCGGCGCCCGCACCTTCGCGGATACCGCGAGCGTGCCGGTGCCGCAGGCGAGGTCGAGCACGCGCTGGCCGGACCGCAGCGACGCCTGGTCGAGAAGACGGCGCTTGAACCGAGCTTCACGGGTCGTGAGGCGTACGACAGGGTCATAGAGGGCGGTCAGGCGCTCGAAGCCGAGCGCGGGAACGAAGCGCTCCGGCTCCCGAGGCTCGGCCGCCGAGGTCTTCACCCCATCGCCTCGTCGAGTGCCGTCAGGAAGCGGTCGTTCTCCGCTCGTGTGCCGTAGGTGACCCGCAGGTGGCCCGGCGCGCCGAGCGCCGTGCCCTCGCGCACGATCACCCCGCGCCGCGCGAGGCCCTCATAGACCTCCGCCTCGTCGAGATCCTCGCCGAGCGCCACCCACGAGAAGTTGGCCTGCGAGTCGCTCACGGCCAGGCCGCGGTCGGCCAGCTCGTCCTGCACGTACACCCGCTCGATCACCGTGCGCTCGACCCGGCGCTCGAGCTCGTCCTGGTGGCGCAGGGCCTCGGCGGCGGCGGCCTGGGCGAGGGCGTTGACCGAGAACGGCTGGCGCACGCGGTCGACGGCGAGCCGGAACGACTCGGGGCCGAGCGCGTAGCCCGCGCGCAGCCCGCACAGCCCGTAGACCTTCGAGAAGGTCCGCAGGAGGACGACGTTGGGGTGGCGCTCCAGCAGCGCCAGCGACTCGTCGGGGTCCTGGAGGACCGAGAACTCGACGTAGGCCTCGTCGACGATCACCAGCACGTGGCGCGGGAGGCCGGCCACAAAGGCGTCGATCTCCTCGACCTCGAGTGCGGTGGCCGTCGGGTTGTTCGGGTTGCAGACCAGCACGATGCGGGTCGCCACCGTGACCTCGCGCGCGAGGGCCTCGAGGTCGTGGCGTCCGCCCTCGTCGAGCGGGACGGCGAGCGCGCGAGCCCCGGTCATCGCCGCGAGGTGCGGATACATCGAGAACGACGGCCACGCGTAAACGATCTCCGCTCCCGGCTCGAGCATGGCCTGGGCGGCGGCGAGCAGGATCTCGCACGAGCCGTTGCCGACGGCGACCTTGGCCTGGGCGACGCCGTGACGCTCGGCCAGGCCGCGGCGCAGCACCGCGGCGGTGGGATCGGGGTAGCGGTTGAGCCCGCTCATGGCGGCCTGCACCGCCTCGAGCACCGCCCGCTGCGGTGGGTAGGGCGTCTCGTTCGAGGCGAGCTTGGTCACCTCGCCCTCGAAGCCGTAGCTCCGCGCGGCCGGATAGACCGGGATGGCCTCGACGCGCTCGGTGAACTCGATGCTCACTGCGCCCCCTCGAGGTCGCGGCGCAGGCCGACCGCGTCGCGCAGGTACACGTGCGCGACCTCGGTCTCTGGCTGGGCGTAGCAGTGCAGGAGCAGGCGCACGACCCGCGGCATCGAGCCCGGAACGGCGATCTCGCGCGTGCACAGCAGCGGCACCGTGTCGAGGCCGAGGCGGCGGGCGGCCACCGCCGGGAACTCGGCGTCGAGATCGTCGGTGACCGTGAAGATGCAGCTGACCATGTCGTCGGCGCCGAGCGCGTTTCGCTCCATCACGGCGCGCACGAGCTCGTCGGTGGCCTCGAGGATGGCATCGGCGTCGTTGGCGGGGACGGTGATGGCCCCGCGGAGGGCCCGCAGTCGCACGCCGTCGATTGTCTCAGAGCGGCGGGGCGGCGCTCGAGGCCGCTGCCGCTCGGGGTTCGAGCCGGCGCGCGTCGCGACGGAGCTCGCGCGTCCGCTCCGCGGCGAGCTCCGGGTCGGCGACGTTGTCGAGGATGAACTCGTCGAGCTCGCCGCGGTGGCCGAGGCGGGCGGCCACCGCGGCCAGGACCTCCGGCTGGGTGAGCGCTCGGAACCGCCGGCGGTGCGCCGGGATCGCGGCGAGGGCGACCTCGGCGCCCTGGAGGGTCAGGCAGCCGTGCCGCGACACGTACGTGCACACGTGGTCGAGCCGACCGCCGCCCTCGAGCACGACGGTAACCTCGCGCAGCTCAGCCAGCGTGTAGTTCGGCTCGGTCTCGCCCAGAGCGGCCAGCTGGGCCTCGGCGAGGAGGAGGACGGCCACCTCGGCGCTCGTCCCGGCGCTGCGCTGGAGCGTGGCGCCGACCGACCCGTAGGCGGAGAGGTGGGCCGAGTAGACGACGTCGAGGTCGTGCAGCCGGGCGCGCAGGACGACGATCGCCGAGTCGGCGGGCAAGCCCGGGAGCGAGCGCTTGCGCTCGAGCGCCTCGGGGCTGCGGTTGGCGCCGTAGGCAAGGACCGGGACCCGGGCGCGGAGGGCGTCGGGGTCGAGCAGATCGCTCAGCGGGAGCTCACGACCGGTGTCGGGGTCGCGCGCACGCGCCCGGGTCAGGTCGAGAGCTTCGCCCGTGCCCTCGGGCCGAGAGACGGCGTACTCGCGCCCGGAGATCAGGGCGAACGAGGTCCCCGCAGCGGCGTACGGGTAGTCCCGGGCCCGGGCGAGCGTGCGCTCTCGCTCGCGCTCGCCGAGCGGCTCGCTCACCACCGCCGGCGCCCTGCGCTCGGTGTCGCGCCGCCGCCCGCCCGCGCCGAACGACCGGCCTTGGCCGCCTCGCCGGCGTGGCGCAGGCGCTCGAGCTCGTCGTCGCTCAGCCGCCGGCTCTCCCCCTCGCCCAGTCGCCCGAGCTCGAGCGGCCCAAAGGCGACCCGCCGCAGCGCCACGACCCGGTGGCCGACGGCCTCGCACATGCGCCGCACCTGGCGCTTGCGGCCCTCCCGCAGGGTCATCTCGAGAACGCCGGGGGCGGGCTGGTTGACCCGTGCCGGGAGCGTCGGCCCGTCGTCGAGGCGCACTCCGTCGCGCAGCGCCTGCAACGCCGGCTCGCTCACCGGCCGCGGGTCGAGCTCCACGCGATAGAGCTTCTCGACCTCGTAGCGCGGGTGGGTGAGGCGGTTCGCGAGCTCGCCGTCGTTGGTCAGGAGGATCAGGCCGGTGGTGTCGGCGTCGAGGCGGCCGACCGGATAGAGCCGCCGCGCCGAGGGCACGAGGTCGGTGACGGTCGAGCGACCGTGGGTGTCGCGCGCAGTCGAGACCACACCGGGCGGCTTGTTGAGCATGTGCAGCTCGCGCCCCTCGGGGGTGACCGCGCGCCCGTCGACGGCCACGGCGTGGTCGTCGCCGACGTCGCGGGCCGGGTCGGTCACCACCGCTCCGTCGACCGCGACTCGCCCCTGGGCCACGAGCCCCTCGGCGGCTCGGCGCGAGGCGACGCCGGCGTGGGCGAGGTACTTGGCGAGGCGCACTCGCCCAGCCTAGGAGCGCGTCCGGCCTCGAGCCTGTGCTGCCACACTTCTCACCGTGGACCTCGACCTCCTCGAGCGCACCCTCGGCGGCCGGGGAGAGCCGGCTTTCCGGGCCAACCAGGTGTGGGAGTGGATCGCTCGCGGCGCCCGCTCCTACGAGGAGATGACCAACCTCCCGGTGGCCCTGCGCGACGAGCTCGCCGCCGCCGTCCCCCTCTCCTCGCTGCGCCTCGAGCGCGAGGCCCACGCCCGCGACGGGACGGCCAAGGCGCTGTTCGCCACCCACGACGGCCGTCCGCTCGAGGGCGTGCTGATGCGCTACCGCGACGGCCGGCGCTCGGTCTGCCTGTCGAGCCAGTCGGGCTGTCCGCTGACCTGCACCTTCTGCGCCACGGGCCGGATGAAGTTCGGCCGCAACCTCACGACCTCCGAGATCCTCGACCAGGCGCTGCACTTCCGCCGCGGCGAGGCCATCGACCACGTCGTGTTCATGGGCATGGGCGAGCCGATGCTGAACCTCGACGCCGTGCTCGCGGCCTGCGCGCGCCTGCCCGACCTCGGCGTGAGCGCGCGGCGCACCGCGATCTCCACCGTCGGCTGGGTCCCGGGCATCGAGCGGCTCACCACCGAGGGCCCGCCGGTCCGCCTCGCGCTGTCGCTCCACGCGCCCGAGGACGCGCTGCGCTCGGAGCTCATGCCGGTCAACGAGCGCTATCCCCTGTACGAGGTCCTCGCCGCCTGCCGCCGCTGGTCCGAGGCCCGGCGCGGGCCGGTGTTCGTCGAGTACCTGATGCTCGACGGGGTCAACGATCGCTACGAGCAGGCCGTCGCCCTGGCGCGCGTGCTCGGCTCGGAAGGCGCCTTCAAGGTCAACCTGATCCCCTACAACCCGACCGAGGCCGGGTTCTCGGGCTCGAGCCGCGTGGCCATCGACGCCTTCCGCGCGGTCCTGGCCGAGCGGGGCGTGACCGCGACGGTGCGGCTTACTCGGGGGCGCGAGATCGACGCGGCGTGCGGCCAGCTGGCCGCGCGCGAGGGCGAGCTGGCGCAGATCTGACGCGGCCCGCCGCTTTCCGCCGCCGTCCGAGGCGCCCGGCGGACCGGTCCCCTACAGCTCGCCGCCGCGCGCGAGCCTGCGCCGCGCGTCGGCGCGGCCCATCTGGATCAGCTCCTCGGCGTGGTGGCGCTGGAAGAAGAAGTAGCTGAGCAGCTCGCCGTGCGGCTCGGCCGCGGCCCTCACGGTCGCGCTGCGCGACCTCGGTCCCCCTCGTCGTCGCCCACGAGCAGGTTGATCTTCCCCAGCATGCGCACGTCCTGGTTGAGCGGATCGGCCAGCGTGGCGAGCAGGAGCTGGACGACGCCGTCGGCGATGTCGGGCGCGTGCTTGGGGTCCTTCCACGGCTCGTGCTCGACAGGTCCGACGGAGTGCGTGGCCGAGATCACCACCCGGTCGACGCCGAAGTCGAGCGAACCGACGCTACCCACGCCGTCGCGAGGCATGCATCGCCCGCTCGGGCGGGTACAGGCGAGGGGCACTCGGTGCGAGGAGAGCACGGTCATGGCACAGCAAGGGCGACGTCGCTCGACGGCGAATACGAAGAACGGCACGCCGACACGGCGCGGCCAGGGCGGTCGTGACGGGCGGAGATCGGCCTCGAACGCGTCGAAGCGCAGCTCCACGGCGCGGAACGCGAGCCCGCGCGCGGGGCACGACGGCGCCGCTCGGACCGCCTCGTCCCCCCAGCGCTCCCCCTCCTCCGGCGAAGCCAAGCAGCAGAGCGCCTCCTCCGGAGGCCTCGCCGGAATGGTCCAGCGGCGCGTCGACAGCTGGTCGCTCGATTCGATCGACCAGGACTTCGCCCGCCGTCAGCGCCATCTGTGGAACTTCGTCCAGGACCACTACTTCCGCATGGAGGTCGAGGGCTGGCACCGCCTTCCCGACCCGCCCGCGCTGGTCGTAGGGGTCCACGCGGCGGGCATCTTCCCCGTCGAGGCGTGGATGTTCGGGCTCCAGTGGAACCGTCGCCTCGGCGACAAGCGCATCCTGCACGGGACGGCGCACGACGCGCTGATCGCGGCGCCGCTCGTCGGCGACTACTTCCGCAAGATGGGGGTGATGTCGGCGTCGCCGGACAAGGTCACGACGGCGCTCGAGGCCGGCCGCGACGTGGCCGTCTACCCCGGAGGCGATGTCGACTCGCTGCGGCCCTGGACGAGGCGCGACGAGGTGACGCTCGCTGGACGCAAGGGCTTCGTGAAGATGGCGATCCGGACCGGGGTCCCAATCGTCCCGCTGGCGGCGAGTGGAGGGATGGACACGATGTTCACGCTTCCCGGAGGCAAGACCATCGCCCGCTCCCTCGGCCTCAAGCGGCTGGCGCGCATCGAGTCGCTGCCGCTGGCCATCGGGCTGCCGTGGGGCGTCGCTCCGGGCGGACTCCCGTTCCTCCCGCTGCCGGCGAAGCTGCGCGTCGAGCTGCTCGATCCCCTCTTCGTCGACGACGATCCCGAGCGCGCCGACGACGGCGAGTACGTGGACATGATCTACCGCGAGGTCGAGTGGCGGATCAAGCGGGGCGTGGCACGGCTGGCCGGACGGCGCAGCTTTCCGATCTTCGGGTAGCGCCAGGCGCGCGCCTCAGCTCACCTGTCGCCGAGCCCGCTCGATCACCATCGAGCGCTTCTTGTGACGGCGCTCGTAGTCGCGGACCTGGCGCGCGAGGTCAGGATCGGCCGTCTTGAGTCGCTGGTTGATCTCCTCGACCTTCTGTTGGTCGTAGCCCGACCACGGCTCACCGCCGTCGCGCGACGCTCCGGAAACCTGCTTCTCGGCCTCCTCGGCCGTCTCGCGGGCGCCCTCCCGGGCGGCGTCGGCAGTCTGGCGAACTGCGCTCTCGGCCTGTCGGCCGGTCTCCTGGATCCCGGTGACAGCGGCGCGGGCCGTGGCTTCGACGGTGGCCTCGCCGCGTGAGGCGGCCTCCGTCACCTGCTCCAAGGCGGTGCGCGCGGCGTGCGTCACCTGTTCGAGTCCGTTGCGGGCGGACTCGACGATCGCGCGGCGCGTGGCTTCCGCCGCCTTACGACCGGTGCCCACGGCCTGCCGCGCGGCGTCGGCGGCGCCTGTCTTCGACAGCTCGTACGAGGGCTCGACGAGCTCGGCCTTGGCGACGGCCTCGGTGAGGGTCGGCAGCATGGCTCTCAACTGCTCGAGCATCCGCTCCTCCTCGGAGCGGATGCGATCGGCGAGGTCGGCGGTCTTCTTGTCGCCGACGTGACGGGCCAACGCGCCCAGCGCCTCGTAGGTGGCGATCTCGAGAGCCTCGGTGGCGCACTCGTCCTTCGCGTTCTTCAGCAGCTTCTCCTCGCCGCCTTCGCCGCGAACGATGTCAAGCGGCGCCTTGCTCACGGCCGCGACCTGACCGACGATCGACTGAACCGCCCCGACACCTGCCTCGATCACCCCGCGACCGTCCTCACCGAGCTCGTTGAGGCGCCGTCCGACTCGCTCCTCGTGTCGCTCGGTCTCCTTGAGGTGGCGCTCGAGAAGCGACCGGTAGTCACCTCTCGGCGTCATGGCGATGTGGGCCTGGAGGGTCCGCACGAGAGCCGCCTCGGTCGCCTGGGCCTCGTTGAGGTACTGAACGATCTTCTCGCTGCCCGTCGTCATGGCGCTCCCTCGTTCGCGTTGCGTGCAGGCCTTCTACCCACTTCACCCCAGCCGACTCCTCTGCGTCGCCTCCCGCATCCGCTAGGACGCCGGCGAGGGAGAGGCGCTCATATCGCAACCAGTGCTCGACAGCCTCGACGGCGCGCCGGTGACGAATCCCGGGTCGGCGGACGGTGGACCTTCCGGGCGTGCCGAGCGACCTCGCCGTCTACGCGATCGCTCTCGACGGTGACCGTCCAGAGGGGGTGAGAGCTTCCGAAGCCTCGCGCGAGGCGGCGCCGTCGGCGGTCGCAAGTGGTCACGAACGCCTCGTAGGGCTAGGGTTACGAGCACGGACGGCCGGCAGCGCCCAGGCGATGCACGCGTTCGAGCTCCTCGACAGGACGGGACCGCAGACGTTGAGACTGCTGCGGCCGGGCCTCCCTCGGTTACTTCCACGATGGAGGCGATCCTGACCTTTCGAGACCCATCCACCGACCAGGCCCCGTCGAGGCGGATTCCACTGCTGAACGGGCGCGGGTGGCGCGGCCGCGGGTGGTCGCGACAGGCCACCTACGTCGTCAGTCGCTGCCTCGCGTGCGGCCACGACGTGCTCTCCGACGACAGCGCGGTCGAGCTGCACGGGTCTGTCTTTCACGCGAGCTGCTCTCGCTACCGGCGCCAGCACTAGCTCGCGTCTCCACCGGCCGGCGATGACAGGTTCCAACCAACCGCTCGAGCTGATCCTCGCGCGCAACCTGATGTCGAGCCTCGCCATTCCGAGCTTCCTCGTCGACAACGCCGGGATGCTGGTCTTCTACAACGCCGCGGCCGGAGAGCTGCTCGGCAAGCGCTTCGAGGAGATCGGCCGCCGGAGCCTGGCTGAGTGGAGCGCGGACCATGCCCCGTTCGAGCAGGACGGGCGAGAGATTCCGACCGAGGATCTGCCATTCACGATCGCGGTCCGCGAGTCTCGACCAGTGCACCGTCGCTTCCAGCTCCGGGCCGACGGCGGCCCGCCCATGGAGATCGAGTCGAGCGCCGTCCCGCTCGCCGGCGCCAGCGGATGCCAGGGGGCGATAGTGGTGTTCTGGCCGGTCAGTGGCGCCTGAGGCGAACATACAGGTGACGCTGTGGGGTGTGCGGGGGTCCATACCCGTGGCCGATCCGGCTGTCTTCCGCCACGGCGGAAACACGCCGTGCGTCGCCCTGAGGCTCTCGGACGGAGCTCGCGTCGTGCTCGACGCAGGCTCGGGCATCCGCGCCCTCGGGGACACGCTCGCGGGGACACGCGAGCCGCTGCACATCCTGCTGTCTCACCTCCATCTCGACCACATCCAGGGGCTCCTCTTCTTCAAGCCGCTCTTCGACGCCGACCGGGAGATCACGATCTGGGGACCACCTGCGGGCGACGGCTCGTTGCGAGACCGGCTTTCCCGCTACCTGTCGGCGCCACTGTCGCCGATCGAGATGCGAGAGCTGCCGGCGCGGGTCTCCTACCGGACGTGCCCGCCCGGAACCTGGCGACTCGGTCCCGCGCTCGTGGAGGCGGCGCTGGTCAACCATCGTGGCCCGACCTTCGGGTATCGGATAAGCGAGGGGCGGGCAGCCGTGTGCTACCTCCCAGATCACGAACCCGCGCTCGGTCAATCGCTCGAGACCTCCGAGGCGGAGTGGATCTCGGGATACGCACTGGCCCGCCGCGCCTCGGTCCTGATCCACGACGGCCAGTACACCGACAGCGAGTACCAGGCGCACCTCGGATGGGGCCACTCCGCGGTCTCGGATGCTCTGCTCTTCGCTCGTCGTGCGGAGGCTCGTCGGGTGATCCTCTTCCACCACGACCCCGCTCACAGCGACGACGACCTCGACGGCCTGTGCGACGAGGCCCGGGATCGCTGGTCCGCCCTCGGCGGAGACGCGAACAGCGTCGAGATCGCTGCCGAGCAGCGCGAGCTCTCGGTCGAACCTTAGCCGCTCCGTTTCCGGGGCGCGCGCGAAGCCGTCGCCACCTACGCCTCGGCGCGCGCCTCCCCCGCCCGCAGCAGCCGCTCGCGCAGGTCGGCCTCATCCTCGGGCGAGGGATCGAAGCGCGCGGGCTCGGGCAGCTCGTCCAGCCCGCTCAGGCCGAACAGCCGCTCGAACAGCGGCGTGGTGCGGTAGAGGACGGCGCCGAAGCGCGAGCGCCCCGACTCCTCGATGGTCGCGCGCTCGAGCAGGGTGGCCACCGCCGACTCCGAGGCGACGCCGCGGATGCGGGCGATCTCCGGCCGGGAGATCGGCTGGAGGTAGGCGACGATGGCCAGGCACTCGGCCTGGGCCTGGGTCAGCGGCGGGGTGCGCGGCCGGGCCATGAGCCGCCGGGCGGCGGTCTCGGCGACCGGGTCGGTGGCCAGGGCGAAGCCGCCGGCGACCTCGCGCAGCACCACCCCGCGGAAGCCCTCGGCGTAGTGCTCTCGCAGCCGGGCCAGCGCCTCGACGACCTCACCCTCCCCCACCTCCGAGGCCTCGGCGAGGTCGGCGACCGAGACCGGCTCGGGCGAGAGGAAGAGCAGGGCCTCGACGACGCGAGCGAGCTCGTTCACGCAGGCGTCCTCTCGGTGGGGCGGATCTCGATCGGGCCGAAGGCCTCGGGCTGCTCCCACGCCGCCTCGCCCGCCTTGTAGAGCTCGAGCAGGGCGAACAGGGTGACCGCCTCGGTCATCCGGTCGGCGTCGGCCACGCAGTCGTCGAAGCTGACCCGTCCGCGCCCGGCGAGCAGCGCGCGCATGTGAGCCAGCCGCCGCTCGAGCGACACCGCCGGGCGGGCCATATGCGGAGTCTCGAGGGCGGGCGGGGTGCGCAACAGGTCACCGAGCGCCCGGGTCAGCCGCTCGGGGTCGTAGACCGCGCGCGCCTCGGCGAGCGAGGCCCGGCGCAGGTGCGCCGGCAGCGGCGCCGAGCGGTAGCGGAAGCCGCTCTCGGCCTCGAGCCGGCCCCGCAGATGCCCCGCGGCGGCTCGGTAGCGCGCGTACTCGAGCATCCGGGCCAGCAGCTCGTCGGCGGCCTCGGGCGCGGTGAGCTCGAGCGCCTCGTCGTCCTCCTCGCGCGGCAGCATGAGCCGCGACTTGAGCTCGAGCAGGGCGGCGATGAGCACCAGGAACTCGGTGGTCGACTCGAGGTCGAGCCGGCCGGTCTGCTCGAGGTGGTCGAGATAGGCGATCACCACCTCGGCGAGATCGAGCTCGAGCAGGTCGACCTCCTCCCGCAGCACGAGGGCCAGGAGCAGGTCGAACGGGCCCTGGAAGACCTCGAGGTCGAGCTCGAGCGCGGGAAGCGGCATCGCCTGAGCGTAAAGACGGCCGCCGACGGTCGCCGGGCGGGGCCACGCCGGACGCCCGCGGCGCCGCAGCTCGGACGGCGCCTAGAGTGGACCGGTGCCCCTGCCCCGACCCGCCCGAGCGCTCGTGGTCCTAGTGCTGACGCTCGCCGTGGCCGAGGGGAGCGCCGGCTGCGGCGAGGCGACCGGCGCGCCCGAGCCCCGCCTCGACGCGCTCGCGCCCGCTCAGAAGACCGTGGTCGCCGCCCTCGGCGACTCGATCGTGGCCGGCTCGCCGCTGTGGGATCCGGACCCCGAGATCCGCGACAGCCTGGGCGTCTCGCTCGACCCCGAGAGCCAGTTCGAGGTCTGGGCCGAGGCCCGCGCCGACGGCGCCCTGAGCTTTCGCAACTGTGGCGTCTACGGCGAGCGCACAGATCAGATCGCCGCGCGGCTCGAGAGCTGCGCGCGCGGCGCCGAGGTCCTCCTGCTCCAGGGCGGCATCAACGACATCGCCCAGTTCCGGCGCGTGCGCACCGCGGCCGACAACCTCCGCGCGACGGTGCGCGCCGGGCGCGAGCGCGGGCTGCGGGTGGTGATCGCCGAGGTCCTGCCCTGGAACAACGGCTATCCGTTCGCTTCAGGGCGGATCCGCCGCCTGAACCGCGAGATCGCCGCCATCGGCCGGGAGGAGGGCGTCGAGGTGCTGCCCTTCCACGCGACGCTCGAGGACCGAAAGCGACCCGGGCGGATGCGGCGGCGGTGGACTATCGACGGCGACCATCCCTCCGTCGAGGGCTACCGGCTGCTCGGCGAGCTCGTCGCGGACCGCCTGCGCGGCTAGATGGTCGATTCCGGGCCGCGGGCGCCCGGGGGCGCTATGGCGCCTCATCCGGGCGTGCGGGGTCGTGGGGTCGACCATCTGAACCCTCGTCGGGGCCGCGGTCCTGGCGGCGGCGAGCGACCTCGGCCACCACGCCGACGGCGAGGACGATCGCCACCGCAGCCACGAGCCCGACCCACGAGCCGCTGCGCACGGCATCCCCGCCGAGCGCGCCGACCAGCGTCCCGTAGACCGCCCAGACCACCGCTCCGAGGCCGGCGAAGATCGCGAAGCGCCGGCGCGGGAACCCGAGGCTGCCGGCGGTCACGGTCACCGCAGTCTGCCCGCCGGGGATGAAGCGCGCCACGGCGACGAGCGGACCGCCGCGTGAGCCGAGCGTGCGCCGCGCCCAGGCCACCGACCGCTTCCCCCGATCTCCGCGAGCGAACCGCTTCAGCGCGCGCTCGCCGAGCGTTCGCCCGACCACGTACCCGGTCACGTCGCCCAGCAGCGACCCGAGGGCGCCGGCGACGAGCACCGGCACGAGCGGGAGGGCGTCGGCGCCGACGGCCGCTCCGGCGGTGAACATCATCGTCTCGCTCGGCAGCGGTGGGAACACCGCCGACCCGGCGATGGCGAGCGCTATGACCACGTAGGCCAGGGCCGAGCCCGAGCTGACGACTTCGAAGGGATCGAGCACGTCAGCTCAGTGTGCCCGGTGGCGCGCCCTCGGCCGGGCGATCCGGCGAGGGGCTACGGCGACCGCCGCGGCGGCCCGACGCCCATCCGCTCGCGCACGTCGGCGACCGTCTCGCGCGCGATCGCCGCCGCCTGCTGGGACCCGCGCGCCAGCACCGCCTCGAGCGCCGCCTCGTCGCCGCGCAGCTCGCCGTAGCGCTCGCGCAGCGGCGCGAGGTAGCCGGCCACGGCCTCCCCGACCGCCTGCTTGAACGGTCCGTAGCCGACGCCGTCGAACTCGCGCTCGACCTCGCCCGAGTCGATCCCGCGGATCACCGCCAGCACCTCGATCAGGTTGGATATCCCGGGCTTGTCGGGCGCGCGGACCACGTCGCGGCCGGAGTCGGTCACCGCGCTCCTGAGCTTCTTGACCACCGCCCGCGGCTCGTCGAGCGCGTAGATCGTTCCCTGCTCGCTCGAGCCGCTCGTAGACATCTTGCGCTCGGGCTCCTGGAGGTCCATGATCCGCGCGCCCACCTCGGGAATCCGGTGCTCGGGGACGACGAGCGTCTCCCCGAAGCGCTCGTTGAAGCGGATGGCGATGTCGCGCATGAGCTCGATGTGCTGGCGCTGGTCGGCTCCGACCGGCACCTCGTGGGCGCGGTAGGCGAGCACGTCGGCGGCCTGGAGCACCGGGTACAGGAACAGCCCGGCCGAGACGAGCTCGCGCTGGCGCGCCGACTTGTCCTTGAACTGGTGCATGCGGTTGAGGTCGCCGTGCGCGGTCACCGCGCACAGCAGCCACGTGAGCTCGGTGTGCTCGGGCACGTCGCCCTGGCGGAAGAGGACGCAGCGGTCGGGATCGAGGCCGGCGGCGAGCAGCATCGCCGTGGTGTCGAGCACGGAGGTCCGCAGCGCCGCGGGGTTGTAGGGCACGGTGGTGGCGTGGAGGTCGACGATGCAGAAGATCCCCTCGCCCCGGTCCTGTCCCTCGACGTACTGGCGGATCGCCCCCATGTAGTTGCCGAGGTGCTTGCGCCCCGTCGGCTGGATGCCGGAGAAGATCCGCATCGGCTAGAGGCTGCCCGCCGGGGCGATCCACCGGCTTCGAAAGCCCATGACCTCGGCGAGGCGATCGAAGTGGCGGTCGTAGTGCAGGACGTCGGCGCCGGCTCGCTCCGCCGCCGCGGCGATCAGGTAGTCCGTCGCGGGCAGCCGCTGGTACCGCGGACTTCGTTGCGCGAGCTCGCGCAGGGCCCCGAGCGCCCCGCGAGCGGTCGAGTCGTCCAATCGCAGGCGTCGGTGGCTCCCCAGCGCTCGCTCGATCCTCTCGTGCTCGTCGGCGTCGCGGGCCGTGTAGGCCAGCTCGAGCTCGACTACGGGCGAGGTGACCATCTGGCCGCCGCGGAGGGCCGCCGACCACTGCTCGACGACTCCGGGATGACCGGCGCGGAGCCACGCGGAGGAGTCCGCGAGCAGCAGCCCGCCGCCGAACGGCGTCTCGTCGGTCACTCGGGGTCGAGCAGGTCGCGCTCGCGCATGGCGAGCACGTCGGCGAGTGCTTCGCGATCCATGCCGTCCTCGCTGGTGGACCACCAGACAAGCCATTCGAGGGCCTCTCGACGCTCTCGCTCCTCTCGAAGGACGCCCTCTGCGCCCTTGATGGCCAGGTCCCGAACGAGCCGCGCCTTGCTCGTCCCCGACTCGACCAAAGGCGTCACCTCGGCGAGCGAAGCCGACAGCTCCTCGTCCTCGACGATCGCGATTCGCGCGTGCTTGGTCGGCACGGAGAAAGTGTAACACCGGGAGGCTCACCGCTCGGCGGCCATGGTGGCGTCGCCTCAGTCCTCCCAGTCCGGCGCGAAGCTCGGATCGATCAGCCGCTCGCCGCGATCGAGCCCGTCGATCCGCCGCCGCTCCTCGTCGCTCAGCTCGAGCTCGAGGGCTGCGAGGTTGGACTCGATGCGCTCGAAGGAGGTCGCCTTGGGGATCGCGCAGACGTGGTCCTGGTCGATCAACCAGCGCAACGTCACCTGCGCCGCCGTCGCGCCGTGGGCCTCGGCGATCTCCTCGAGGGCGGGATCGGAGAGGACCTCCCCCTGTGCGAGCGGGGAGTAGGCGGTCAACAGGAGGTCGTGCTCGACGGCGAGCTCGCGCAGGCGCTGCTGGCCGAGCAGCGGATGGTGCTCGACCTGATTGCAGAAGATCGGCGCCTGCTCAAGTGCCGCCTCGAGCTGCGAGGGCGGGAAGTTCGACACGCCGACGTGGCGGACGCGCCCCTCGTCCTGGACCTCCTGCATGGCGGCCAGGGTCTCGGGCGTGGTCGTGTCGCGGCTCGGCCAGTGGATCAGCAGCAGGTCGACGTAGTCGGTGCGAAGCCTCTCCAGACTGTCGGAGACCGCGGGCTCGACCCGGTCGCGGCCGAGGTCGGAGGAGGTCAGCTTGGTGGTCAGGAAGACCTCGCCGCGTTCGACCCCGCTGCGCTCCATGCCCGCGCCGACCTCGCTCTCGTTGCCGTAGGCGCGAGCGGTGTCGAGGTGGCGGTAGCCGACCGACAGAGCGCGCTCGACGCCGCGCTCGCAGTCGTCGCCGGAGAGCTGGAAGGTGCCGAAGCCCAGCGAGGGGACGTCGACTCCCTGGATTCTCGTGGTGTGCGTGCGGCCCGCCCCCACCCCGACGCCTCAGACCTTCCCGGTGGTGACCTGCCGCGCGTCGTCGGGATCGCCCGGCGGCTCCTGACCGGCCGGCGGCTGGCGCACCACCGGCCGCCGCGCCGCGCCGGCCTCGTCGAGTCGGCGCACGGGTGTGGTGTAGGGCGCTCCCTGGGCGATCTGCGGATCCTCGGCGGCCTCCTCGAGCACCGCTCGGAGCGCATCGACGAACCCGTCGAGGCGTTCCTTGGGCTCGGTCTCGGTCGGCTCGATGAGCATGGCCTCGTCGACCAGCAGCGGGAAGTAGACGGTCGGCGGGTGGACGCGGTGGTCGAGCAGCCGCTTGGCGATGTCGAGCGTCTTCACGCCGAGGTTGCGCTTGGCGCCCGTGCCGGAGACCACGAACTCGTGCATGCAGGCGCGGTCAAAGGCGATCGGCAGGTGCTCGGCCAGTCCGGGCTCGGCGAGCCGCGCGCGCAGGTAGTTGGCGTTCAGCACCGCCATGTCCGAGGCCTCGCGCAGGCCGTCGCCGCCGAGCGAGCAGATGTAGGCGTACGAGCGCACGAACACCCCGAAGTTGCCCTGAAAGCCGCGCAGCCGCCCGATCGACTTGGGGCGGACGAAGTCGAGGTCGTAGACCGGCGCCGCGCCGTTGCCGGAGTCGACCTCGACGATCTGCGGACGCGGCAGGTAGGGCTCGATCCGGTCGGAGACCGCGATCGGGCCTGAGCCCGGCCCCCCGCCGCCGTGCGGCTGCGAGAAGGTCTTGTGCAGGTTGTAGTGGACGATGTCGAAGCCCATGTCCCCGGGCCGCGAGATGCCCATGACCGCGTTCAGGTTCGCGCCGTCGTAGTAGAGCGTCGCCCCGACCTCGTGGACGATCCGCGCGATCTCGGTGATGTTGCGATCGAACAGCCCGAGCGTGTTCGGGTTGGTGAGCATGAGACAGGCGACCTCTTCGTCGGCCTTGGCGCGGAGGTCGTCGAGGTCGACGCCGCCGTCCTCGGCCGTGCCGACCTTCACGACCTCGTAGCCGGCCATCCGCACCGTCGCCGGGTTCGTCCCGTGCGCGGTGTCGGGCGTGAGGACCTTGGTCCGCTTGTCGCCGCGGTCGTCGTGGTAGGCGCGCGTGAGCAGCAGCCCGGCGAGCTCCCCGTGAGAGCCGGCGCTCGGCTGCAGCGAGACGTGGGGCAGGCCGGCAACCTCGGCCAGGGCGCCCTGGAGGCGGAACATGAGCTCGAGGGCGCCCTGGGCGTACTTCGCCTCCTGGGCCGGGTGCAACCGGGCGTGGCCGGCCAGCGCCGCCACGCGCTCGTTGACCTTCGGGTTGTGCTTCATGGTGCACGACCCGAGCGGGTAGAAGCCCGTGTCGAGATCGAAGTTCTTCTTCGAGAGGTTGTTGAAGTGGCGGACGATCTCGGGCTCTGAGACCTCCGGCAGGGCCGGCGGCTCGGCGCGGCGCTCGCTCGCGGGGATGAGCTCCGAGAGCGGCGTCTCGGGGACGTCGAGCGGCGGCGGCACGAAGGCGCGACGGCCCGACTGCGAGCGCTCGTAGATCGTCACGGTCTCCTCGCCGCCGGGCGCGAAGCCGATGACCTCCGACGGGCTCACGGCGCCTCCACGGGCGCCGGCGGCTCGGAGAGGGTGGGGTGCTCGGCGAGCCGCCCTGACTCGACCCGCAGCAGATGGTGCCCGTGCATGGTCACGGGGGTCCCGTCGCCGAACGTGCCCGGGCCCTTCCAGCGCGCGGCTACCAGATCGCCCTCGGCGAACGGGGCGATCTCCTCGGCGAGGGCCAGGTCTCCATTACACAACTCCGAGAGCCAACGCCCGTAGAGGCGCTTGCGGTCGTCGGCGCTCACGCCGTCACCCCCTCGCGCACGCCAGTGGCATGACGCGCCAGGCGGTCGATGTCGGCGCGGGTGCGGCGCTCGGTGACGGCCACGAGCAGCCCGTCGGCGTATTCCGGATAGTCCTGTCCGAGGCGGTAGCCGGGGTTGACGCCGTCGGCCCGGGCGCTCTGCATGAATTCGTCGAGGTCCGGCACGCGCACCGCGAACTCGCGCACCACCGCGCCGGGGTTGATCGCCTCGAGTCCGAGCGCCTCGCGGGCGTAGTGGGTGCGCCGCGCCATCAACTCGCCGAGCTCGACGATCCCGCGACGGCCGAGCCAGGCCAGGTAGACGATGCCCGCCAGCGCGTTCAGGGCCTGCGAGGTGCAGATGTTGTGCGTCGCCTTCTCGCGGCGGATGTGCTGCTCGCGGGTCTGGAGGGTGAGCACGAAGCCGCGCTTTCCGTCGACGTCGACGGTCTCGCCGGCGATACGGCCCGGCATCTTGCGGATGTAGCGCTCGGCGGCGGCGTAGAAGCCGAACGACGGGCCTCCGAAGTCGAGCCGGTTGCCGAGGGTCTGGCCCTCCCCCACCGCGACGTCGACGCCGTAGTCGCCGGGCGGCTTGAGGATTCCGAGGGTGAGCGGATCGCAGGCGCAGACCACGAGCGCGCCGGTGCGCTTGGCCGCCTCGACGAGCGGGCCGAGGTCCTCGACCGTGCCCAGGAAGTTCGGCTGCTGGAGGAAGACCGCGCTCGTGTCGTCGTCGATCGCGGCGGCGAGTGCCTCGAGGTCGGTCGCGCCCGACTCGTCGAGCGGGATCTCCTGCACCTGGGAGCCGAAGCCGCGCGAGTAGGTAGCGAGCGTCTCGCGCGAGTGCGGGTGAACCCCGCGCGAGGCGATCAGCTTGGAGCGCCCGTTCTCGAGCTTGGCCAGGTAGCCGGCCGAGGCCACCGACGAGGGGCCCTCGTACATCGAGGCGTTCGAGACCGGCAGGCCGGTCAGCTCGGAGATCGCGGTCTGGAACTCGAACATGACCTGCAGCCCGCCCTGGGATATCTCGGGCTGATAGGGCGTGTACGGGGTGAGGAACTCCGAGCGCTGGGTGATCGAGTCGACCAGCGCCGGGACGTAGTGGTCGTACATCCCGGCTCCGAGGAAGGTCACCTCCGACTCGGCGTCGCGGTTGCGGGCCGCGAGCGCGCCCAGGTGCTCGGTGACCTCGAGCTCGGACATGCCGGGCGGGATCTCGAGATCGCGGCCGAGGCGGACGTCGGCCGGAATGTCGACGAACAGGTCCTCGAGCGACTCGACGCCGATGGCCTCGAGCATCGCGCGGCGATCGGAGTCGGTTGCGGAGGTGTAGCGGCTCATGGCCTAAGAGGTACGGCGCGGACGCCGGCTCAGCTCTCCTGCACGAGCTTCTCGTAGGCCCGCGCGTCGAGCAGCTGATCGCGCTCGGTCGGATCGGTCAGGCGCACGCGGACCATCCAACCCTCGCCGTAGGGATCGTCGTTGACCGCCGCCGGCTCGTCGCCGAGCGCCTCGTTGACGGCGACGATCTCGCCCGACATCGGCGCGACCACGTCGGAGACCGCCTTGACCGACTCGACCTCGGCGTAGGGCTGGTCCTTGGAGATGGTCGTGCCCACCTCGGGCGGGTCGAAGAACACGACCTCGCCGAGCGAGTCCTGGGCGAACCACGTGATCCCGAAGGTCCCCTCCTCGCCCTCGAGCCGCGCCCAGTCGTGCTCGTCGTGGTAGAGGAGGTCGTCGGGATAGGTCTGCTCGGCGGCCACGCTGTCATTGCTCCTTGCGGTAGAGCGGCTTCTCGCGCACCTCGGCGGTGCGGCGGCGGCCGCGGACGTCGATCTCTACGGGGGTACCGGGGCTCGCCGCGGCGGCGGGAACGTACCCCATGCCGATCCCGATGCCGAGGCAGGGCGAGAGCGTCCCGCTGGTCACGAGGCCGACGGGCTTCCCTTCGACGAGGATCGGATTGCCCTGGCGCGGGATGCCGGGCCCCGTGAAGGCGAAGGGCACGAGCCGGTCGGCCGGCTCGCCGGCGGCGCGCAGGGCCTCGGCGCCCACGAAGTCCGTGTCGAGCTTAACCGCCCAGCCGAGGCCGGCCTCGATCGGCGTGCGGTCCTCGGAGAGATCGTTGCCGTAGAGGTGGAAGCAGACCTCGAGCCGCAGGGTGTCGCGCGCGGCGAGCCCGGTGGGCGCCGCGCCGCTCGCGGTCAGTGCGTCCCACAGGGCCGGAGCGTCTTCATGAGCACAGAGGAGCTCGGCGCCGCCCTCGCCGGTGTAGCCCGTGCCACAGACCAGGCACTCGACGCCGGCCACGCGGGCGCGCGCGGTGCGCATCCGCGCCGGCGCCTCGCCGTCGCCGAGGTGCGCGGCCAGGATCTCCGGCGCGCACGGGCCCTGGAGGGCGAGCATGGCGTAGTCGTCGGCGGCGTCGCGGACGGTCACGTCGTAGCCCTCGGCGTGCCCGGCCATCCAGAGGTGGTCGCGCTCGTGGTTCGCGGCGTTGGTGACGGTGAGGAAGCGCCCGTCCTCGAGCCGGTAGGTGAAGAGGTCGTCGAGCACGCCGCCGTCCTCGCGGCAGAGCACGGAGTACTGGGCCCCGCCCTCGCGCAGCTTGGTCACGTCGTTGGAGAGCACGTGCTGGAGGAAGGGTTCGGCGTCGGGGCCGCTCGTCTCGACCTGACCCATGTGCGAGACGTCGAAGAGGCCGGCGTTACGGCGTACCTCGAGGTGCTCGGCCTTGATCCCGGGCGGGTACTGGACCGGCATCTCCCACCCTGCGAAGGGAACGAGCCGGGCCCCCGCGGCGGCGTGGCGGTCGTGCAGCGGAGTGCGGCGGAGGGTGTCGGTGGCGGCAGCCGTCAAGGTCGCGTGAGGCTACCAACGCCCCTTTCAGGCAAAGTCGCGGGTCAGGTGTCCTTGAGAAACGGCGGCACGTCGATGTCGTCGTCGCCGATCTCGAGCGACGAGCTCTCGCTCTGGTCGAAGATCGGGCCGCGGCCGCGCGAGGGCTCCTCGCGGCGCGGCGCGCGCGGCTGGGAGCGATCGCGGTCGCGGTCGCGCTGCTCGACGTCGAAGCGCGGCACCGGCGGGGGCGGCGGACCGCCTCCGTCGAAGCCGGTGGCGATCACGGTGACCCGCACCTCGTCCTCGAGGTCCTCGTTGATGACCGCGCCGAAGATGATGTTCGAGTTGCGGTCGGCGGCGCTCTGGATGATCTCCGCGGCCTCGTTGACCTCGAAC
>CADCVU010000032.1 GCA_902806245.1 uncultured Solirubrobacterales bacterium
GCGTACAGCCGGCCGGCCACTCGCCCGGCGTCCTCGAGCCGCTCGACGCCGAGGCGCACCGCCCACGGCGAGACCGCCCCGAGCAGCAGGATCGGCACGGCCACGAGCACGAGCACGGCGGCGAGCGAGCCGAAGAACGCGCCGGCGGAAATCGAGTCCAGAGCGCGGACGGCGAGGTCGAGCATCGGGTCGGCGGCGAAGGGAACCAGCGCCAGCAGCACCGCTGCCCCGAGAGCGAGCAGACACAGCCCGCGCATGTGCGGATGGCGGTCGGCCCAGCGGCCGCCGAGCCAGTAGCCGACCGACAGCGACACAAGCACCACGCCGATGGTGTTGGCCCAGACCACGGTCGAGGCGCCGAAGTAGGGGGCGAGCAGCCGCACCGCCGCGATCTCCGCGCCGAGCGAGCCCGTTCCCACCACGAAGACCAGCAGGGGCAGAGGCGGCATTCCGTCCTTGACCATAACTACGGTCCTAAACGTGGACTTAGCGGCCGAGGATCACACCCACCTCTGGCACCCGTTCACCCAGCAGCGCGGCTGGGTGGAGGAAGAGCCGCTGGTGATCGAGCGCGGCGAGGGCACCGACCTGATCGACGTCGACGGTCGGCGCTACATCGACGGAGTCTCCTCGCTGTGGTGCAACGTCCACGGCCACCGCCACCCGCGTCTCGACAGCGCCGTGCGCGACCAGCTCGACCGGGTCGCCCACTCGACCATGCTCGGCCTCTCGCACCCGCCGGCGATCGAGCTCGCGCGGCGGCTCGTGGAGATCTCCCCTCCCGGCCTGAGCCGCGTCTTCTACTCCGACTCCGGCTCGACCGCGGTCGAGATCGCCCTCAAGATGGCCTTCCAGTTCTGGCAGCAGGGCGACGCCGCCGCGCGCGGGCGCACGCGCTTCGTCTCCCTGCGCGACTCCTACCACGGCGACACCGTGGGATCGGTCTCGCTCGGCGGGATCGACCTCTTCCACTCGCTCTACCAGCCGCTGCTCTTCGACGCCCTGCACGCCGAGCCGGGCGATGCCGCCGACCTCGAACGGATTCTCTCCGCTCACGGCGAGGAGTTCGCCGCCGTGGTGGTCGAGCCGCTCGTGCAGGGCGCCGCCGGGATGCTCGTCCATCCGCCCGGCTACCTGAGCGCGGTCCGCGAGCTCTGCGACCGCTACGGCACGCTGCTCATCTGCGACGAGGTCGCGACCGGCTTCGGTCGCACGGGGCGGATGTTCGCCTGCGAGCACGAGGACGTCGCGCCCGACTTCATGTGCCTGGCCAAGGGGTTGACCGGGGGCTACCTACCGCTCGCCGCCACGCTGACCACCGAGCGGATCTACGCGGGCTTCCTCGGCGACTTCGAGGAGCTGCGGACCTTCTTCCACGGCCACACCTACACCGGCAACCCGCTGGCCTGCGCCGCCGCCCTGGCCACGCTCGACGTCTTCGAGGAGGAGCGCACGCTGGAGCACGTCGCCGTGCTGGAGACCGTGCTGGCCGAGGCGCTCGAGCCGGTCGCCGGGCTCGGGGCGGTGGCGGAGGTACGCCGGCGGGGGCTCATGACCGGCATCGAGCTCGACGGCTTCCCGCTCGCCGCGCGCATGGGCCACCAGGTCACGCTCGAGGCGCGCCGGCGCGGCGCCATCGTCCGCCCGCTCGGGGATGTGGTCATCCTCATGCCTCCGCTGGCCATCACCGTCGCCGAGCTGCGCCGCCTCGTGGACATCGTCTACGCCGCGATCGCCACCGTCACCGCGGAGTCCGAGCTCGCAGTCGCCGCCTGAGCGGCCGCGAGGCGCTCAGCCCTCGAAGATCGAGAAGTCCTTCTTACGCGCCCCGCACACCGGGCAGAACCAGTCGTCGGGTATCTCCTCGAACGGCGTCCCGGCCGGCACGCCGCCGTCGGGGTCGCCCTCCTCGGGGTCGTAGATGAACCCGCACGACTCGCAGATCCACTGTTGAGCCTCGCTCATGGACGGGCAGCTTAGCGGCGAGTCGTCGCCCGCTCGACGTCGCGGCGTTAGGGTCGAGTCGCATGCACCCGGAGGGAGAGCTGCGGCCCGCGCCGCTCGAGGAGCTCGCCGACGGCCAGGCGACCACGGCGCGGCCCGCCTCGTCGGCGATCGTCATGCGCGACGCCGCCGCCGGCCCCGAGGTCCTGCTCGTCCAGCGCAACCCCGAAGCGAGGTTCATGGGCGGCGCCTGGGTCTTTCCGGGCGGCGGCGTCAAGCCCGAGGACGCGAGCCCGGCCGCGACCGCTCGCCGGGAGCTCGAGGAGGAGGCGGGCGTGCGGCTTGGCGCCGACGAAGAGCTCGCCCCGTTCTCGCGCTGGATCACGCCGCTCGAGGTCAAGGTGCGCTTCGACACCTGGTTCTTCCTGGCTCGGGCGCCAGCCGGCTCCGAGGGCGCGCCAGACGGCTCCGAGACGGTCGACCTGCGCTGGCTTCGCCCCGCCGACGCTCTCGAAGCGGGGCGCCGCAGCGAGCTGGCGCTCGTCTTCCCCACCATCAAGCATCTCGAGGAGCTCGCCGAGATCGGCTCGGTGGCGGACGGTCTCGAGCGAGCACGCGCGCGCGAGGTGAGACCGGTGCTTCCGCGGCTCGTCGGCGAGGGCTCGGGCACGCGCGTGCTCATGCCGGGCGACGCCGGCTACCAGAGCTGAGCCCTCTCCCTCGAGCCCGACTCGCCGGGTCCGCTGGGACCGCAAGCCACCCGACCGCAACTCGAGGCCGGCTAGACGGTTTAGGCCTGTCGTGGGACGCAAGCTCTCGACAGCACTGCTCGTCGCCGCCCTCCTGAGCCTCGCTCTCGCCGGCGCCGCGATCGCCAAGAGCGTCGTCGGCACCGCCGGCCCGGACACGCTCACGGGCACCAACGGGCCCGATCAGCTCTACGGAGAGGACGGGGCCGACGTCCTCGAAGCCCTGGGCGGCTCCGACTACGTCGAGGCCGGACCGGGCGCGGATCGCACCCGCGGCGGCCTCGGCGACGACCTCGTCGTCGCCGGCACCGGCAACGACGTCGTGTTCGGCGACGGCGGAGAGGACACGGTGTACGCCGGCCACGGCGACGACCGCCTCTCCGGCGGTGCCAGCGCCGACTCGCTCCTCGGGCAGGTCGGCAACGACCAGCTCTCGGGCGGTGGGGGCGCCGACCAGCTGTGGGGCGGCGACGGCGCCGACCGCCTCGACGGTGGCCCCGGCAACGACCAGCTCATGGCCGGCTCGCGGTCGAGCGTGAACGCCGGGGACGACGACGACCGCATCTACCTGCACGACGACGGCCCGACTTCGCCCGACGGCGCCGGCTACGAGGTGCGCGCGGGCTACGGCGACGACGTCGTCGACGCGCGCGACGGCCGCCGCAATCGGATCGACTGCGGTCCCGGCCGCGACCGCGTCCGCTTCGACCAAGGCGACAGCTTCGTCCGGTGCGAGAGCCGCGCCCGTTGAGTCGGAACGCGCCAGGACTGCCGGGCCGAGACTCAAGTTTCTCCACCGGCCGCCGATAGGCGCTCCGTGGGGTTCTCGCGGTACGCGTCCGGCCCGAGGCTGACGGCCCTCGCCCTTATCGCGTCGCTCGGCGCGCTCCTCCTCGCCCTCGTCCCCGGAGCGCTGGCCCATCCCTTCCACCCCGGTGCGGAGACGGCCGACACGACGGCCCCCGGGCTCAAGCTCGCCCGGATCTCCAGGAGCACGACCTTCGACTATCCCGTCTATGTGACCTCGCCGCGCGGCGACCGGACTCGGCAGGTCATCGTCGAGCAGGACGGCCAGGTCAGGATGCGCAAGGACGGCCAGGTCCTTCGCCGTCCCTTCCTCGACATCGCCCGGCTGGTCGAGTTCGACGGCGGTGAGCGAGGTCTGTTCTCGATCGCCTTCGCGCCCGACTACGCCCGCAGCGGTCTCTTCTACGTCTTCTACACCGAGAAGGGCGGCGATCTGCGCCTGGACGAGTTCCGGCGCTCGTCGAACCCGAACGTGGCCCTGCCCGCCAGCCGTCGGCGGGTGCTGAGGATCGAGCATTCCGCGTACGGCAACCACAACGGGGGTCAGCTCCAGTTCGCGCCCTCCGGAGGGAGTCTCTACATCTCGACCGGTGACGGCGGCGGCGGCGGCGATCCGGCCGGCAACGGTCAGAACCGCAGCTCCCTGCTCGGCAAGATCCTTCGCATCAACCCGCGCGGGCGAAGCGCGCGGGGCGGCTACTCGATCCCGCGCGGCAATCCCTACATCGCCCGGCCCGGCCGCGACGAGATCTGGCACTACGGCCTGCGCAACCCGTGGCGCTTCTCGTTCGACCGCGCGACCGGGAACATGGCCATCGGCGACGTCGGCCAGGGCCGCATGGAGGAGATCGACTTCGTCGCGGGCACCCGCCGCGGCGCGAACTTCGGCTGGGACTGCTTCGAGGGAACGCTCAGGGGCGACACCCCCGGCCCCACCGGCTGCGCTCCGGGTCACGTGCCTCCGGCGTTGCAGTACGCGCACGAGGGCGCCAGCTGCTCGGTGACCGGCGGGTTCGTCCTGCGCGATCCGTCGGTCCGCAGGCTCGCCGGGCGATACCTCTACGGCGACTACTGCACCGGCGCGCTGCACGCGGCCGTCCTCCGCGAAGGCGGCCCGACGCTCCAGAACGAGAGTCCCGACAACCGGGACCTCAAGCTGGTCGTGCCGCGCCTGACCGGCTTCGGCGAGGACGCTCAGGGCCACGTCTACATGACCTCGCGCGAGTACGACGGTCGGCCCGGTGGGATCTACCGCATCGAGCAGACGCCGTAGCGGAGGCCCGCCGTCGCGCTAGGCCGCGACGGCCTTGTAGTACCGCACCGCCAGGCCGGTGAGCAGGGTCTGGAAGCACTCCTCGAGCGTGAGATCGTGCTCGTCGGCGTAGCCGAGCAGGCCGTCCTGCTCGATCGCCTCGCTCTGGTCGATGACCTGGTCGACGAGCTCGGGATGCTGATCTGAGAAGTAAGCGCCCATGGAGTAGAGGTTCGTGTCCATGAGGGACTCGAGGAACGTCTCCTCCCCCGCCGCGGTGCCAGCGCGTGCCATCCGCTCAGACTACCCGGACCGGGCGCGATAGCCTCGCGCGGGCATGGCCCACCGGGACGAGATCGTGGCTCACCTCGACGAGCTGCTCGACGCCCCGGGCTGGCCGGACCATGGGCCCAACGGCCTCCAGGTGCCGGGCACGGACGAGGTCCGGCTCGTGGTCAGCGGGGTCTCCGCCCACCTCGAGCTCTTCGAGCGCGCGGCCGAGCTCGGCGCCGACATGGTCCTGTGCCACCACGGGATCTTCTGGGACAAGGCGCCGCGGGCGCTCAGCGCCTCGCTCAAGGCGCGGCTTAAGGCTCTCTTCGCCGCCGACCTGTCGCTCGTGGCCCACCACCTCCCGCTCGACGCCCACCCCGAGCTCGGCAACAACGCGCTGATCTGCAAGGCCCTGGGCCTCACGCGCTCGGAGCCGTTCGCCGAGCATCGCGGGCGCCGGATCGGCTGGGTCGGGCGCACGGCCGGCGACCCGCTCGAGCCCGGCGAGCTGCTCGGGCGCTGCACAGCGGTGTTCGGGCACGAGCCGCTGGCCTTCGCCACGGGGCCCGCGCGCGTGCGCAGCGTCGGGGTCGTCTCCGGCGGCGGCGCCGGCAGCCTCGGCGAGGCGATCGAGCGCGGCCTCGACGCCTTTGTCACCGGCGAGCCGTCGGAGCCCGCGATGGCCGACGCGCGCGAGGCCGGGATCCACTTCGTGGCGGGCGGCCACTACGCCACCGAGACCCTCGGTGTGCGCGCGCTCGGGGATCTGGTCGCCGAGCGCTTCGGCGTCGAGCACCGCTTCGTCGAGATCCCCAACCCGGTGTAGCCGGCACGCCAAGCGGGCCAAGGGGCTCCGCTGGCGCGCAGGCACCGTACAATCCTCGCTCCTGCCGGCCAACGCGTGAGGAGAGCTCGATGGAAGTGAAGACGGTCCCGGCCTCGCAGGCCAACACCGGCTCGAGGACGATCGCCGACATCGTCCTGCTCGCCGGGCGCCGGCACGCCGAGCGGCCGGCCCTCAAGCACAAGGTCGGCGGACGCTGGGTGGATGTCTCCTACCGCGAGCTGTCGGAGACCGTCAAGGAGGTCGCGCTCGGGCTCGTCGACTTCGGCATCGAGCGCGGCGACCGCGTCTCGATCCTCTCCAACACCCGGCCCGAGTGGACGTACGCGAACTTCGGGATCCTCGCCGCCGGCGCGGCCTCGGTCTCGGTCTACCAGACCAACTCGCCCGAGGAGTGCCAGTACGTGCTCGGCCACTCCGAGTCGCGCGCGGTCTTCGTCGAGGACGCCGAGCAGCTCGCCAAGGTCCGCCAGGTCCAGTCGCAGCTGCCGGAGCTCGAGCTCATCGTCGTCATGGAGCCGAGCGGGGACATCGGCGACGCCGTCGCCCTCGCCGATCTGCGCGAGCGCGGCCGCGGGCGCGAGGACGCCGAGTTCGAGGAGCGCGCCACCGCGGTCGGACCCGAGGACGTCTGTCTCTACATCTACACCTCGGGCACGACCGGCCCGCCCAAGGGCTGCGTGCTCACGCACGGCAACTACCGCCAGGTCTGCACGATGGCGGAGTCGCAGGGCATCCTCGAGCCCGGCGAGGTCGTCTACCTCTTCCTCCCGCTCGCTCACGCCTTTGCCGTGCTGATCCAGTTCGTGGCCATGGACCTCGGCGCGAGCATCGCCTACTGGGAGAAGGATCCGCTCAAAATCGTTCCCAACCTCAGCGAGGTCAAGCCGACCTACTTCCCGTCGGTGCCGCGGATCTTCGAGAAGATCTACACGCAGGCCACGTCGAAGATCGCCGAGGCCGGAGGGGTCAAGGAGAAGATCTTCTGGTGGTCGATCGGGGTGGGGCGCAAGGTACGCGAGCTCGAGCAACGCGGTGAGCGACCCGGCTTCCTGCTCCAGCGCCAGTACGCCTTCGCCGACAAGCAGGTGCTGTCCAAGGTACGCGGGCTGTTCGGCGGCAACGTGCGCCAGGCCGTGACCGGCGCCGCCCCGATCGCCAAGGAGATCCTCGAGTTCTTCTTCGCCTGCGGGGTGCCGGTGATGGAGGGCTACGGCATGACCGAGACCTCGACGGTGGCCACCGTGAACACGCTCGAGGACTACCGGCTCGGGTCGGTCGGCAAGCCGCTGCCCGGAGTCGAGGTGAAGATCGCCGAGGACGGCGAGATCCTCCTGCGCGGGGCCAACATCTTCCAGGGCTACTACAAGAACGAGGAGGCCAGCGCCGAGACCCTCGCCGACGGCTGGCTGCACACCGGCGACCTCGGCTTCCTCGACCCCGACGGCTTCCTGTTCATCAACGGACGCAAGAAGGACATCCTCATAACCGCGGGCGGCAAGAACATCACGCCGGCCAACCTCGAGAACGGCCTCAAGCAGAACCGCTGGGTCTCGCAGGCCGTCGTGGTCGGCGACCGCCGCCCCTACCTCGTCGCCCTGCTCACCCTCGATCCCGACGAAGCGCCGGCCTTCGCCGAGCAGAACGGCATCGCGGTCGAGGACCTGCCGCGCTCCGAGGCCATGCGCGCCGACGTGCAGCGGACGGTCGACGCGGTCAACGCCGAGGTCGGGCGCGTCGAGCAGATCAAGAAGTTCGTGATCCTCCCCCACGACCTGACCCAGGAGACCGGCGAGCTCACTCCGACCATGAAGGTCAAGCGCAACGTCGTGAGCGAGAAGTACGAGCGCGAGGTAGAGGCGCTCTACTCAGGGTAGGGGGCTACCCTCCGCTCGGATGACCAGTGGCTCGTAACGATCCGACCGACAGCGGTGGGCTGTTCATCGGCCGCCGCCCCGGCACGGGACCGCTGCGGCTGCGCCCGCGGACCGGCGAGGCCCCCTCCGCGGCGCGCCGGCGCTTCGACAGCACGCTTGCCGCGGTCATCTTCGCGTGTCAGGTCGTGCTCTGCGTGTCGCTGTGGGGGCCCCAGCCCGCCGGCGGCCTGTGGGTCGGATCGATGATCAACTACTGGACCGGCTCGGTGGTCGCGGGGATCCTCAGCGCCTTCATCGTCATCATGATCTCGCTCCTGATCACACTGGTGATCCTGCGGCGCCTCGACCACGTGTGGAAGCTCGTGCGCCGGGCCGCCGGCCACGACCAGGAGCGGGGAGCGCTCGAGCCGATCTTCGTGACCACGGCGGTGGTCGCCACGGCGGCGTTCCTCGTCTGGTTCTTCGTCATCGCCGGACCGGGGTCGCTGCTCGTGCCCGAGAACCCCGGTTAGGCCCACCGGGCCGCGCCGAGCTCTGCCTTCGGCACCGTATGGGCCTGCTCGACTACTACCGCCAGTTCGAGGCCATCGGCGAGGAGGAGATCAACCGCGAGCTGCGCGCGCGCCGCCGCCGCGAGCAGGCGGTTGCCCTCGAGCGGGTGCCGGTGCTCGACCTCGCGAGCACCGAATGGCCGGACCTCCCGAACGCCGAGGTGGTCAACGCCTCGATCTACGCAGCCCGGGGCCGGGTCAACGGCTACCCCGACCGGCTGGCCAACCCGCTCCGGCGCCGCTTGGCCGACCGCCACGGGGTGGAGCCCGAGCAGGTCGTGGTCGGCAGCGGCGCGGCGGAGCTGCTCCAGACCGCGGCCCACGTCCTGCTGGCGCCCGGCGACGAGCTGGTCACGCCGTGGCCCTCGTATCCGCTCTACCCGCTGATGGCCCAGCGGGCGGGCGGGCAGGCGGTGGCCGTCGACCTGGCGGCCGGGCGGATCGACCCCGAGGCGATCCTCGCCGCGGTGACCGAGCGCACCCGCGTGGTGACGATCTGCAATCCCAACGACCCCACCGGCACCTACCTGGAGTCGGAGCGGTTGGCCGCGCTGCTGTCGGAGCTGCCCGAGCGTGTCCACGTGCTGCTCGACGAGGCCTACGCCCACTTCCAGGCCGTCGAGGAGCGCGACGCAGGCCTCGCGCTCGTCGCCGCGTTTCCGCGACTGCTCGTGCTACGGACCTTCTCGAAGGTCTACGGGCTGTCGGGGCTGCGCACGGGCTACGTCGTCGGCTCGACCCAAGCCGGCGGCGTGCTCGAGGCTCTGTCCCCCACGCTCGGAGTCAACGTCCTCAGCCAGGCCGCGGCCGAGCAGGCGCTCAAGATCGGCGACGGCGAGGTCGAGCGCCGACGGGACCTTGTCATCGACGGACGCAGCCGGCTGCTGGATGCGCTGGCGGGCATGGCGGTCGACGCGCCGAGCAGCCAGGCGAACTTCGTCTGGCTGCGGGCGGCGCGGCTCAGCGGTGTGGACCTCGCGGCTCGGCTCGAGGAGGCCCGTGTGCGCGTGGCGCCCGGAGGCCCGTTCGGCGACGACGACCACGTGCGCGCGGCTATCCGAGGCGGCGCGGCGACGGAGCGGCTGCGGGCGGCGCTGGCGGAGAGCGTGGAGCGGTAGGGCGACCGGCGAGGGCTAGCCCTCGCCGGTCTAGCTCTCTCGTCTTCGCGAGGGCTCGGACTGACGCAGCAGCGCTCCGGTGGTCTGCTCGAGGATCCGCTGCCATGCGCGGGTCTCCTCGCGCTCGCGCTCGAAGTGTCGGATGACGTTCTCCACGCGCGAGGCCGAGATCTCGATGCCGTGGCGGGCACAGACCGAGGCAAAGCGGTCGTAGTCGCGCGCCAGGCGCATGGTGACCGACTCGAAGCCGTGACGGGCGATCTCGACCCGCTTCGTGAAGTTCATGATGTTCGTCTCGAACATCAGCTCGTCGTTGGGATCGGGCTCGATCAGGATGATGTCGACCCCCGGGTATCTGCGCTCCCAGTGCGAGACGGCCTCGTGCAGGCGCTGGTGGGCGAGCAGCTTGAAGGCCTGGTATCCGACCTGAGGGAATCCCATGTCGGAGACCCGGCGCACGCGGCTGCCGAGCGCCGTCGGGATCGTCTTCTGGAAGTCGTTGACGTAGGGGACGAGCGGGTTGACGACGATGATGAACCGCGCGCCGCGCTCCACCGCGATGTCGACGTTCGTGGTCGAGCGCAGGCCGCCGTCGACGAGGTGACGGCCCTTGACCTCGACGGGTCTGAAGACCATCGGCAGCGCGGTCGAGGCTGCGACGGAGCGCGAGATCGGCACGTCCTCGAAGCCCTCCTCCCCGAGGACGATCCGCTCGCAGGTGTCGAGGTCGGTGGCGGCGAGGTGCAGCTCGTTGCGCAGGAGGCGAAAGTCGTCGGTGCGGTCGAGCTCGGAGAGGATCTCGCGCATGTAGCGCTCGAGCCCTGAGCCGTTGTAGGCGCCGGCGGGGAGGTTCTCGGCCAGAGCCACGCCCAGGTCCATCAAGGAGACCGAGCCCGGGTTGCGCAGCAGCTCGCGCGCGAGACCGAGCAGGCGGAAGGGCAGCAGCGCGCCCTTGCGCAGGAAGTCGCCGTAGTTGGGCCGCAGCAGAGTGCCGAGGTCGATCTCCTCGAACGGGGTCGGCACCTGCTGGTTGACCACCCGCATCATCTCCTCGGGCGTCACCCCGTTGGCGGCGAGGCTGGCGACCATCGAGCCCGCGCTCGTGCCGACGTAGACGTCGAACTGGTTGATCGTGCGGTTGACCGCGAGCAGGTCGAGGGCGCGCAGGGCACCGATCTCGTAAACCCCGCCCGTGAAGCCACCGCCGCCGAGCACGAGCGCGGTGCGAGTGCGGCTGCCCCGCCGCCGCGGGCCGCGCGTCCGGGCCGCGGCCTTCTCCTTGGCCGCGTCCTCGAGCTTTACGACCTTCGCCATCCCGAGAGCGACCCTACCGCAAAGCCCGGCCCGGACCGCGGGTTCACACTCCGACGCTGCGCCGGCGCACGAACCTCAGCCGGCGAGCAGTTCCTCGAGCGCCGGCTCGTCGATCACCGTCGTGCCGAGCTCCTGCGCGCGGGCCAGCTTGGTGCCCGGGTCCTCGCCGGCCAGCACGTAGTCCGTGCGGCTCGAGACCGAGCCGGTGACCTTGCCTCCGGCGGCCTCGATCCGCTCGGTCGCGACCTCGCGGGAGAGGTTTGGCAGCGTGCCGGTGATGACGAAGGTCCGGCCCGAGAGCGGGCCCTCGACGGTGGCGCCACCGGACTCCTCGAGCTTCAGGCCGTGGCCGCGCAGCCGCTCCACCAGGTCGCGCGTGCGCTCCTCGGCCAAGGTCTCGACGATGGTGCTGGCCAGTACGGGGCCGAAGCCCTCGGTGGCCTCGACGTCCTCGGTCGAGGCGCCCAGCAGCGCGTCGATCGAGCCGAACCGCCGGGCGAGCCCGCGCGCTCCCACCAGCCCCACGCCGGGGATGCCGAGCCCGAACAGCACGCGGTGGAAGGGGCGACCCTTCGAGGCCTCGATGGCGGCGAGCAGGTTGCGCGCCGAGATCGCCCCGAAGCCCTCGAGGTCGGTCAGATCCTCCTCGTGCAGATCATAGATGTCGGCGACGTTCTCGATCAGCCGCTCGGCCAGCAACCGCTCGGCCTGGCGCTCCCCGAGGCCCTCGATGTCCATGGCCCCGCGCGAGACGAAGTGCTTGACCGCCTGGTGGAGCTGGCCCGGGCAGGAGGCCCGATTCGGGCAGATCGTCCACACGCCCTCCTCGGGCTTGACGGTGTCGGTGCCGCACGAGGGGCAGTGCGCGGGCGGCTGCGGCGGCTCGGCGCGCTCGGGGTTGCGCTGGGCCTGCGGGGTCGGGGAGATGACCTGCGGGATCACGTCGCCCGCGCGCATGACGATCACCTCGTCGCCCTCGCGCACGTCCTTGCGGTGGAGGTCCTCCTCGTTGTGCAGCGTGGCGAGCTTGACCGTGACCCCGGAGACCTGGACCGGCTCGAGCTCGGCGAAGGGGACGAGATGGCCGGTGCGCCCGACGTTCCAGGACACCCGGCGCAGCACGGTCTGGGCGGTCATCGGGGCGAACTTCCAGGCGATCGCCCCGCGCGGTTCGCGGCCGACCACTCCGAGCCCGCGCTGGGTGGCCAGGTGGTTGACCTTCACGACCACGCCGTCGATCTCGTAGTCGAGCCCGTCGCGGCGATCCTCCCAGGCCCGGCACTCGGCGGCGAGCGCCTCGAGGTCGGAGTGCACGGCCACGTCGGGGCTGAC
>CADCVU010000033.1 GCA_902806245.1 uncultured Solirubrobacterales bacterium
GGACGCGCGCGCGGTGGCGGCGCAGCGTCCGCAGTCGCGGTTCGCCCGCGCGCTGGGTCGCATGGTGCTCGACCGAGCGGCTGGCGGGGGTGGCGACGACCTCACGCCGGCGCCGGCGCGCTGACCTCCAGGCGATCGAGCACCTCTCTCGCGATGGCCAGGCAGGCCGTCGCCGCCGGGGAGGGCGCGTTGCGCACGTGCAGCGCACCCTCGGTCTGCGAGAAGACGAAGTCGTCGATGAGACGCCCGTCGCGACCCACGGCCTGAGCACGCACTCCGGCGAACGCCGGCTCCAGGTCGTCGGCCCGCAGCTCGGGTACGAAGCGTGCGGCCTCGGCGGCCAGCGCACGGCGGCTCGTAGCGTGGCGGATCTCGCGCAGGCCGGTGCGCCACCACCGGCGGGCCATCCGCCAGGCGCCCGGCCAGCCCGCCGTCGCGGCGAGGTCTCGCCGGCGCATCTGGCCCGGACGGTACGCATCCCGCGCGCCGGCGAGCAGCGCGGTGGGGCCGACGAGGACGTCTCCGTCGGGATGCCGCGTCAGGTGCACCCCGAGGAAGGGCAGCGACGGGTCGGGCACCGGATAGACGAGGCCGCGCACGAGTTCGCGGCGATCCGGGCGCAGGCGCAGGTAGGCACCGCGAAAGGGGACGATACGGGGGTCGGGATCGGCTCCCGCCGCCTCGGCGAGCCGATCCGACCAGGCACCTGCGCAGAAGACCGCGCGAGACGCCCGGATCTCGGCTCCGCCGGCCAGTCCGAGGGTCACGCCCGCCCGGGCGCGTGGACCGTCGTCGTCCATGCCGGCTGCCCTCACCACCCGCGCGTGGCCCGAGCGCGCGTCGACTCGCTCCACCTCGGCCCCGGTCACGACCCTCCCGCCGCCCGCCCGCACGTCCTCCGCCAGCGCCCGCGCGACCGCCGCGAAGTCCACCAGTCCGGTGGCCGGAGAGTGGAGCGCTGAGAGCCCCCGCACGTGCGGCTCCAGCTCGGTCAGCTCGCCTGGCTCGATCCGTCGCAGCCCGGGCACGCCGTTGGCCCGCCCGCGGCGTTCGAGCTCGTCGAGGCCAGGCAGCTCCGCGGAGCGGGTCGCCACGATCACCTTGCCGGGCCGCGCGATCGGGACGCCTCGCGCCTCGCAGTAGGCGAAGAGCTCACGCGCCCCCTGCACGCACAGCCGCGCCTTGAGCGAGCCGGGCTCGTAGTAGATCCCGGCGTGCACGACGCCGCTGTTGTGACTGCTCTGATGCGGGGCGAGCTCGGGCTCGCGCTCGAGCACCACGACCGAGTACTCCGGCCGGCGCCGCAGCGCCTCGCGGGCGACGGCTAGCCCGATGACACCCGCCCCGACGACGGCCAGGTCGTGGTCGCCGTCCGCGTCGCCCGCCACGAACGCCAACCTACCGCCGCTGGCGCGGCGCTCGGACAGGGACTCGCCGGCAACACGGGAGAGGTCTCGTCGCACCCTCACGCGCGGACCGATCGGTGAGGCGACCGGCGCATCGCAGGGGCTCGGCCGAACCGCGATAGCGTCCGACCCGCGTGGAGGCCCAGCCGCCCACACCGACCGGGGCGGAGCCGCTCCGACCCCGCGACGCGCTGGCCGATATCCGCGTGCGGGCGCCGGCCCGCGGCAATCGCCGCCTCGAGCGGCTGCTCGAGGCCGCCAACGCCGACGAGCGGCTCAAGGCCTGGTGGCGAGGGCAGGAGGTAACGGCGACCCGCCTCGGCATGTCCGACCACTCGTGGGTCCACATCCAGATCGTCCTCAACGTGGCTCTGCGTCTGTTCCGGCTGCTCGAGCGGCGCGGGATCGAGCCCGCGATGGTCACCGACCACGCCATGCGCGCGCACGACGCCGAGGTGGTGATCGCCTGCGCCTGCCTGTTGCACGACACCGGCATGTCGATCCACCGCGTCGACCACGAGCAGTACAGCCTGTTCCTGGCCGCCGACGCGCTTCCCGAGCTGCTGGCGGACCTCTACGAGGAGCCCGAGCGCACGATCGTCGCCTCGGAGGCGCTGCACGCCATCATCGCCCACCGCCGCAGCGGCGAGCCGCTGACCCTCGAGGCCGGGGTGGTGCGCGTGGCGGATGCGCTCGACCTGGCCAAGGGTCGCTCGCGGGTGCCGTTCGAGTCGGGGCGGCCGAACATCCACTCCCTGTCGGCCGCGGCCATCGACGACGTCAAGATCGAGGCTGGACAGGAGCGAGCCGTACGGATCGAGATCGCCATGAACAACTCGTCGGGGATCTTCCAGGTCGACGAGCTGCTGGCCACCAAGCTGCGCGGCTCGCCGCTCGAGGAGCACCTCGAGGTCGTGGCCCGCATCGACGCCGAGCACGAGAAGCGGCTCGTGCCGGTCTTTCGGATCTGACCTCGCCGCTGCGGTTCTCCCAGCGCCTAAAAGGCGCTCGCGCGGCGGCCGCTCTCCAGGCGGACGAGACGAGCCTCGGCCCGGCGGAGGGCCCGCCGCGCGTCGAGCAGCTCCCGATTCACCGTCTCCTCGCGGCCCCGGACCGGCACGGCGGCGGCTGGTGAGGCGAGGTCGTGCCGGACGCCGAGCCCAGCCCACCCGCGCAGGCGTTCCAGCTCGAGGCGATCGGCTGCCTTTGCCGCGAGCCCGAGAGAGCACACGAAGACGGCGAGCAGAAGCCACCCGACCAACCCGATCAGCAACAGCGACACGACAACCTCCTCGAAACGCAGTGGTATCCGCACGCCCGGACGCCACGCTCAGGACCGGACATTCGACGTACTTGCGCGCTCGCCTTCGTCTAGACCGGTAAGGGCCGACGCCGTGCCCTTCTCCCCTCGGCGCCCGCGTTGGGGCCGCCCCCTCTACGCGTCGATCGGGCTGACTCGTCGAGCCCGCCGGTCGAGCTCGCGCGAATAGGGTGGGTGCCGTGCCCGACGCGACGGTCCTGATCGCTCCCAACCTGCCGCGCGCCGAGCGCACGCGGCGCATCCTCGACCGCGATGGCCACGACTGCGTGTGGTGCCGGCGCTCGCTCGGCCCCGGACACCCGCACCTCTCGCTCGAGCACGTCGTCCCGCGACTCAAGGGCGGTCCGGCGTGGCCGGAGAACGAGGTCTGCGCGTGCTCCTCGTGCAACCGCAAGCGCGGGCACGTCTCGCCGGTCGACTGGCTCGCCGAGTGCGAGCGGCGCGGACTGAAGCCCAATCGCGCAGCCATCGAGGCCAGCCTCGAGCGCCTCCAGAGCGCGATCGCCGCTCGCGGCGGCCAGCGGCGAGCGCGTCCCTACCTCGCCGGTCAGCTGCGGCGGCTCGCCCGGGCGTAGTCCAGCGCCCGGGCGGGGACGACCCCAACCATGAGCCACTCAGAGCACGGCCCCAACCTGATCCAGATCACCCGCTTCGGCTTCGTCAACGCCTACCTCGTGCGCGAGGACGACGGCCTCACGCTCGTCGACACCATGATCTCCGGCAGCGCCGGCGCGATCGCCCAGGCCGTCGAGGCGGCCGGGGCGCCGCTGCGCCGGCTCACGGTCACCCACGCCCACTCCGACCACGTCGGCTCCGTCGACGCCGTGGCCGAGCGCTTCCCCGGAATCGAGATCGTCTTCCCGCAGCGCGACGCGCGCATCATGGCCGGCGACCGCAGCCTCGACCCTGGCGAGTCCGGCCCGGAGCTGCGCGGCTTTCGCGCGGCCGCGTTCGCGAAGGTGAAGACCCGCCCGGCGCGCACGCTCGCGCCCGGAGATCGGCTCGGCTCGCTCGAGGTCATCGCCGCGGAGGGTCACACGCCGGGCCAGGTCGCCTTCAGCGACACTCGCGACGGCACGCTCCTCTGCGCGGACGTCTACGCGACCCTGCTCGGGCCGGTGACGAGCGCCAAGCCGACCCTGCGTTCTCCGATCCCGGCGATCGCCACGTGGCATCGCCCGCCGGCGCTGGCGAGCGCGCGCCGGCTGCGCGCCCTCGACCCCTCTCGGCTCGCGCCGGGGCACGGGAAGGTGGTCGATCGCCCGGCGGCGGTGATGGACCGAGCGCTGGCGACGGCCGGCTGACCACCCGGAGGCACGCGGGGCGCCCGTGGAGCGTGTCCGGGCCGCCCCGTTCTCGCCCCCTCGCCCGAGTCGGCGGTTTCCGACCTGTCTCGCGATGTAAGGACATGGGCCGTCCGGGCAGCCGGGCGATCTCCGACCTAGAGGAGCGACGTGGAGGAAGCGATCAGGACCGCCGTCGACTTCGTGGTCCCCGTCGTGGAGGCGATCGGCGCAACCGTGATCATCGTCGGCGTCCTCGTCTCGTTCGCCGCCTACGTCCTCTCCGAGCTGCGGATCCGTCCCGCCCCCTACGAGCAGGTTCGCCTCCAGCTGGGGCGGTTCCTCGCGCTCGGCTTGGAGTTCCAGCTCGCGTCGGACATCCTCTCGACGGCGGTGAGCCCGAGCTTCGCGGATCGGCAAGCTGGGGGCCATCGCCACGATCCGGACCGTCCTCAACTACTTCCTGGCTCAGGAGCTTCGGCAGGAGCGCGAGTCCGAGCAGATACGGCGCGAGCGAGGCGGTGAGCCGCCTGCCTGAGTCCGCGGCCGCGGTCCTGCGGCCCTCGCCTACCGCCCGAGCTCGTGCAGGGGGTGGCGGCCGTGCCGATCGCGATCGCCGTGCTCGTGATCGTCGTCGGTGTCGTACGCGTTCTCTCGAGCGCGCGAGCCGGCCCGTCCGAGCTCGCGGCGGCCGTCGCGCTCGGGCTCGAGTTCCTCCTGGCCGCCGGCCTCATCCGCCTCGCGGCGATCGACGACTTCGCCGCACTCGGCATGGTCGCCCTGGTGATCGTCGTCCGCAAGGTCGTTGGGGTTGGGATCCGCTCGGCCGTGCGTGCGCTCGGCTCGGGCCCGCCGGGAGAGATACGCCCCTAGCCCTTCGGTCGAGCCGAATCATGCGTTCGCGCGCAACGACGAGCCAACGCAGGAGCCGGGTCTACGCCGCTAGCACGGTCTCCGCCCGCCGCTGGCCGGCCACGAGCGCCGCATAGCGCCCGCCGCCGTCCACGAGCTCCTCATGGGTGCCGAGCTCCACGACCTCGCCCTCGTCGAGCACGGCGATCTGGTCGGCGTCGCGGACCGTCGAGAGCCGATGGGCGATGGCCACCGTCGTCCGGTCGCGCGAGAGGTCGCGCAGCGCCCGGCCGACCGCGCGCTCGGTCTCGGTGTCGAGCGCGCTGGTGGCCTCGTCGAGGATGAGGATCGGCGGGTTGCGCAGCACGGCGCGGGCGATGGCGATCCGCTGCTTCTCTCCGCCCGAGAAGCGGTAGCCGCGCTCGCCGACCACGGTCTCGAAGCCCTCGGGCAGGGAGGCGATCAGGCCGTGGATCTGCGCCGCGCGCGCGGCGTCCTCGACCTCCTCGTCGGTCGCCTCGGGCCGGGCGAAGCGCAGGTTCTCGCGCACCGAGGCGTGGAACAGGTAGGTCTCCTGCGAGACCAGGCCGACGATCCCGGCCAGAGAGCTGTGCGAGAGCTCGCGCACGTCGATCCCGTCGACGCGCACGGCGCCCTCGTCGACATCGTAGAGGCGGGCGAGCAGGTAGGCCAGCGTGGTCTTGCCCGCGCCGGTCTCCCCGACCAGAGCGAGGGTGGTGCCGGCCGGAACGCGCAGCTCGATGCCACGCAGGGTCGGCTCGCCGTTGTCGGCGTAGCGGAAGCCCACGTCCTCGAAGGTGACGACGCCCTCGATCTCCTCGGCGGGGAGCTCGAGGGCGCCCTCGCGCTCGGCCACGTCGACGGGGAGGTCGAGGTACTCGAAGACGCGCTCGAACAGCGCCAATGAGCTCTGGACCTCGACGCCGACCGAGAGCAGCGACTGCACCGGGAAGAACAGGCGCGTCTGGAGCGTCGTGAAGGCGACGAGCGTGCCGATCGAGATTGCGGCGCCGCCGCCGGCCATGCTCAGGCCGCCGAACAGGTAGACCAGCGCCGGCATCCCGGCAAAGGCGATCTGCACCGAGGCCATCCGCCAGCGCCCGGCCATGCGCGACTGCACCTCGATGTCGGCGAGCTCGGCCGACTCGCGCTCGAAGCGCTCGGCCAGCGCGTGCTGGCGGCCCATGGTCCGTCCCAGCAGCATCCCCGAGACCGACAGCGACTCCTCGACCAGCGCCGACATGTCGGCCAGACGGCCCTGGCGCACGGAGGTGATCCGCTTACGCTCGGCGCCGACCCGGCGCGTGAGCCAGACGAAGAACGGAAGCAACGCGAACGCGAAGAGCGCGAGGCGCCAGTCGAGCAGGAACATCGCCGTGGCCGCGGCCATGACCGTGGTCACGTTGGAGACGATCGACGTCGCCGTGCTGGTGACCACGCTCTGCACGCCACCGATGTCGTTGGCGATCCGCGACTGGATCTCCCCGGTCCGCGTGCGCGTGAAGAACGACAGCGACAGCCGCTGGAGGTGGCGGTAGACCGCGGCGCGCAGGTCGTGCATGACCCGCTGGCCGACGGTGTTCGAGAGCAGCGTCTGGGCCACGCCGAGCGCCCCGGTGGCGATGGCGATGGCGATCATGCCGAGCACCAGGAGGGCGAGCAGGGTGGTGTCGCGGGCCGGGATGGCCTGGTCGAGCACCGCGCGCAGGAGGAAGGGCGAGACGATGCCGAGGCCGGCGGAGAGGACGATCAGCGCGAGCACGGCGCTCAGACGACCGCGGTAGGGACGGAAGAGACCGAGCAGTCGGCCACGATCGAGCGTGCCCTTTGGTCTCCCCGCGGCGGCCTCGTCGCTCTCGGAGCGCTCCGCGCGCCGGCGCCGCCGGCGGCTCAGCACGAGCGGCCCCCGCACGCGTGCGCGGCCACGCGCGTCAGGTAGGAGTGAAGATGACGGCGCTCGGCCTCGCTCAGCGGAGCGAGCAGCTCGTCCTCGGTCTGCTCGGCGGCCTGGCGCGCGCGCTCGAGGCGGCGGCGCCCCGCGGTCGTCAGGTCGATCATGTAGCGGCGGCGATCGCACGGATCGCGGCGGCGCACGACGAGCCCGTCGGCCTCGAGCCCGTCGATCAGGGCGACGAGGTTGCTCGGGTGGACGCGCATGCGCTCGCCGAGCCTTCCCTGCGACATCGGTCCCGTCTCGGCCAGCCCGCTGAGGACGCCGAACTCGTGGGGGCGCATCTCGAGCGCGGCCAGGGCCGAGCCGAGGCGCATGCCGGCGGCGCGGCCGAGGCGGAGGATGAGCAGGCCGCAGGCACTCGAGCCGCTGTCGGGCTCGGCGACCGAGGCCGCGGCAGGCGGCCGGCGAGCGCGGGACGAAGGAGGGCACATGCGCCAAGAAAAGTATCATCACAAACCGTTGGTGGCAATAACGGTTTGCCGCTACACTGATCTGGCGACGCCGCTGCGGCGTGCATCTCGACCGACACGGAGACCAGCATGGAAACCCTTCTCCTTATCCCCCTCGACGATTCCGTCGTCTTCCCCGGCATGACCGTCACCCTCGCCGTCGACGCCGGCGACGAGGAACGCGTCCTCCTCGTTCCCCGCAAGGACGACGTCTTCGCCGACGTCGGCACGGTGGCCGAGGTCTCCGAGCGCGTGCGCCTGCCCGGCGGCGGCCGCGCCGTCGCCTTCAACGCGCTGCACCGCGGCGTCGCCGGCGCCGCGCACGCCGATCCGTCCGGCGAGCTGCGCGTCGAGGTGACCGAACGCCCCGACGAGGCTCCCGCTCCCGCGCGCACGCGCGACCTCGAGCGCGATTACCGCGCCGTCGTGGGCGAGATCCTCGAGATCCGCGGCGACGACGGGCGCATCGCCGCCTTCGTGCGCTCGATCACCGAGGCCGGCGCGCTGGCCGACACCGCCGGCTACTCGCCCGACCTCACCCACGAGCAGAAGGTCGAGTTGCTCGAGACCCTCGACGTGGTCGAGCGCCTCGAGCTGTCGCTGGGCCTCCAGCGCGAGCGGTTGACCGAGATGCAGGTCCGCAAGCAGATCCGCGACGACGTCCGCTCGGGCGCCGAGAACCAGCAGCGCGAGTACTTCCTGCGCAAGCAGATGGACTCGATCCGCAAGGAGCTCGGCGAGGACGAGGGCTCGGTCGTCGACGAGTACCGCACGAAGATCGAGGAGTCCGGCATGCCGGACGACGTGCGCGAGCAGGCCGAGCGCGAGCTCGGGCGCCTCGAGCGCGCCGGCGAGCAGTCGGGCGAGTCGAGCATGATCCGCACCTACCTGGACTGGATCGTCTCCGTGCCGTGGTCCGAGCGCTCCGAGGAGCGGTTGGATCCGGTCCACGCCCGCGAGGTCCTCGACGCCGACCACGCGGGACTCGACGACGTCAAGGACCGGATCACCGAGTACATCGCCGTGCGGAAGCTGCGACGCGAGCGGGAGATCGAGGAGGACCGCCGCTCCGGCGCGATCCTCACCCTGATCGGCCCTCCGGGCACCGGCAAGACCTCGATCGGCGAGTCGATCGCCCGGGCGACCGGACGCGAGTTCGTGCGCATGTCGCTGGGCGGCGTGCGCGACGAGGCGGAGATCCGCGGGCACCGCCGCACCTACATCGGCGCGCTGCCCGGACGCTTGGTGCGCGCCCTGCGCGACGCCGGGACGATGAACCCGGTGATCATGCTCGACGAGGTCGACAAGGTCGGCGCCGACTGGCGCGGCGATCCGAGCGCGGCCCTGCTCGAGGTCCTCGACCCCGCGCAGAACCACTCGTTCCGCGACCACTACCTCGACGTCGAGCTCGACCTCTCGGAGGTGGTGTTCATCGCCACGGCAAACGTGGCCGAGACCATCCCCGGGCCGCTGCTCGACCGCATGGAGGTCGTGCGCTTCGACGGCTACACCGTCGAGGAGAAGGTCTCGATCGCCCGCGGCTACCTGTGGCCGCGCC
>CADCVU010000034.1 GCA_902806245.1 uncultured Solirubrobacterales bacterium
CACTCCCCGCGTCCGGCGGCGTCGGCGACGAGCTTGGTGGTGATGCCGCACCAGGCGTAGGCGAGGCCGGCGCCGAGGACGACGGACACGCCCGGCCGACGCCCCAGGCCGCCTAGGAGATAGGGCAGAAGTGCGGCTCCCCCGAGCGCGGCCAGCCCCACGGCCAGCGTCGGCGAAGAGGCCAGGGTGAGCGTGTGCCTCGGCGCGGCGAGGGTCAGGGCCACGAGGCCGACGCAGATGGCCGCGACCGCGGCGATCTCCCGCGCGCCGACACGCTCGTGCAGGACGCGCGTCCCGACGACCAGCAGGACGATCAGGCCGACCGCGAGTATGGGCTGCACCACGGTCAACGGCGTGACCAGCAGAGCGGCGGCCTGGAGCCCCCACCCGGCCGTGACCAGCAGCGTGCCCACCACCCAGCGCCGGCGCCGGGCGAGCCCGGCGAGCAGCGAGGGCCGCAGAGCCTGCGAGGCGGGCGCCTCGCGCGCCTCGAGCGCCTGGATGGCGATTCCGCCGTTGTAGAGCGTCGCCGCAAGCAGAGCGCCGATCACTCCGAGCACGACGAGGCTCACCGGTGACCACCCGCTCGCTCGCCGCGCTCACGGCCGGCGCGGCGCTCGCGCACGCGGCGCCGGCGCCCGCCGCGGTCAACGCCTCGGCGCGGGCGGTGCTCGGCCTGCGGGCCTCGACCGGACGCGCGGACACGGTCGCCCTGACCTTCGACGACGGTCCCCACCCCGAGGGCACCCCCGCTGTGCTCGCGCGCCTCGCCGACGCCGGCGCGCGCGCCACCTTCTTCCTCGTCGGCGAGCAGGTGCTCCGCCGTCGGGCACTCGTCGCGGATATCGTCGCGGCCGGGCACGAGGTGGGGCTGCACGGGCACACTCACCGCGGCCACCTGCGTCTGGGGCCCCGCGCGCTGGGTGAGGACCTCCGCCGCGGCGAAGCGGTGGTGAGCGCGGCCGCCGGGCGGGCGGTGCGGCTGCACCGCGCGCCCTACGGGCTTTACTCGGCCGCGAGCCTGGCGCTCGTCCGCCACCGCGGTCTCGAGCCGTTGCTCTGGTCGCGCCACGGAAGAGACTGGTCGGCCCGCGCCACCGAGCACTCGATCGCTGAGCGCCTCGGGTCGGGCCTGCGTCCCCGCGAGGTCCTGCTGCTCCACGACGCCGACCACTATGCGGCCTCGGGCTCGTGGCGGCGGACCGCCGCGGCCCTTCCGCGCGTGCTCGAGGCGATCGAGCGCACGGGTCTCGAGGCGCAGCCGGCGTGAGGGGGAGGGGTCCCGGGGCGCCACGAGGGCCACTCGCCGGAGCGAGCTCAGGCGGCCTCGGCCGCCCTCGAGCGACGAGCCTCCAGGAGCAGGGTGATCCCGCCGGAGCTTAGTCCCGCTCGCGCCTCGCCCGTCACGCGCAGACCCGCGCGCCCCGCGGCCTCCGTCGCCTCGGCGGGCGAGCGCAGGCTCACGCGGCGGCGCCCGACGAGCTCGACCGCCTCGTGCAGCCGTCCCTCGGCGGTGCGGGGAGGAAGGCTCAGCAGCGCCCAACCGCCGGGCCGCAGGCGCGCCGCCAGCACAGCGAGCGCGCGCTCGAGATCGGGCACGTAGCCGAGCACCCCCAGGCACACGACGCCGTCGAACGGGCCGGCGGCCTCGATCCCGTCGGGCAGGTGACCGATCGCGGTCTCGACATTGGTCACGCCCTCGGCCGGCGCGCGCGCGGTCAGGTACTCGACCATGTCCGGCGCAGCGTCGAGCGCCACGACCCGCGCGCACCGGCGCGCGACCGCGAGGGTGTAGTGGCCGGTTCCCGCGCCGACCTCGAGGACCTCGTGCTCGGGCTGGAGCACCCGGTCGAGCGCGGCATGGACGATGCGGTCGTCGCGCCGGCGCAGCAGTGAGCCGATCGGCGTGCGGGTGAAGTAGCGCTCGTAGAGCTCCGGCCGCCAGTACGCGCCCGCCGAGCGAAACCAGCGTGCTCGAGCGCGGGCGAGGGTGCCGCCTCGAGGCGCAGAGGAGCGAGCGCTCACGGGCGCGACTCTAGCCACCGGCCCGGAGGCAGGACGCGGACTCGCGCGCCCCGCCGCCCCGACCGATCGCGACGGTCTGCCGACTCGCCTCGCCGGCCGCGTTATGATCTCTGGTCGGTCCATAGTCGTAGCCGTCCCGCGAGCAGGCGCTCCGCCGCATATCCGCGGAGCCTCGGGACGGGGTCCGTGCCGGCCGAAGCCGCCACCACACACGCTGGCGCGCGCTCCCCAACGGGAGCAGGTGCAGCTGTGCTATTTTCAGGGGTCGCGCTCTGCGCCTCGCCCCGCCGCGAACAACCGAAGGAGCCCTCGTCTTGCCTCGTCTAGACGCGCCTCGCCAGCGCCGTAGTTTCGCGCGCCTGCACAACCGACTCGAGCTTCCCAACCTAATCGACATCCAGCGCCGGTCCTTCGACTGGCTGGTCGACACCGAGAAGGGCGGCCTGCGCGAGACCATCGACGATGTCTCACCGATCGAGGACTACACCGGCAACCTCGCCGTGGTCTTCGAGGAGATCCACTTCGACGAGCCGGTCGCCTCGATCTCGGACTGCCGCGAGAAGGACCTCACCTACGCGCGCCCGCTGACCGTCAAGGTCGCCTTCCAGAACCGCGAGACCGGCGAGATCCGCGAGCAGTCGGTGTTCATGGGCGACTTCCCGTGGATGACCGACCGCGGCACCTTCATCATCAACGGCACCGAGCGCGTCGTCGTCACGCAGCTCGTGCGCTCGCCCGGCGCCTACGTCATGGCGGCCAAGGATCGCGAGAAGCAGGTCTTCATCGCCAATCTCATGCCGGCGCGCGGCTCGTGGCTCGAGCTCGAGATCGACAAGCGCGGCCGCGTGTACGTGCGCATCGACCGC
>CADCVU010000035.1 GCA_902806245.1 uncultured Solirubrobacterales bacterium
CAGCTCCAGATCCTCGATCCGCTCGACCGCAGGCGTCGTCCCGGCCAGGACCGCCGTGCTGCGTCGCATCTGCTCGCGCGCGGTCTGCGGGGTGATCGAGCCCTTCGGAGGCGGGGGGGCGAGCGCCTGGAGGCGCAACAGCAACTGGACGTCGAGATCGAGCTCTTGCCCGTCGAGGCGCGCCGGCGCGCCGGCGAGCGCACGCCTGGCCCGGCGCGGGAGCGCGCCGAGCGCTCGCAGGAGGGTGATCTGGGCGCGCTCGGCGGCAGAGAGGGAGACGTCGGCCACGGCGCCGCCGACGCTACCTCATGCGCTCGCGGCCACCCGGACCCGGCTGGCGCGCGGCTCGCAGCTGCGGCCTCGACCGGCCCGAGCCCGGCGCCGCCCGCAGGCAGGGGCGGGCCGCTCGGGCGGGCCTAGAATCGACCACGTGCGGCCGCGCGGGGGACCCGGGCGGTCGCTTTCCATGCCATGTCGCTGCGAACCCTCCTCACATACGCCCAGGACGACGACTCCGTCACCGCCCTCGCCGAGGCCGCTCGTGAGTCGCCCCAGCGTGCGTTCGTCTCGAGCAGCATGCGGCCCTACCTGCTCGCCGCGCTCGTCGACCTCGACCCGCAGCGCCCGGCCCTCGTGGTGGCTGGCGACGACCGGGCCGCCCGCGACCTCGCCGCCGACCTGCGCGCCTTTCTCCGTCCTCGGCCGGTCCGGCTCTACCCGGCTCGCGGCGTCCAGTACGAGTCGCACCTGGCGCCCCCGCCGCACCTCGTCGGGCTGCGGATCGCCGCCCTCGACGCGCTGCTCGACGCCACGGGCTCGAACGGCGCGGGCTCCGTCGACGCCGACGGCGCGCCCGTGGTCGTCGCCTCGGTCGCCGCCCTGGCCGAGAAGGTCCCCGATCCAGAGCTGCGCCCGCACGGCTTCGCGCTCGCGCGCGGCGAGCTGATCGACCTCGACGAGGTCGGCGCCCAGCTCGTGGCCTGCGGCTACGACCGCGTCGAGCAGGTCGAGGAGCGCGGCCAGTTCGCCGTGCGCGGCGACATCCTCGACGTCTACCCGGCCACCGAGGAGCGCGCTGTGCGCTGCGAGCTCTTCGACCTCGAGATCGAGCGGCTGACCTTCTTCTCGACGTTCACGCAGCGCTCGCTCGAGGAGGCCGAGCGGGTCGAGATCGCGCCGGCGGCGGAGCTCGCGCCCGAGCACCGAGAGCTCGCGGAGATGGCCGCGGGCGAGGAGGCCGAGGCCCGGCCCGACATCGCCGAGATCCTCCCCGTCGACCGCTTCACCGACCTCCTGTCGCTGCTGCCCGAGGCCGCGCTGGTGGCCGTGGCCGCCGAGGAGGAGATCGCGCCCGCTCTCGCGGACACCTGGGAGGACGTGACCACGAGTTTCCACGACGCCGACGCGCACAATCTCTACCTGGCCCCCGACGACCTGAGCGCCGCGCTCGGCCGGCGCGCGGCGCTCTCGCTCTCGAGCATCTCCGGCGACCAGCCGCACGCCTTCCGGGCCCAGGCCGCCGACTCCGCCGCGCGCTCGCTGCGCGAGGCCGAGCCCGAGCTCGAGAAGCTCGTGCGCTCGGGCTACCGCACCGTGGTCGCGTGGGCGCGCCGCGGCGAGGCCGAGCGGGCCTCCTACAACCTCGCCCGCGTCAAGGCACCGTTCCTCGACGGCGGCCCGGCCCCGCACCAGCCGGGGGTGGTCTTCGCCTCGGCCGGTCTGCGGGAGGGCTTTCTCGCTCCGCAGCTCAAGCTGGCCGTGCTGCCCGAGCACCGGCTGCTGCGCCGCCGCCGCGGGCGCAGCGACGGCGAAGGCCCCGCGCGCGGCCCGCGCGCCTCGGGCGGAGGCGCCGCGATCCGCGCCTTCAGCGACCTGCGCTCGGGCGACGCCGTCGTCCACGAGGACCACGGGATCGCGCTGTTCACCGGCTTCGACACCCGCACGGTGGCCGGCGTGACCCGCGACTACCTGCAGCTCGCCTTCCAGGGCTCCGACAAGGTCCTCGTCCCCTCCGACCAGCTCCACAAGATCTCGCGCTACGTCGGCGCCGAGGCCGGCGATCCGCCGCTCTCGAAGCTCGGCGGGAAGGCCTGGGAGCAGATGAAGCTGCGCGCCCGCAAGGCCGCGCAGGCCCTGGCCGGCGAGCTCATCAACCTCTACGCCGAGCGCAAGCGCCGGGCCGGGCACCCCTTCCCGCCCGACGGCGAGTGGCAGCGCGACTTCGAGGCCGCCTTCCCCTTCCGCGAGACTCCCGACCAGCACGCGGCCATCGAGGAGACAAAGGCCGACATGGAGGAGGCCCGGCCGATGGATCGCCTGGTCTGCGGGGACGTCGGCTACGGCAAGACCGAGGTCGCGCTGCGGGCCGCGTTCAAGGCCGCCGCCGACGGCCGCCAGGTGCTGTTCCTGGTTCCGACCACCGTGCTGGCCCAGCAGCACTTCGGGACCTTCGTGGAGCGACTGCGCGACTACCCGTTCCGGATCGAGATGGCCAGCCGCTTTCGCTCCACCAAGGAGGTCAACGCCGCCCTGCGCGACTTCGCCGAGGGCAAGGTGGACATCCTCATCGGGACCCACCGCCTGCTCTCGCGCGACGTGCGCCCGAACGACCTCGGCCTGCTGATCGTCGACGAGGAGCAGCGCTTCGGCGTGAAGCAAAAGGAGCTCCTGCGCCAGCTGCGCCTGCGCGTCGACGTGCTCGCCCTGAGCGCCACTCCGATCCCGCGCACGCTCCAGATGTCACTCGCCGGCCTGCGCGACATCTCGGTCATCGAGACCCCGCCCGAGGGCCGGCGCCCGGTCAAGACCTACGTCGGCGAGTACGACGAGGAGCTCGTCAAGCAGGCGATCGAGCGCGAGCTCTCGCGCGGCGGGCAGGCCTTCTTCGTGCACAACCGCGTCGAGTCGATCGGGGAGACCGCCGAGCGCATACGCGCGCTCGTCCCCCGGGCGCGGGTGGTCGTCGGCCACGGCCAGATGGAGCCGGCCGAGCTCGAGGAGGTCATGCTCGGCTTCCTGCGCGGCAGCGCCGACGTGCTCGTCTGCACGACGATCGTCGAGTCGGGGCTCGACATCTCGAGCGCCAACACTCTGATCGTCGAGCGCTCCGACCACATGGGCCTGGCTCAGCTCTACCAGATCCGCGGGCGCGTCGGGCGCTCCAAGGAGCGTGCCTACGCCTACCTGTTCTTCCCGAGCGCGGCGGCGCTGACCGAGGACTCGGCCGCCCGCCTGTCCACGCTCTCGGACTACACCGAGCTCGGCTCGGGCTTCAAGATCGCCATGCGCGACCTCGAGATCCGCGGGGCCGGCAACCTGCTCGGCGACGAGCAGTCCGGCCACGTGGCGGCCGTGGGGTTCGAGCTGTACATGGCCATGCTCGACGAGGCCGTCGCCGGGCTGGCCGGCGACTCGGCCGACGAGGCTCCCGAGCCCGTGCGCCTCGACGTCGGGGTCGACGCCTTCGTGCCCGGCGACTACATCGGCTACGAGGCGGCCAAGATCGACGTCCACCGCCGCATCGCCGGCGCCCGCGAGATCGCCGACCTGATCATCCTGCGCGAGGAGCTCGACGACCGCTTCGGGCCGGTACCCGAGCCGCTCGACAACCTGATCAAGCTTCAGGACGCGCGGATCAAGCTCGGGCGGGCCGGGGTCCAGGCCGTCACCTTCCGCGGCGGGCGGCTGGCGGTCTCGCCGATCGAGCTCGACTCCACGGGCGCCAAGGCGCTGCGCGCCGAGCTGCCCGAGGCGCTGTACGAGTCGGGGCGCAGTACGGTCTCGGTCCGTGTCCCCGACGAGGCGGAGGCGAGGTTCGACGGCGTCGTCGCCGCGGCCGAGGCCATCCTCAAGGCCGCGACCGAGCCGACCGCGGCCGATAACACGGCTTAACGGCTAGGTTTACCGCCGCTTTAGCGCTCAGCCCTAGAAAGTTCCCCATGCTCAACGACACGAAACTTCCTTCTCTCCGGGTCCTGCGCTCGCGCTTCGCCGCCGCCCCCGCGCTGCTCGCCGCCCTCGCCCTCGCCGGCTGCGGCAACAGCGTTCCCTCCGACGGCGTGGCCAACGTCGACGGAGAGGTCATCGAGCGGCAGGAGTTTGACCATTGGCTCAGCGCCGCCGCCCTCTCGCAGCAGGCCCAGCCGGGCGCCGCCCCGATGCAGGTGGCCCTGCCCGACCCGCCGGAGTTCCGCAAGTGCGCGGCGGCCAAGCTCAAGCAGCCGCAGCCGCCCGGCACGCCGAAGGCCAACGAGGGCCAGGCTCGCGAGCTCTGCAAGCAGGAGTACACGGCCCTGCGCGACCAGGTCATGCAGTTCCTCGTCTCCTCGCGCTGGATCGAGGCCGAGGCCTCCGATCGCGACCTCGAGGCGACCGACGAAGAGGTCGACAAGATGTTCAACGACCAGAAGCGCCAGTCGTTTCCGAGCGACCGGGAGTACCAGCAGTTCCTCAAGGCCTCGGGTCAGACCGAGGAGGACCTCAAGTACCGGGTCAAGCTCGACGTGCTCTCGAACAAGGTCCGCGAGGCGATCATCAAGGGCAAGGCCGACGTCTCCGACGCCGAGGTCCGAGCGTTCTACGACAAGAACAAGGGCCAGTTCGGCCAGCCCGAGCGGCGCGACCTGAGCGTCGTCCTGACCGAGAAGGAGGCCGACGCCAGAAAGGCGAGGCAGGAGCTCGAGGGAGGCGCGAGCTTCGCGGACGTGGCCAAGAAGTACTCGATCGACGAGGCCTCGAAGGGCCAGGGCGGGAAGCTGACCGGCGTCGCCAAGGGCCAGCAGGAGAGAGCTCTGGACGACGCCGTCTTCAAGGCCAAGCAGGGCGAGCTCGTCGGTCCGATCAAGACGTCGTTCGGCTTCTCGGTCTTCGAGGTCGGCAAGGTGACCCCCGGTAACCAGCAGAGCTTCGAGCAGTCGCGCGAGACCATCCGGGCCCAGCTGCGGTCCACCAAGGAGCAGAACGCGCTGAACGCGTTCGTCGAGGACTTCCAGAAGGAGTTCAAGGCGAAGACTGACTGCGCCAAGGGCTTCACCATCGCCCAGTGCAAGAACGGCGGGAAGCTCCCCTCACCGACCGATCCCGCCGCCCAGGGGGGAGTGCCGCAGCAGGGCGTGCCGCAGCAGGGCGCTCCGCAGCAGGGCGCTCCGCAGCAGGGCGGCCAGGGCGCGCCGCCCACCCAGGGCGCTCCGCCGTCGGGTCCGTAGGGCGCAGGGCGCGCCGGTCGCCCGGACGACGATGAGCGAGGAGGGCGCGGCCCGGGCCGGGGCCGCGCTCGAGCGCCTCGACGAGATCACGCGGCGGCTGCGGCGGGAGTGCCCCTGGGACCGCGAGCAGGACGAGCGCTCGATCGTCCCCCATACCGTCGAGGAGGCCTACGAGCTCGCCGACGCGGCGCACTCCGGTGACGACGCCAAGCTGCTCGACGAGCTCGGCGACGTGCTCTTTCAGGTCCACTTCCTCTCGCTCCTGCTCGAGGAGCGCGGGGCGGGCTCGCTGGCCGCGGTGGCCGACGGCTGCCGCGAGAAGCTCGTGCGTCGCCATCCACACGTGTTCGGCGAGGTCGAGGCTCGCACCAGCGGGGAGGTCCGGCGCAACTGGGACGAGATCAAGCGCACGACCGAGGGCCGCGGAGCCGAGGGGATCTTCGCCGACGTCCCCGAGAACCTTCCCGCACTGCTCTACGCGCGCAAGGCCCTGCGGCGGGCCGAGCGAACCAGCCGGAGCGCCGACCTCGAGGCGGCGCGCGATCGCCTGCGCCGCGACGTCGATCGGCTCGCCGCGGGGGAGGACGGCACGCAGGAGGAGCGAGCGACCGAGATCGGCGCGGCCCTGTTCGCTCTCGTCGAGGCCGCCACCGCCCTCGGCGTCGACCCCGAGCTGGCCCTGCGCGCGGCCACGAAGCACTTCCAGACCCAGATCGGAGAAGATGAGCGAGCGCATGAGTGAGATCGCACAGGTCCGAGCGAGGCAGGTGATCGACAGCCGCGGCAACCCAACCGTCGAGGTCGACGTGGCCCTGCGCTCGGGCGCCGCGGGGCGCGCCGCCGTGCCCTCGGGCGCCTCCACCGGCGAGTTCGAGGCCGTCGAGCTGCGCGACGGCGGCGAGGCCTTCGGCGGCAAGGGCGTCCGCCAGGCCGTGGCCAACGTCAACGGCGAGATCGCCGCCGCGGTGGCGGGACTCGACGCCTCCGACCAGTCGGGCCTCGACCGCGCGATGATCGACCTCGACGGAACGCCCAACAAGGCGCGTCTCGGAGCCAACGCCATCCTCGGCGTCTCGCTGGCGGGCGCCCGCGCCGCCGCGACCGAGGAGGGGATGCCGCTGTGGCGCTACCTCGGCGGTGAGGCCGCGCGCGTGCTTCCGGTGCCGATGCTGAACGTGCTCAACGGCGGCGCCCACGCCGACAACCGCGTCGACTTCCAGGAGTTCATGGCCGTCCCGGTCGGCGCGACCAGCTTCTCAGCAGCGCTCGAGATGGGGATCGAGGTCTTCCACGCCCTCAAGGGCCACCTCCACGGGCGCGGCCTCGGGACCGCGGTCGGCGACGAGGGCGGTTTCGCGCCCGACCTCGAGTCCAACGAGGCGGCGCTCGAGGCGCTCGTGGCCGGGATCGAGGCCGCCGGCCTGCGCCCCGGCGACGACGTGGCCATCGCGCTCGACCCGGCCACCAGCGAGCTCTTCGCTAACCAGGGAGACGGCGGCGACGGGTATCGCCTCGAGCACGAGGACCGCACGCTGGCCTCAGCCGACCTCGCCGACTACTGGGCCGACCTGGCCGGCCGCTACCCGATCGTCTCGATCGAGGACGGGATGGACGAGGAGGACTGGGAGGGCTGGCGCGCCCTCACCGAGCGCCTCGGCGAGCGCGTCCAGCTCGTGGGCGACGATCTGTTCGTGACCAACGTCGAGCGCCTGCGCCGCGGCATCGAGCTCGGGGTGGGCAACTCGATCCTCGTCAAGGTCAACCAGATCGGCACGCTGACCGAGACCCTCGAGGCCATGGCCACGGCCCGCGAGGCCGGCTACACCGCGGTGATGTCGCACCGCTCGGGCGAGACCGAGGACACCACGATCGCCGACCTCGCCGTGGCCACCGGCTGCGGCCAGATCAAGACCGGAGCCCCGTCGCGATCGGACCGCGTGGCCAAGTACAACCAGCTCTTGCGGATCGAGGAGGCGCTCGGCCCGGACGCCGAGTACCCCGGGAGGTCCGTCTTCCGACGTTGACAGCGCCCTTGCGCGGCAGGAGTGCGTCGCCGCGGCGGCGAACTCTCGCCTCGATGCCCGTCGCCGCCCCGCCGCGACCGCCGCGCCCTTCGGCGCCGCGCGTGGCTTCGGGGCCGCGCACCGCCGGGCGGTCCGGCACGGCAGGTCGCGGGCCCGGCGAGGGGCGGATCCGCTGGGACCGCGTCGGGCGTGTCGCCCTGCTGGCCCTGCTGGCAATCGTCCTCGCGCTCTACGCGCCGCCGCTCGAGCAGTGGCTCGCCCAGAGCCGAGCGGCCGACGAGCAGCGCCGGACTCTGCACGCCCTCGAGCGCGAGCACGACCGTCTGGCCACGCGGGCGCGCGAGCTGCGCCAGGAGCCCGCCCTCGAGCGCGAGGCGCGCCGTTACGGGATGGTGCGCCGCGGAGAGCGAGCCTTCGTCGTCCAGCCCTCTTCGCCCGGGGGCTGATCCGCGCCGCACCGGTCGCTCGACGCACGACCGCCGCGCGTGCCTAGGCTTCCCGCCCGCCGGGTACCAGCTTGGCTGCGCCGCGAGCGACCACGGAGGCGAGCACCATCGAGTACGCGATCGACAACGCGCTCTTCCAGTGGGAGGACGGCGAGCGCCGGGTGCGCGAGCTCGCCGAGCTTGAGCCCGCGACCTTCGCGGTGCTCGAGGAGCTGCGCCGCCGGCTCGGCTCGAGCTTCACCCTCGGCGAGCTGACCGGCCTCTACGTCGAGGGGACCGACTGGGCCACGGACGTAGCGGCGCGCCGCGGGGTGTGGACCGACGCCTCGGCGGTGGTCGACGCGGCCTTTGGGCGCTACGCCCGGGAGGCCGTCGACTACTCCGGCGGCTACCGCCGGGGGCGGTGAGCGCGCACGCTCAGAGATCCTCGCCGGGCTCGTCGGCACCGTCGGCCGCAGCGGCGGGACCAGCCTCGTCGGCGCGGCGGATGACGATCGAGTCTGGCTCGACGATCACGGTGATCGGCCGGTGCCCGGCCCAGTGCTCGGCGTACACGGCGTCGTCCTGCACGGCGGGGTCGAGCCACAGTCCGTAGCCGTCCTCGCCGTGGTCGAAGGTGCCCTCGAACGGCTCGCCGGGCGTACGGGCCACGCGGGGACCGGTCCGCCGGCCTCGGCCGCCGCGACGGCCGCGCCGCCGCCGCGGGCGCTCGTCGCCGTTGTCGTCCTCGTTCGCCGCCGGCTCGTCCTCGGCCTCGTCGGCTGCGACGGCAGGCCCCGCTTCGTCAACCGGCTCGGGCTCCGCGTCGAGTGCCGCGGCCACCAGGGCGTCGTCCTCGGCGCGCAGGTCGACCTCGATCTCCTCGCGGGCGCCCGGCCCGTCGGCGGCGACCTCCTCGGGTGGCGTCAGCTCGTGCTCGCGCTTGAAGGCGGTGATGTCGCGGGCCGAGACCTCGAGCTGATGGGCGATCCAGGCGTCGGTCCGGCCTTGGCGGACCCAGCTGCGGATCTGGTTGAGCTGGGGCTTCAGCGAGCGACGGGCCACGAGCGCGGAGAGACTAGCAACCGGGTCCTGCGGTACGCGCGCCGTGCCCGAGCCGCTTTGAGGTTAGAGTGGGCCGGCGGGCTTGCTCACGGCACGGAGGCGAGGATGCTGGTCCTGACCAGGAAGACGAGCCAGGCGATCATGATCGGCGAGGACGTCGAGGTCTCCGTGCTGGCCGTCGCGGGGGACAAGGTGCGCATCGGGATCGAGGCGCCGCGCGCCGTGCCCGTGTACCGCAAG
>CADCVU010000036.1 GCA_902806245.1 uncultured Solirubrobacterales bacterium
CCACCGCTGTAGCCTCAGCGGAAAATGGCGGAGCGCAGGCCGAAGCATCAGGGACTGGAACGGGTGCTCGGCACGGGCGCCCTGTTCAGCACCGCCTACGGCAACGTCGGCTCGTCGATCTACTACGCGCTCGGCCTCGTCGCCGCCCTGGCCCTGGGGCTCACCCCGGTCGTCTTCCTGATCGCCGGGCTGATCTTCGCGGCCACCGCCGCGACCTATGCCGAGGGCACGACGATGTACCCCGAGGCCGGCGGCGCTTCGTCGTTCGCCCGCCGCGCCTTCAACGAGTTCTGGTCCTTCTTCACCGCGTGGGGCCAGATGCTCACCTACATAATCACGGTCTCGATCTCGGCCTTCTTCGTGCCCCACTATCTCGGGGTCTTCTGGGAGCCGCTCGGCGAGTCGCCGGCCGACATCATCTTCGGGATCGGGGTGGTCATCGTGCTGGCCATCATCAACGTGGTCGGGGTCAAGGAGTCGGCGGGGATCAACATCTTCCTCGCCCTGGCTGACTTCCTCACCCAGATCCTGCTCGTAGGGCTCGGGCTCGCCCTCGTCCTCTCGCCGGAGACGCTCGTCTCCCAAGTCGACCTCGGGACCGCGCCGACTGTTCAGGACTTCCTGATCGCCATCCCGGTCGGCATGGTTGCCTACACCGGGATCGAGACCGTCTCGAACCTGGCCGAGGAGGCGCGTGACTTCGAGAGGACCATTCCGCGGGGGATCGGCTGGGTGGTCGCGGCGGTCGCGGCGATCTACGTCTTCCTGCCGGCCATCGCCCTCTCGGCCCTGCCGGTGATCGACGGGGATACCAAGCTCGGCCTGACCAAGGAGGAGGGAGGGTTCGCCGACGACCCGGTCCTCGGCGTGGTGCAGAACCTCGACCTGCCGTCCTGGCTCGCGACCCCGGCGGAGATCTACGTCGGGGTACTCGCCGCGACGATCCTCTTCATCGCCACCAACGCCGGCCTGATCGGCGTCTCGCGCCTGACCTACTCGATGGGTGAGCACCGCCAGCTCCCCGAGGGGCTGCGGCGCCTGCACCCGCGCTTTCGCACCCCGCACATCGCCATCCTCGCCTTTGCCCTGATCGCCTGCCTGGCCATCGTGCCCGGGCAGGCCGACTTCCTGGGCACGATCTACGCCTTCGGGGCGATGCTCGGGTTCACGATGGCCCACGTCTCGCTGATCCGGCTGCGGCTGCTCGAGCCCGATCGTCCGCGGCCCTATCGGGTGCCGGGCAACCTCAGGATCGCCGGCCACTCGATCCCGCTGATGGCCGTGTTCGGCGGACTCGGGACGGGCATCGCCTTTGTCGTGGTTACCGTGCTCGACGTCCGCGTGCTGATCTCGGGGGCGGTGTGGATGGTGCTCGGGGTCGCGGGCTACGTGCTCTACCGGCGCAATCAGGGGCTCTCTCTCACCCAGACGGCGAAGATCGTGACTCCGAAGCCGGTGGTCGAGCACGAGGTCGAGTACGAGTCCGTGCTCGTGGTCGTCGAGGACGAGGCGTACCACCCCGAGGACGTGGCCACGGCGATCAAGCTCGCCGCCGCCCGCCGGCGGGGGATCCACGTGCTGGTGACGCTGACCGTTCCGGCCAACGTCCCGATCGACGCCGAGCTGCCCGACGAGGAGGCCGAGGCGCGACGGACCATCCGGGCGGCGCGGGCGGTCGGAGGCCGGCGCGTGACCGGCCACTGGGAGAAGGTCCGTCGGGGCGAGGCCGGCCGGCGGATCGTGGCCGAGGCCCGCGAGATCCGGGCCAAGGCGATCGTCATGTCGCCGCCGCAGCGGCGGACGGGGCGCTCGATGTTCGGCCCGACGCTCGAGTACGTGCTCGCCGAGCGACCGTGCCGGGTCATCATCGAGTCGCCGCCAGCCGAGCCCCCGCGGCGAAACGGCGGGCCGAACGGCGCTCAGCGGGCTCCCGGGCGGGCTGCGCCGGCCGAGCGCTGAGCGGCGGCGGCGTACCATGACGGCGTGCAGCGCGCCCATCGCCAGTCGACTCGCGCGCTCGCCGCTCTGCTCGTGCTGCTCGGCGGGGCGATGGTGGTCGCGACGGTGGTGCGGGGCGGTGGCCCACTCTCGCTGGGGATCGTCCTCGGGGTCCCGCTGGCCCTGCTCGGGGCCGGGCGCCTCTACCTCACCCGCGCCGACGGCGTTCCGCGTGCCGGCGCCTGAGCGCCCGCGGCTCGCGCCAGCGGCCGGGTTCCGCACCACCGTTGGCTGAGCCGGGCGACGCCTCCGGCGCCTCGCGCGAGGACGGCGCCGCCGCATCCGCCGGTTCGCCCGCGCGCGCGGGCTCCCCGTCGCCTTCGCGCCGGGTCCGCTCCGAGGCGCGGCTCGTCCGCTCGCTGGGCGTGCCGGCCCTGTTCACCATCGCGGGAGCGGCGATCGCCTCCTCGCTCTACTTCTCGCTCGGCCTCGTCGCCCGCGACGCGCTGGAGCTCACGCCGCTCGCCTACCTCGCCGCCGGCGGGTTCTTCGCGGTCACGGTCATGACCTACGTCGAGGGCAGCTCGCTGCACCCCGAGCGCGGCGGCGCGGCGACGTTCGCCCGCTACGCCTTCGACGAGTTCTGGAGCTTCGTCGCGGGCTGGGCCATCCTGCTCGATTACCTGATCGTCATAGCCATCGGCGCGCTGGCCATCTCGCACCATCTCGCGGCCTTCTGGCCGGAGCTGGGGCGCCCGGGCACCGAGGTCGCGGGCGCCGCGGTGGCGCTGGTCATCGTCGTGCGCGCCAACGTGCGCGGGCTCTCGCCCGGCCGCCTGCGCCGCATCCTCTGGCTGCAGCTCCTGAACGGGGTCGTGCTGCTCGCAGTCATCGTGGTCGGAGCGGTCGTGGCGGCCGGCTCGACGGCCCCGACGGAACCGGCTTCGCTGCCGATCTGGACCGACTTCGTCTTCGCGGCGATCGTCGCCACGGTCGCCATGACCGGGATCGAGGCCGCGTCGGGTCTCGCCGGCGAGATCCGCCCGCGGGCGCGGGAGCTGCGACGGGTCGTGGCGATGGTCGCGGCCACGGCGCTGGTGCTCTTCCTCGGCGTCTCGATCGTCGCGCTCGCCGTGACCGGCGACGGCGCCGCCCTCGGCGGGCGCTACCTCGAGGCTCCCGTGCTTGGCATCGTCGCGAGCTTCGAGCCGCCGGCCCTCGCCCAGGGCTTCGGCTACGCCGTCGGCGCAGTCGCGGCGATCGTCCTCTTCGTCGCGATCAACACCGGCATGCTCGGACTCTCGCGTCTCGTCTACTCGCTGGCCACGAACCGTCAGATACCTCTGGCCGTGGGTCGCCTCCACGAGCGCCACGGCACTCCCTCGGTGGCCATCGCCGGCGCCGGCGCGATCGCCCTGGTGCTCGTGGGCACGGCCGACCTCGAGTTCCTCGTGCGGCTGTTCGCCTTTGGAGCGATGCTCGCCTTCGCCATCGCGCACGTCTCCGTGATCAGGCTGCGGTTCACCGAGCCCGAGGCTCGGCGCGCCTACCGCGTACCGCTCTCGGTCGGCTTCCGCGGCGCCCAGGTTCCGCTGCCGGCGGTCCTCGGCGCGGTGACCGCGATCGCCGCCTGGATCGGCGTGCTGGCCCTCAGCGAGCGGGCCCGGATCGCCGGTTTGGTGTGGATGGCCGCCGGCGTCGTCCTCTACGTGGTCTACCGCCGTCGCCAGGGCGGTTCGCTGCGCGCGCGGGAGACCGTCGAGCCTGAGGCGCTCCAGGAGGCCCGTCCGATCGCCTACGGGAGCATCCTCGTGCCGGTGTCCGGGGGGGCGCTCGACGACGACATCGTCGGCACGGCGGGGCGGCTGGCGGGCGAGGAGGGCGAGCCCGGTGAGGCCGGCCCCATGATCGAGGCCCTCTACGTGTTCGAGATCCCGATGGCCCTGCCGCTCGACGCGGAGGTGTCCGAGGAGCGCCTCATGGCCGCGCGCCAGGCCCTGGCGCGCGCCAAGGAGGTGGGGGAGGAGTACCACGGCGTAGAGGTCGCGACCGCGACGACGCGCGCTCGCTCGGCCGGTACGGCGATCGTTGAGGAGGCGCGCCGGCGGGGGGTCGAGGCGATCGTGGTCGCCGCCGAGGAGCCGACGCGGATCCGCGGCGGCGCGCTGCTCGGCGGGCGCGGTGGCGCGCGCCAGCGCTTCGTGGGTGAGATCACCCGTGAAGTGCTGGAGCGCTCGCCCTGCCGGGTCATCGTCACGGCGCCGCCGGCGCCCGAGCCGGACCCCGCGCCCGAGCCCGCCGAGACGTAACGAACCGGGCGCCGCGGCGTTACAGTGAGCGCATGTTCGTCGTGATCGTCGGATGCGGGCGGGTGGGCTCGACCGTGGCCAAGTCGATGCTCTCCGACGGCCATGACGTCTCGGTCATCGACGAGGACCCCGAGGCCATCGCGTTGCTCGAGAAGGGCCAGGACCGCAGCTGGGAGGAGCTCGGGGGCTCGTTCACCGTCGGGACCGCCCTCGAGATCGACGCGCTGCTCGAGGCCGGCATCGAGCGCGCCGACGCCTTTGTGGTGTCGACCGACGGCGACAACACCAACCTGGTCATCGCCCAGGTGGCCCAGCGGCGCTTCGAGGTTCCCCAGGTGGTCGTCCGCGTGCTCGACCCGGCCCGGGCCAAGTGGTACCGCGAGCAGGGACTCGCGACCATCTGTCCGACCCAGACGGCCATCGAGCTGCTCGAGGAGGCGGTTCGCGGCGGTGCCGGCGACCGCCGGGAGGCCGCGTAGATGTACGTCCTCATCGTCGGCGCCGGCAAGGTCGGCTGGAACCTCGCGCGCGAGCTGCTCCACCGCGGCCACGAGGTCACCGTCGTCGAGTCGGACCGCGGCCGCTACGCGACGGTCGAGGAGGAGCTCGGCCACTCCGTGCAGTCCGGCGACGGCTCGGAGCTGTGGGTGCTCGAGCGCGCCGGGATCGAGCGCGCCGACATGGTCGTGGCCGTGACCGGAGACGACGAGGACAACATCCTCATCTCCCAGGTCGGACGCGAGAAGTACGGCGTCGAGCGCATCATCGCCCGCTGCAACAACCCGCGCAACTTCCAGCACTTCGAGCTGCTCGGGGTCAAGCCGGTGGTCTCCGCCACCGACCTGATCCTGCGCCTGATCGAGCACGAGGTTCCCAAGTACGGTCCCCTCCACCTGCTCGACCTTCATCAGGAGCGGCTCGAGATCATCGAGCTCGACGTCGACGAGGGCTCAGCCGCGGCCGGAGCGCGGGTCGAGGACGTCGGGCTCCCCGACGGCGCGCTGGTCATCTCCATCCTCCGCGAAGGGATGGGCTTCGTGCCCACCGGCGAGTCGGTGATCAACGCCGGCGACGAGGTCCTGCTCGTCCTCGACCCCGGCCTCGAGGAGTCGGTCACGGGCTACTTCACGTCGGCCGCGGGCACGCGCGCGGCGTGAGCGCCGTCGCCGCCGGGCAGGGCGCCCTTCGGCGCCCCCGTCCTTGAGCACCGTGGCCGAGCGGGGAGTCGACTTCCTGATCGTCGGCGGGGGAATCGCCGGCGCAAGCTGTGCCGAGACCCTCCGAGCCGAGGGCGCCGAGGGCTCGATCCTCGTGATCGGCCGCGAGCCCGACGCGCCCTACCACCGCCCGCCGCTGTCGAAGGGGTATCTGCGCGGAGAGGAGGGCCGCGAGGAGCTCCTGATCCATCCCGACGGCTGGTGGGAGGACCAGGGCATCGAGCTGCTCACCCGCACGAGCGTGATGAAGCTCGACCCCGGCGAGCGGACCGCGCGCCTGTCGAGCAAGGAGGACGTGCGCTTCGATCGCGCGCTGCTGGCGACCGGGGCGAACGTGCGCCGCCTGCGCATCGAGGGCGCCGGCCTCGAGGGCATCCATTACCTGCGGGCCGTCGGCAACAGCGACGCCATCCGCGCCGACGCCGATGCCGCCGAGCGGGTGGTCGTCGTCGGGGGCAGCTACATCGCCTGCGAGGTGGCGGCGACCCTGGCGGCGCGCGGAGCGAACTGCGCGATGGTGATGCAGGAGGCGACGACGCTCGAGCGGTCGTTCGGCGCGGAGGTCGGGTCCTTCTTCCAGCGGGTCCTCGAGGAGCACGGGGTGTCCGTTCTGACCGGCGACGAGCTCGAGCGCCTCGAGGGCGACGGGGAGCGGGTGGGACGTGCGGTCACCGCGGGAGGCCAGGAGCTCGAGTGCGACGCCGTGGTCATCGGCGCCGGGGTGATGCCGGACGTCATGCTCGCCCGCCAGGCCGGGCTCGAGCTCGGGGGGAGCGGCGGGATCGTCTGCTCGTCCGGTCTCGAGACGAGCGCGAAGGGGATCTTCGCGGCCGGTGACGCCGCCGAGTACGACTCGTCGCTGCACGGCGAGCGCGTGCGCATCGAGCACTGGGAGGTCGCGCGCGAGCAGGGCGCGACCGCCGCGTGCAACATGCTCGGGCGCGGGGTGGCGCACGAGAGCGTGCCCTACTTCTGGTCCGACCTCGCGGGCTGGGCGTCGCTCGAGTACGTCAGCGGCGGCGGGAGGGTGGACGGCGATCCCGTCGTGCGGGGCTCACTCGCGGACGGGGGCTTCAGCGCGTTCTGGCTGGCCGAAGACGGCCGGCTGAGCGCCGCGCTCTCGGTCGGACGCCCCGGAGAGGTCGAGGAGGCGCGACACCTGATCGCCGACCGAGCCTCGCCGGACCCCGACGCGCTCGTCGACCCGCAGAGCCGGCTGTTCGCGGCCTGAGAGGTCGCGCCGGACGCGCCTGTCGGGCGCGGCCCCGTTCGCTCAGGCGGCCGCGGCGATCCGCCGGCCGCCACCGGTGAGGCGCCAATGGTCCTCCGGCGTTCCCGCCCGCAGAGCGAGCCCCTCGGCCTCGGCGTCGGCCAGGGCGTTCTCGACCCGCCACAGCGGGTACAAGCCGCCGAGCACCCGGAAGATCGTCTCGGTGGTGGTGGAACGGCCGAGATAGTCGAGCTCCCAGAGGGCCGAGAGGGCTCGCCGCTCGACGAGGTCCTCGAGGCCGTCGGCGCCCGAGACCAGGCTCAGCGCTCCGCGGCGCTCGTCGAACCGGGTGAGCGGGATGCGACGAGGCCGCCCGTCGCCGTCGCGGCCGTCGCGGCAGTACGCCCAGCCCGAGTCGACGGAGATCACCAGCAGCGGCCCGCCGGGCCGGCGGAGGCCGTCGTCGTTCCAGACTTGGCCGGGGGCGACGCGAGGCGCCGCCTCGTCTCGTCTCATGCCACTCGGAAGGGTTCTGCGCTGGGCCATGTCCGCGCTCTCCAAGTCGCCGCTCGGGTGATGCGACCTGCGTGGTCTCCCGTCGTCAGGACACGGCGCGGCCTTGATAGCGACCGGTGAAGTTGGCCGTCTGACGGTTGGGTTCCGAGCGCCCGCCCGGCCTCGAAGCGACCGGTGAGCCGCACGCGCGAGAGCCCAGCCTGCCGGTGCGCCTGCCGCCGCTGCACAACCGGACCCTCGGCTCCCCGGCTATCCTGTCCGCTCTCGTTGCGGGATCGTCTAATGGCAAGACGCTCGGCTCTGGACCGAGAAATTGGGGTTCGAATCCCTGTCCCGCAGCTCATACCGACCATGCGAACCTAAGTCCTCGGGCGGACGGAATCGCCCCACCGGGCCGGGCGTATCAGCCCACCGCCTGGTCCGCCCAGTCGCGGTACAGCCTCGCGTACGCGCCACCCGCGGCGATCAGCTCGTCGTGCGTCCCGTCCTCGACCACGCGCCCGTGCTCGAGCACGAGGATGCGGCCGGCACGGCGAATCGTCGACAGCCGGTGGGCGATGACGATCGCCGTGCGCCCGGCGAGCAGCCGCCTCAGCCCGTGCTCGATGCGTCCCTCGGTCCGCACGTCGACGTTGGCGGTGGCCTCGTCGAGGATGAGGATGCGCGGATCGGCGGCGGCGGCGCGGGCGAAGGCCACGAGCTGGCGCTGGCCGGCCGACAGGTTCACCCCCCGCTCGCCGACCGTCGTCTCGTGGCCTTCGGGCAGGGCGGCGATGAAGTCGTCGGCGCCGACGGCGCCGGCCGCCGCGGCGACCTCCTCATGCGAAGCCCCCGGTCGCCCAAAGGCGATGTTCTCGGCCACGGTGCCCGAGAACAGGAAGCTCTCCTGGGGGACGAGCCCGAGCTGCGAGCGCAGCGAGCGCTCGGTCACCTCGCGCAGGTCGTGCCCGTCGACGAGCACGCGCCCGCGCGTCGGGTCGTAGAAACGCGCCACGAGCTTGGCTAGAGTCGACTTGCCGGCCCCGGTCGCGCCGACCAGGGCCACGGTCTGACCCGGAGGGATGGTCAGGTCGAGGCCCTCGAGCGCGAGCGCCCCGTCCTCGCCGCCGTAGGCGAAGCAGACGTCCTCAAAGGCGATCTCCCCCCGCACGCGCGGGAGCTCGACCGCGCCGGGGCGCTCGACCACGTCGGGCTCCTCGTCCAGGAGCTCGAAGATCTTGTCGAGCGCCGCCATGCCCGACTGGTAGGTCGTGTAGAGCTGGGAGAGCTGCTGGATCGGATCGAAGAACGAGTTCAGGTAGAAGACGAAGGAGGCGAGCACACCGATGGTCACCCCGTCGCCGGAGAGCACCCGTGCCCCGCCGTAGAGCAGGATCGCCGCGGTGGCCACCGCCGACAGGAGCTCGACCGAGGGGAAGTAGGCGGCGTTCAGGTTGACCGTCCGCATGTTGGCCTGGCGGTTGTCGTCGTTGAGCTCGGCGAAGCGCTCCTTGTGGCGCTCCTCCTGCCCGAAGGCGCGGACGACGCGCACGCCGGAGATCGTCTCCTGGAGGTAGGCGGTGACCCAGGCGACCTTCTCGCGGGTGAGGCGGTAGGCCTCGGCCGAGACGATCCGAAAGACGATGCTCCCGCCGAGCAGTATGGGAAAGACCAGGAAGGTGACGAGCGCCAGCTCAACGTCGAGGAAGAGCAGGATGATCGCCGTCCCGAGCAGGGTCAGGGTGGAGGCGAACAACGTCTGCACGCCGTCGGTCACGAGCTGGTCGAGCGCCTGCACGTCGTTGGTGATGCGCGAGATCAGCACGCCGGCCCGGTTGCGCGAGTAGAAGCCGATCGACAGCCGCTGGAGGTGGGCGAAGATGCGCGAGCGCAGATCCTGGAGGGCGCGCTGGCCGACCCAGTTGACCAGGTAGGTCTGCGCGTAGGTGGCGACCCAGGCGACCAGGGCGCTGGCCACGAAGAGGATCACGACGATGACCAGCGCGCGCGTCGAGCCGCCGCGGATGCCGTCGTCGATGGCGCGGCCGAGCAGGTAGGGGGGCGCGAGCGCGGCGGCGGTCGCGATCGGCAGGCAGATCATGAGGAGCACCACCCGCCCGCGGTAGGGGCGCAACAGCTGGACGAGCCCGCGCAGCTTGCGCCCGCGCCCGTCGCGCGAGCCGCGAGCGCGGCGGAACAGCGAGGCGCCGGTGCGCAGCCCGCTCACAACCGCGCCACCTCGGGCTCGAGCTCCTTCTCGGTCAGGAAGACCTGATCGGGCATGCCCTTCCCGGCGATCTCACGGTAGAGCGGCGAGCTCTCGACGAGCTCCTCGTGATCGCCGCGCGCGGCGACCACGCCGTCCTCGAGCACCACGACCTCGTCGGCCAGGGCGATGGTCGACATCCGGTGGGCGATCACGAAGGTCGTGCGCCCGCGCATGACCTCGGCCAGGGCCTGGCCGATCCTCGCCTCGGTGGTGGCGTCGACGCTCGAGGTCGCGTCGTCGAGGATGAGGATGCGCGGGTTGCGGATCAGGGCCCGGGCGATGGCGATCCGCTGGCGCTGCCCACCGGAGACCGTGAGCCCGCGCTCGCCGATCAGGGTCTCGTAGCCCTCGGGCATGGTCTCCACGAACTCGTCAATCCCGGCGCGCCGCGCGGCCTCGCGGATCTCCTCCTCGCTCGCGCCGGGCTTGGCGTAGGCGATGTTCTCTCGCACGCTGGCCGAGAACAGGAACGGGTCGTCGGAGACGAAGGCGATCTGCGAGCGCAGCGATGCCAGGTCGACCGAGCGCACGTCGGCGCCGTCGATCGAGACCGATCCCGCACTCGGGTCGTACAGGCGTGGAAGGAGCCCTACGAGCGTCGTCTTGCCCGAGCCCGTCGCGCCGACGAGGGCCACCGAGCGCCCGGCCTCGACGGTCAGGTCGACGCCGCGCAGGACCGGCTTGTAGGCCTCGCCCGCACCGAACCCCGACTCGACCCCGCGCAGCTCCAGCCGTCCCTCGCCGGCCGGCAGAGCGGGTGCGTCCGGCGGCCCGACGATCCGGGCCTCGCGGTCGAGCAGCTCGAACACCCGCGCGCCCGAGGCCACCGCCCGCTGGGCCATGCCGAGCGCGATGCCGAGCATCCGCATCGGCCCAACCAGCAGGACGACGTATCCGTAGAAGGCGACGAACTCGCCGATGGTGATCCGGCCGTTGATGGCCTGGATCCCGCCCACCAGGAGCAGCGCCGCGAGTCCGAGCTGCGGCAGAAAGGCGATCAGCGGGTTGTAAAAGGCGCGCAGCCGGGTCGAGACCATCGACTGTGCGAAGACGCGGGCCACCGCACCGCGGAACCGGGCCAGCTGGCGCTCCTCCTGGGCGAAGGCCTTGACCACGCGGACGCCCGAGATGTTCTCCTCGGCCTCCGCGGTCAGCTCGGCCAGGCGCTGCTGGACCTCCTGCGAGGCCGGGCGGTTGAGCCGTCCGTAGCGCCCGGCGGCCCAGACCACCGCGGGCACCGGCGCGAGGGTGACGAGGGCGAGCAGCGGGTCGACGACGATCATCACCGCCGCCGCGACGGCGATCGTCACCAGCGACTGCATGATGAACACGAGGCCGTAGCCGAGGAAGAAGCGCACCGCCTGGAGGTCGACGGTCGCGCGCGACATCAGCTGGCCGGTCTGCTGCGAGTCGAAGAAGCCGAGCTCGAGCGACTGGAGGTGGGCGTAGACGCGGTTGCGCAGGTCGTACTCGACTCCGAGCGAGACCCGCCCGGCGACCACACGCCGGACCACACTGAACACCAGTCGCAGCAGGCCGGCCACCACGATCACCGTGGCCAGCGGCCACAGGTCGGGCTCGCCGCGGCGGACGGTGTCGATCGCCCGCCCGACCAGGAAGGGGATGAGCACGCCGGCGCCCATCGCGGCGGCGGCGAGGAGGAGCGAGGCCGTGACCCCCCCGCGATAGGGCCGCAGGAAGCCGAGCAGTCGCCAGAAGGTCGCCATCCGCCGTTACTTTACTTTGTGAAGGAGGGAAATCAGGTTCCCAGGGCGCGGGCGACCTCTTCGACCCGGAAGTCGAAGATCCGCTCGAGATCGCGTTGCACGAGCACGTGGCGGGCGACCTCGCCGAGCGGCCCGAGCGGCAGGGCGAAGCGGACGACGTCGCGCATCAGGGTGCCCTCGCCGTCGGGCTCGAAGGTGTGGGTGTGGTGCCAGAGCCTGTACGGCCCCGAGAGCTGCACGTCGACGAAGCGGCGCGGCGGGTCCCACAGCGCGATCTCGGTCTGCCAGCTCAACGGGACTCCGTGGAGCTTGAGCCGATAGTCGATCAGCGTGCCGCGGTGCATGTCGATCGGCTGGGGGGTGACGATGCGAAAGCCGAGCCACGGAGGCGTGATGCGCTCGAGGTTCCCGGCGTCCGAGAAGAACGGGAAGACCTCCTCCGGCGGAGGGGCGAGGCGCTGGACGCGTTCGAGGACGTGGAGGCCGATACCTGAGTACGCAGGCCACAGGCGGACGGCTCTATGGCTGCTTCGCCCGGCCGCTTGCCTAAGCTCCACGACCATGGAAGTCGCCCGCCGGATCGGCCTCTGGCTCGGGCGACTCGCCCTGCTGCTCGGCATGCTCGCCTTTGCCGCAGCGGTCGCGCTCTTCTCGGCCGTCACCTACCTCGAGCTGACCGAGGGCGAGGCCCAGAACCCCATCTCGGTGCTCACCGCGCTGCTGGTGCCGGTCTGCGGTGCGCTGGCCGCCGCGTGCTACTGGCTGTTCGTCGAGACCTTCAAGCGCCGCGGAGGCCAGACGGCCGCGAGGCCCGCCGCTCCGGCGCGCCGGCGCTGAGCGCCTCAGACCCGCTTCGACTCGACGGCCTCGAGCACGGTCTTGCGGTCCTGGTTGCGTCGCTCGTGGGTCTCGACGTCGGTCAGCTCACGCTCGCTTAGCCCGTCGAGGCGGTCGATGACCTCGTCGGCGTTGAGGCGGTCGTAGTCCGCGATCGGCTCGGAGCCGCCGCCCTGCTCGAGGCGCTCGGCCTCGCGGGCCTTCTCGTCGGCGCGCTGCTGCTGTTGGTCGGCGGCCTCCTGCTGGCGCGCGGCCTCCTCGCGGGCCTCGCCGCGGCGCTCGTCCTCGAGCCCGTCGCGGCGCAGGGCCTCACTACCGGTGAGGCCCCCCGCGGCCTGCTTGACCCGTCCTGAGACCTTGTCCTCGATGCCCACGGCTCTCCTCCTGTCGTCGAACGCCGCGAACGGCTACCCATGGATGCCCGCCGTCCAAACCGCGGCGTAGGGGCTGCGGTCGAATGCCCGCCACGCGCGCCGCCGCGGCGTGGGCTCCGGGCCGCTCTCGCGCGCGGATTTGCCTGCTCCGGGAGAGGTGTCCGATGACCGATCTCGTGCGAGTCGAGCGGCGGGGACGTTAAGGCGTGGTAAAGATAGGGTACATTCCCGGAGCGGGCGTCCACCAAGGCGGCGCCTGTTGACACCATCTCCCTCTCAAAGGAGGAAGTGCATGACCAAGGTAATCGGAATCCTCGTCGCGCTCGTGGTCTTCGCGGCGGTGCCAGCTGTTGCGTTCGCCGGTGATCAAGGCGGCGGCGGCGACGACAACATCGCCAGCGGCAACGACCAGAACGCCGGCAACGCCCAGGAGGCCAACGGCGGCGACGGCGGTGACGACGGCGGTGACGGCGGCGACGCCGGCAACCAGTCCTCGATCATCCAGCAGAACGCCGGCGATGACGCCAACGCTGAGGTCGACCAGGA
>CADCVU010000037.1 GCA_902806245.1 uncultured Solirubrobacterales bacterium
ACGGACGCCGAGATCTGCCACGGGATACCGGTGAGGGTCTCGAGTCCCTCGGCACCGGCCGAGATGTGCCCCGGCCAGATGTAGACCAGGATCGCGGTGACGAAGAAGAACCACATGAAGGGCTTGGCCAATCGAGCCGCCCCGAAGAAGATCGACTCACCGGTCGCCATCGCGTAGCGAGCCATCTCCAGCATCACGACGGTCTGGACGATCACGCCGACCAGGAACATCCACCGGATCTCGGGACCGAAGACGATCACGAGTCGCGGCCACAGGTACGTCTCGCCGAAGCCCACGCCGAGCGCGACGAGGATCATCGCCGGCCCGAGGATGTGCGCCGACTCCGGCGCCTCCGGCAGCTTGCGGATCGGCATGGGCGCAAGACGACCAGCGTGATGCACCCTTCCGTCCGTCGCCGTGCCGGCAGCGACCGCGCCGCCGCCAGCGGGCGTTTCAGAAATCCCCACTAACTTCCCCCTCCCCTGCGTATGGAACTGACGAATACTGCTGACGCGCCCGGCCGCGTGACGGGAACCTCGTGGGCCCCGTCACGCTCCCAAGCCGGGCGCGCCCTCCCCTTGTCCTTCTAACCCTGAACGTTACAGGGTCGCGAAGCCTTTCCCTACAGCAGCCCTGCCGCGCGCGCCCAACGGTACTTCGCGCCCAGCACGTCGACCGGGGTCTCGGTGGTGTACGGGTACGCCGGGACGCCGTTCTGGAACAGGTACTCCGAGGCCTCCTCGACCTCGACGTCGCCGGCCAGCGAGGCCACGATCGGCTTCTCGATGCCCTTGGCCCGGTACTCCGCGACGACCTCGGAGACGACCTTCGCGAAGGTCATCGGGGGCGTCACGATCGTGTGCCAGTAGCCGAGCACGATCGAGTGGATGCGGTCGTCCTCGAGGCCCAGCGCAACCGTGTTGCGGTAGGTCGAGGGCGGCTCGCCGCCGGTGATGTCGATCGGGTTGCCGGCGGCGCCGAACGGCGGGATGTACTCGAAGAACTTCTTGTCGAGGTCCTCCGGGATCTCCATCAGCGAGAGGCCGTTGTTGTAGCAAGCGTCCGACAGGAGCACGCCCGAGCCGCCGGCGCCGGTGATGATCACCACGTTCTCGCCCTTGGGAGTCGGCAGCACCGGCACCGCGCGAGCGAAGTTGAGCAGCTCGAGCAGGCCACGGGCCCGGACGACGCCCGCCTCGCGCAGGATGTCGTCGTAGACCTTGTCGTCGCCGGCGAGGGCCGCGGTGTGCGAAGCCGCCGCGGAGGAGCCGGCCGGAGTCGCGCCGGCCTTGAGGACCAGGATCGGCTTCTTCTTGGAGACGCGCTGGGCGACCTCCACGAAGGCGCGGCCGTCCTTGAGGTCCTCCATGTGCAGCGCGATCGCGTCGGTCGCCTCGTCCTGCTCGAAGAACGTGAGCAGGTCGTCCTCGTCCATGTCGGCCTTGTTGCCGAGGCCGACGATCGCCGAGACGCCCAGCTTCGTCGAGCGGGCGAAGCCGAGGATGCCCATGCCGATGCCGCCGCTCTGCGAGGCCAGGGCGACCGAGCCCTTGACGTCGTAGGGCGTGCAGAACGTCGCGCAGAGCTGCTCCGGCGTGTAGTAGAAGCCGTAGATGTTGGGCCCGATGAAGCGGACGCCGTTGGCCTTGGCCGTCTCCTGCAGCTGGACCTGGAGCTCGGCCTCACCGGTCTCGGCGAAGCCGGACGGGATGAGGACCGCGGCGGGAATGCCCTTCTGGCCGATCTCCTCGATGGCCTGGACGACGAACTTGGCCGGGATCACGAAGATCGCGACGTCGATGCCGTCGGGCAGGTCGGAGATCTTGTTGTAGGCCTTCTTGCCCGTGACCTCGTCGGCCTTCGGGTTGACCGGGTAGATCTCGCCCGGGAAGCCGCCGTCGATCAGGTTGCGCATGACCGAGTTGCCGAGCTTGCCCTCCTCGTTTGACGCACCGATGACCGCGACGGCCTTCGGGTGCATCATCCGGTTCATCGTCTTCAGGATGTCTTCCTGGGAGTGCTTCGTCGGGGCCGTCGCCGAGTGATCGGTGAAGTCCACGATGAAGCGCGCGTCGACCGCGGTCGCGCCCTGGGGCGTGGCCAGCGTCGGGTTCAGGTCGACCTCGGAGATCTCCGGGAAGTCGGTGATCAGGTTCGAGACGTTGACGATGAGGTTCGTCAGCGCGTCGAGGTCGACGCCCTCGCCACCGCGGACGCCGTGGAGGACCTCCGCCGTCTTGATGCTGTCGAGCATCTTGCGCGCGTCCTCGCGCGAGGTCGGCGCGAGACGGAAGGTCACGTCGCGCAGGATCTCGACGAGCACGCCGCCGAGGCCGAAGGTCATGATCTTGCCGAAGCTCGGGTCGGTGACCGCGCCGATGAGCACCTCGACCGCGCCCGACGGCAGCATCTGCTGCACCTGGACGCCGGTGATCGACGCGTCGGACTTGTAGGCCTTGGCGTTGGCGACGATGGTCTCGAAGCCCTGCGAGGCGGCGTCGGCGGAGTCGATGCCGACGAGGACGCCCTTGGCCTCGGTCTTGTGGAGGATGTCGGGCGACACGATCTTCAGCACGACCGGGAAGCCCATGCCCTCGGCGAGCGAGACGGCCTCCTCGGCCGAGGTGGCGAGGCCCTCCTGCGGTACCGGGATGCCGTAGGCGTCGGCGACGCGCTTGGCTTCGGGGGCCGACAGCGCGTCACGCCCGTCGGCGCGCACCGCGTCGAGCACCTCGCGGACTGTTGACTTCGCGTCGGCGCTGACGCCGGACTCCGTAACGGTCGATGCCATCGTGTCGAATCTTCCTTTGAGTCTTGTTTCGTCGGGAGGGCGGCCGGCGCCCCGAGGGCGCCGGCCGCCGCGACTTGAGTGGTGCCGGCGCCCCTACTGGGCGCCGGCCGCCTCGAGCGTGGAGCTGCCGCCGGCGAGCATCTGGCGGATCTCCTCGTTGTGCTCGCCCAGCAGCGGCGAGCGGGTGATCTCGACGGGCGTGTCAGACAGCGTGAAGGGGCAGCCGACGGTCGTGTACTCGCCGCGGTCGGGGTGGTCGACCTTGACCAGCATCCCCTCGTTCCAGAGTCCCTCGTCCTCGACGAGGTCCTTGGTGCTGTAGACGGGCCCGCACGGGACGCCGGCCCCGTTGAGCTCCTTGAACGCGTCCCACTTGGACCTGGTCTGCGTCCACTCCTCGATCATCTGCCAGATCTCCAGGAGCCGGGGCAGTCGCGCCCCCGGCGTCGCGTAGTCCGGGTGCTCGGCGAGGTCTTCCCGGCCGATCACCTTGGCGAGGGACTTCCACACCTGCGGCTGGATGACGACGTAGATCCAGTCGTTCTCGCCGCCGCCGGCCGTGCGCAGGCACCAGCCCGGCTGCCCGCCGCCCGAGGCGTTGCCCGCGCGCGGCGTGTAGTCGGAGAACTCGTCCATCGGGTACTCGTTGAGCGGTCCGTGGTCGAGGCGCTGGTGGTCGCGGATCTTGACGCGGCAGAGGTTGAGGATGCCGCCGCGCATGGAGATCTGGACCCGCTGGCCCTTGTGCGTGTGCGTCCGCTGGTACAGCGCCGCGCAGATGGCGCCGAACAGGTGGACGGCGTTGCCGGAGTCGCCGATCTGGGCGCCGGCGACGGTGGGCGGCCCGTCCGGGAAGCCCGTGGTGCTCATGCCGCCGCCGGTGGCCTGCGCGATGTTCTCGTAGGCCTTTGCGTCCTGCAGCGGACCCGGGCCGAAGCCCTTGAGCGACGCGAAGATCAGCTTGGGGTTGATCTCCTGGATCGCCTCCCAGGTGTAGCCCATCCGGTCCAGCACGCCCGGGCCGAAGTTCT
>CADCVU010000038.1 GCA_902806245.1 uncultured Solirubrobacterales bacterium
CGAACCCTTATGCCGCTCCCCAAAGAAGTCACCTTCGTCACCTTCGACGTCTACGGCAGCCTGATCGACTGGGAGACCGGCGCGTACGAGGCCTTCGCAAAAGAGGCCGATCGCGACGGGTTCACGCTCTCGCGCGACGAGCTGATCCCCCTCTTCCACTCGATCCAGCAGGAGATCCAGTCTGGGTCCTACGAGCTCTACGCCGAGGTGCTGCGCCGCACCGCGGTCCGCATCTCCAAGGACCTCGGGTGGCCGCTCGAGCCGTCGCGCTCCGGCTTCCTGCCCGACTCCGTGCCGCGCTGGAAGCCCTTCAAGGAGACCAACACCCAGCTCGCGCGCTTCGCCAAGAAGTTCGAGACGGGCCTGATCTCGAACATCGACGACAAGCTGCTCGGCCAGACGCGCCGGCACTTCAAGTCGGACTTCGATCTCGTGGTCACCGCCCAGCAGGTCCGGTCCTACAAGCCCGATCCCGCGCACTTCAAGGAGTGCGAGCGGCGGCTGGGCACCAAGAAGGGCTGGGTCCACGTCGCGGCGAGCTACTACCACGACGTCGAGCCGTGCCTGAAGGCGAAGGTCCCGGTCATCTGGGTCAACCGCAAGAAGGAGGTCCTCGAGCCCGGGCAGAAGAAGCCCACGGCCGAGGTCAAGACCCTCCTCGAGGCGGCGAAGCTGCTCGGCGCGGCGTAGGTCCTCGGTGCGGGCCGTCGGGCTCAGCCCCGACGTCGTCGTCGTCACCTCCCGCGTCTTCCAGACGACCGCGACGCTCGTGCGGTCGGAGACCGAAGCGTTCCTGATCGACTCGCCGGTCCTCCCCGACGAGCTCGAGATCCTGCCCGCGATCGCCGAGCAGGCCCAATTCTCCGTGGTGGGGCTGCTGGCGACGCACGCCGACTGGGACCACCTGCTCGGCGCCTACGCCTTCCCGGAGGCCGCGCTCGGGCTGCCCGAGTCGAGCGCGCAGCGGCTGCGCGATGAGCCCGGCGCGGCGCAGCGTGAGCTGCGGGACTTCGACGACGCCCATTACGTCGACCGCCCGCGGCCGCTCGGCCTCGGCGAGCTGCAGGCGCTGCCCGTGCCCGGGCGGCTCGGGATCGGCGAGCAGGAGGTCGAGCTGCACCCGGCCGAGGGGCACACGCGCGACGGCATGGCGGTGTGGATCCCGTGGGCGCACGTGCTGGTGTGCGGCGATTACCTCTCCCCGGTCGAGATCCCCATGCTCTCGCCCGGCGGCTCGCTCGACGCCTACCTCGCGACGCTCGACCGGCTCGAGCGCCTCGTCGCGGAGGCGGCCGCCGTCGTCCCCGGGCACGGGGAGCCGCTCGACGGGACCCGGGCGCTCGCGATCCTGCGCGAGGACCGCGCGTACCTCACCGCGCTGCGCGACCGCGGCGCCGACGCGCCGCTGCCGCTCGCGCGCCGCTCCAAGGAGCAGCGGCGGATCCACGCGGCCAACACGGCCGCGCGCTGAAGGTTCCGGCGTCGCCTGGCCGTTCAAGGACTCTCGTCCGGTGGCGGACCGACTTCGTGACAACGGCAACGCGCCAGCGGTAGCGTCCGGCCATGCGCTCCTCACTCGTTTGCGGCGCAGTCCTCGCCGCTCTTCTGCTCGTCCCCGCCGGCGCTCAGGCGAGCTGCGCCATCCCGCAGCCGCCCGTGCAGCGCCTCGCCCAGGCCGACGCCGCGTTCGCGGGCACGGTGGTCGCGGTCAGCCAGGACCAGAACACCATCCGGTACCGCGTCGACCGCGCCGTCAAGGGCGACCTTCCCCCCGAGCTCGACATCTACAACCCGGGCAACACCAGCATCGCGATGCGCGTCGCGCCCGGGGATCGCATGGGCCTCTTCCTCCGGCAGGAGGGGGTCGGCTACGGCGCCAACGACTGCACGCGCACGGGCCACGACGACATCATCGCGGCGGGGGTCCCCGCGCCGTGCCGGGCCGGCGCCAAGCCCGCCGCACGCCCGCGGCGCCAGGCGTACGTGCGGGTCCTCGGATGCGCCCAGCCGCTCGAGGGCGCCGGCTTCCAGGTGCTCGCGACGCGCCGGGCGAAGCAGAAGGCCTGCCTGCGCCTCGCCGTCCTCCCGAGCAAGCTCGTCGCGAAGTGCGCCGACGCCGGGCTGGCCGGTGCCCAGGCCTTCGACGTGGACGGGATCGCCGGGCGCACGGTGTACGGCACCGCCGACGACTCGACGCAGGGCATCGTCGTCCGCTACCGGGCGGCCGACGGGAGCGAGGCCGGCCGTTCGGCCGGGCTCGTCGTGATCGCGGGCGCCAACGCGCTCAAGCGCCTCGGGATCAAGCGCCCCGTGCAGCAGTACGCCGTCCACCTCCCGGCCGGCGCGACGCCGCTCAGGGTGGAGCGCCACGGCTTCGGGGGAGCGACGACCGGCTCGATACCGCTCGAGGGCTAACCGGGATCGAGGTGCCGGCGCAGGAAGAGGGCGCGCCGGCCCACCTCCCCGGTGCCTGACCGGAACCCCGCGGCGGCGTAGAGGGCGAGCGCCGCGGCGTTGTCCTCGTCCGTGTCGAGCTCGATGCGGCGGCACTCGCGCTCGCGGGCGCGCTCGACCACCGCGTCGACCATGGCCCGGCCGAGGCCGGCGCCGCGCGCGGACTCCGCCACGTAGAGGTCCTCGAGCAGGCAGTCCGTCGCCGCGAACCAGATCCCGAAGCGGAAGCGCAGCTGCGCGACCGCGGCCGGCGGCGCGTCGTCGTGGGGCGCGCCGAGGAGGAACTCGGACTCGCCGCGCTCCATCAGCCGCTCGACGTTGGCGAGGAACGCGTTCTCCGACGGCCAGTCACGGCCCATGTGGTCGCGGAAGGCGACGAGAAGCTCTGCCACCGTCTCGGCCTCGTGGTGGTCGGCGCGCCATACCCGGGTCACGGGGCGAACGC
>CADCVU010000039.1 GCA_902806245.1 uncultured Solirubrobacterales bacterium
GCGGTCGATCGCCGCGGCCACAGTGCTCACGCGAGGCCCTCCTCGGCAAGGCGGGCGAGCGTGGCTGCGCTGGTGGGCAGCCCGAGGGCGGAGCAGTAACGGTTGAGCATGAGCGTGGCGGCGACGACGAGGGTCAGTTACGCACCCGCTCTGTGGACCGGCGAAAGCGGTTATCCTTGTCAAGCTGCAGCCGCATAAGGGAAGGATTCCCGCGAAAGGTCACGGAGCGATGAGCGCTCAGGAGGAAGGAAGCCCCCAGGGGCCAGGCGGCCTGTCCGCACTGGCGGATTCGGCACGGATCCTCGGCGAGGTCCCTCTGGACCGTGAGCTGCTCTTCGACGAGGCCGCGGAGCGACTGTCGCGGCTCGTCGGGGACCTGTGCGTCATCGCCATGCCCGCCGAGCGGCGGGGGAGCTTCGACCTCGCGGCGGTGAGGCACCGCAGCGATAGCACCCGCAAGCTCGTGGAGGGCGCGCTGGCCGCGGCCGACCTCGACTCGGACGCAACCTGGCCGCCGGCCCGACGCGCGGTGGAGAGCGGCGAGCCCGTCCTGATCGACGAGGCCTCGGGAGGACTGCTCGAGGCCGTCGATCCCGCGCTGCGCGCCTATCTCGCCGACCACAGCGTGAGCAGCCTGCTCTTCGTCCCGATCCGCGCCCGCGGGCGTACCATCGGGTTGGCCGGTCTGGCCCGCGAAGGCGCTCGGCGCTCCTTCGGCTCCGACGACCAGAGCGTCGTCCGCGCCGTGGTCGATCAGCTCGCGCTGAGCCTCGACAACGTGCGCCTCGTCCAGGCCCTGCGCCGGCAGGGTGAGCTCGACGCAGCGCTGCTCGCCGCCCAGCGCGGCCTCGGCGAGGGCGTCGTCGTGCTCGACCTCGCGACCAGGCGACTCGGGCACGTGAACGATGTGTTCGCGGAGATGACCGGCTACGCCGTCGAGCAGCTCGAGGCGATGCCCTCGTTCATGGAACTGCTGCGGGTCGAGGATGTTCCCGACAGCGAACGGAGACTGCGCGAGCGCCGCAGCGGCGGCCCCCAGACCGACCGCCACAGCGCCGTCCTCGTTCGCCGGGACGGCACGCGCATCGAGGTCGAGGTCGCGACGGAGCCGCTCGACGACGGAGGCGACCGCGTGGTCGCGCTCGTCCGAGAGGTCACCGAGCGCCGGCGGATCGAGCGCGAGGTCGGGCTCCAGGCCGACGTCCTCGACCATGTCGACGCCGCGGTCAAGCGCTGGGACCGCAACGGGGTGGTCGTGCACTGGAACCGCGGAGCGGAGGCACTCTACGGGTACTCCGCCGAGGAGGCCGTCGGGCGACCGTTGCGCGAGCTGGTCTGGCCGCAGGGAGGGAACGAGCCGGCGGCCGAGCTGCGTCGCAAGGTCGCCGAGCGCGGTGAGTTCGAGGGCGAGCTCGTGCTGCGCCGCAAGGACGGGAGCACCTTCACCGCCTACAGCCGGATCGTCGGGGTGCGCGAGCCCGGAGGAGAGCTCGAGGGCTTCGTCGGGATCGCCGTCGACGCCACCGAGCGTCGGCGCGCGCGCGAGGAGCTCGAGCACAGCCGCGAGCGCTTCCGAGCGCAGTACAAGGGCCTGCCCATCCCGACCTACACCTGGCGGCGAGAGGGCGAGGACTTCGTGCTCGTCGACTTCAACGACGCGGCCCACCGGTTCACCGAGGGCCATGTCGCCAGCCTGCTCGGAAGCCGTGCGAGCACTCTGTACGGGCACGACGCGCGGTTCCTGGCCGAGCTCCGCGAGGACCTCGTGGCCACCGGGTCGGTGAGCCGCGAGATCGATTTCCCGATGCCGTCGATCGGCCAGACCAGGCGGTTGGCCACCACCTACGTGCACGTGCCGCCCGACCTCGTGATGGTCCACGCCGAGGACGTGACCGCGCGCCGGCGGACCGAGGCCGGGCTTCGCTTCCAGGCCGAGCTGCTCGACCGCGTCGACGCCGCTGTGGTGGCGGTCGACACCGAGGGGATCGTCACCCACTGGAACCGCTGTGCGCAGCAGTTCTACGGCTTCTCGGCCGAAGAAGCGGTGGGCGCCTCGATCTCGGACCTGACGGCGCGTGCCGAGGTCGAGGACCGCGAGTCCCTGCTCGAGCGCATCGGGACCGGTGACCGGCCGTGGGAGGAGGAGTTCAGCCTGCGCCGGACCGACGGCGAGACCATCCCCGTCTATGCACGCAACGCGCCGGTGCGCGGACCCGGGGGAGAGACCATCGGGTACGTCGGGTCTCCGTCGACGTCTCGGAGCGCCAGCGTGCCCAGGAGAAGCTCCGCCAGGCCGAGGTCCGCTACCGCGCCCTGGTCGAGCGGCTGCCGGCCATAACCTTCGTCGCCGGCCTCGGCGAGGCGGCCTGGATCTACGTCTCCCCGCAGATCGAGTCGATGCTCGGCTACACGCCCGAGGAGTGGCAGGCCGACCCGGGGCTTTGGCGCCGTCGCCTGCACGCCGAGGACCGCGAGCGAGTGCTGGGCGAGATCGCGCGCGCCGAGGAGAGCGGCGGCGCGATCGAGATCGAGTACCGCATCCTCGACCGGGGAGGCGAGGTCCGTTGGATGCGCCATGAGGCGCTCGTTCACTTCGGCACAGCCGGCGAGCCTGCCCAGACCGAGGGCCTGCTGACCGACATCACCGAGCGCAAGGCGTTCGAATCCCAGCTGCAGTTCCTCGCCGACCACGACGGGCTCACCGGTCTGTTCAACCGGCGCCGCTTTCTCGAGGAGCTCGCCCAGGAGCTCCGGCTGGTCGAGCGTGGCCAGGAGCCCGGCTGCGTGCTCATGATCGACATCGACAACTTCAAGTACATCAACGACTCGCTCGGCCACCAGGCCGGCGACAGCCTCATCCGCGCCGTGGCCGGGATCCTCGAGCGCCGTCTGCGCGCGGCCGACGTCCTCTCCCGCCTCGGCGGCGACGAGTTCGCCGTGCTGCTCCACGGCACCGGCAGCGAGCAGGCGGCGACGGTGGCCGAAGGCCTGCTCGAGGCGCTGCGCGAACGAGTGCACCTGCTCTCGGGCGAGCCGGTCCACATCACCGCGAGCGTGGGCATCGCCGAGCTCGAGCCGGGCGCTCCGCCCGAGGGGGCGCTGGCCGCCGCCGACCTCGCCATGTACGAGGCCAAGCGCTCGGGCCGCGACCGCCTCGCGCGCTTCTCACCCCACATGCATGTGCGCGCCGAGGAGGGCCGCACCTGGGCCGAGGAGATCCGCACCGCGCTCGACCACGACAGATTCCAGCTCTACTGCCAGCCGATCGTCGACCTGCGCACGGGAGCCGTCGCCCAGCACGAGCTGCTGCTGCGCATGCGCGGCCGCGACGACGAGCTGATCCCGCCGTCCTCCTTCCTGCCGGTGGCCGAGCGCTTCGACCTCGTGCAGGCCATCGACCGGTGGGTGGTGGGCCAGGCCGTTCACCTGGTCGGAGAGCGCCGCCGAGCCGGCAGTCCGATTCGCGTTGCGGTCAACCTCTCCGGGCGCTCGATGGGGGATCCCGCGCTCACGAGCCACCTGCGCAAGGAGCTCAGCCGCGGACCGGCGGAGGCCGACGACCTCGTCCTCGAGGTCACCGAGACCGCCGCGACGGCGAACATGGACCTCGCCCGCTCCTTCGCCGAGCGCGTGGCACGGCTCGGCTGCCGGCTCGCCCTCGACGACTTCGGCTCGGGCTTCGGGTCCTTCTACTACCTCAAGTACCTCTCGGTGAACTACCTGAAGATCGACGGCGAGTTCGTGCGCAAGCTGGAGACCGGGCGGATCGACCAGGAGGTCGTCCGGGCCATCGTCGGCCTGGCCGGGAGCGTCGGGACACGGACGATCGCGGAGTTCGTGGGTGACCAGCCGACCTACGACCTGCTGAGCGACTACGGCGTCGACTACGCGCAGGGCTTCCACGTCGGAGCGCCGCGGCCGGTCGGGACGATCTAGATTCCTCCGGTGGCCACGGCGTTCGACCCGCACGTCGGCCGCGCGTGGATCGAGCGTGTTCACGGACGCGAGCGTGAGCGCCTGCGCGACGAGCTGGCGGTCGAGGAGCCGCTCGAGATCCGCGTCGACGGCGAGCCCCTGGCGGTGACCATGCGCACGCCGGGCGAGGACGAGGAGCTCGCGGCCGGCTTTTTGGCCGGCGAGGGGTTGATCTCGGGGCCCGAGGACGTCGCGGCGGTGGGTCTCAGCGAGGATCTGGCCGCCAACGTGATCGAGGTGCGCACGCGCGCCGGGCTGCGCCGCGATCCCACGGGCGAGCGACGCTTCTATCTGACCTCGTCCTGCGGAGTCTGTGGTAAGGGCGCGCTCGAGTTCGTCCGCCGTGAGCGCCCGCCCGGGGCCGCGGGTGCGCCGGGCGTCGCGATCGAGCCCGAGGTCGTGCTCGCGATTCCCGACCGCGCCCGCAGCGAGCAGGACGCCTTCCGCCAGACCGGTGGCCTGCACGCCACCGCGCTCTTCACGACGGATGGGGAGCTGCTCGTCCTGCGCGAGGACGTGGGACGCCACAACGCCATGGACAAGGCGCTCGGCTCGCGGTTGCTCGGAGGGACCTATCCGCTGGTCGGGCAGAGCATCTACGCTTGCCTCAGCGGCCGCGCGTCGTTCGAGCTCGTGCAGAAGGCGAGTGTGGCCGGCCTCGCGGGCATCGTCGCGGTCGGCGCCCCCTCGACGCTGGCCGTCGCCCTGGCCCGTGAGGAGGGCCTGCTGCTGTGCGGCTTCGTCCGCGGCGAGAGCTTCAACGTCTACGCGGGCACCGAGCGGCTTGCCGGCTGATCGCCGGTGCCGTGGGGCAGACGCCCGTCCTCGCGGTTGACTAGCATGCACGCCCGATGAGCGTCTGGGTGTGGATCTTCCTGGTGCCGTGGGTCATCCTCGGCATCGGCGCCGTGTTCGTCGCCTTCTCCGGCGGGCCGGGCCGGGCTCGCAACGCCTACCTCACCGGCGGAGGGCCCTTGGTCAAGGTGGCCATCCCCATCCTCTACGTCTTCCTCGGCCTCGTCGTGCCCGGAGCGGTGATCGCCTCGCAGCAGGAGTCGATCGGGGGGACCGGGTCGCTGGTGAGCACGGGGCCGAGCGTGGAGCTCGACGAGGGGAAGGAGCTCTTCCGCGAGAACTGCGCCTCGTGCCATAGCCTGGGGGCGATCCAGGCCAAGGGCGTGACCGGGCCGAACCTCGACCGCCTGGGGGCGGTCGACGAGCAGCGCGTGCTCAACGCCATCAAGAACGGCGGCACGGGCAAGCTCCAGATGCCGGCCGGCATCCTCGACGGGGACAACGCCAAGGCCGTGGCCGCCTACGTGGCCCGCACCGCGGGTCAGTAGCGCCCGACGCCTTCACGGTGATCGCCGGGCGCCGCTGACCGCCGTTCACGCGCCGGTCCGCCGCCTCCAGCGCTCCCGGCGTTCGCGCCCGAGCCGGGCCAGCAGCGACAGCGTCGGCAGGGCGAGGCGCGGAAAGCGGTAGAGAAAGCGCAGGAGCTCGCCCCGCCAGGCGGGGACCACCGCGCGCGGCCGGGGGCCGGCGAGCAGGGTCATCGCCCGGTCGGCGACGTCGTCGACCGCCAGCGGCGCGGGGCCGGACCACAGGATCGCCGCCTCCGGACTGTCGACCTGGTCGCGCACCATCCGCGTGTCGATCACGTCGGGGCAGAGGGTCCGGACCTCGATCCGCCGGCCGGCCGCGTGCAGGTCGGCTGCCAGGGAGGTGCCGAAGGCGAGCACCGCGTGCTTGCTCGCGGCGTAGACCGCGAGCCCCGGCGCGAGGCCGAGGGCCGAGAGCGAGGCCACGTTGAGGATCCGCCCGCCGTCCGCCATCTGCTCGAGCGCCGCCCGCGAGCCGTGCACGACGCCCAACAGGTTCACCGCAACGGTGAGCTCGACCTCGGCGTCGGAATGCCCCCAGGCCGAACCCGCGAAGAGCACGCCCGCGTTGTTGACCCACACCGACAGCGCTCCACGCGTGGCGGCCTCCCGGGCGACCTCGCGGCACGCCTCGGGATCGCGGACGTCGAGGGCTGCCGACCACGCGGGCGCCCCGAGCGAACGGGCGGCGTGGTCCGCGGCCTCGGCGTCGAGATCGGTGATCAACACGGCCAGACCCTGCGCCGCCAGCCTCCGGGCGATCGCGAGGCCGAGCCCGCGTCCGCCTCCGGTGACCACGGCCGTGCTCATCCGGCGCAAGGTAGTGCACGGCCCTCGACCCCGAGTGGTCGAGCGCCAGCGCGCCATCCCGTGACCTCCGGTGCACCGCTCGGACGCCTCTTACGAACGGTTAATAAGCGGAAGCTAGAAATCGGCTCGTAGGCCGTTCGGCGCGCATCTCGAAAGATGATCGCGGTGCAAGGCGGCGTCGCCGCGAAGCTATACTTACGACGCGTAAGCCACAGGCAGAAGGCATAGCCATGAAGACTCAGGAGAGCAGGTTCCAGGTCCACGACGAGCTGACGGCGCCCGAGCGCAGCCTGCCCGTGCTGAAGGGCGCGGTCGCGGGCGGTGGTCAGCTTCCGAACTTCGTGGGGGTGCTGGCGGGATCGCCGGCGGCTCTACGGGCTTACGCGCGCTTTCGCTCCGAGCTGCGCCACGGCGCGCTTCCGCTCAAGACCCAGCAGCGGATCGCCCTGGCGGTGGCCGAGCATCAGGGCAGCGTCTACGCGCTCGCCACGCTCCTGCGCACCGCCAGGGAGGCGGGGCTCCCGCTCGACGAGATCGCCCAGGCTCGGCGGTTCGGGTCGGGCGAGGAGCGTGAGGCGGCGATGCTGCGCTTCGTGCGCGCGCTGCTCGAGGGCGATTCGGCTCCGCCGCTGCACCTCCACGAGGAGGCGCGCGAGGCCGACTGGACCGACGAGCAGCTGCTCGAGGCCGTCTCCCACGTCGCGCTCAACCACTTCTCGAACCTGCTGACCCGGGCGGGCGACGTGCCGCTCGACGGGTCGGCCGAAGAGGCGCGCCTGCTCCAGGCCGCCTGACGCTCCGCTCCAAGGCCAAGCCCGCGGGCGGTCGCGCGGCTCCCCCCTCGCCGCGTGACCGCCGACGGGCTTCGGCCGAGGCGCGGAGCGGCGGCAGACGAATGGGAAGGTGCTGCGTCGGCCGCCAGCCGAGCGTCTAGCATCCCGTCCATGGGCATGCGCACGGCAGTCGCCACCGCTGAGCGCCCGAGCGCGCGCGCGTCGCGGCCGGCGTCCGAGCGAGCGGAGTGCTGCGGGCTCTACCACCGCGCGGTCGAGCTCATCGGCAAGCGCTGGACCGGCGCGATCCTAAGCGTGCTCCTCGAAGGTTCGCTGCGCTTCTCCGAGATCCGGGCGCTCGTCCCCGACATCTCCGATCGCCTCCTCTCCGAGCGCCTCAAGGAGCTCGAGGCCGAGGGCATCGTCGACCGCCGAGTTCTCGACGAGCACCCGATCGGCGTCGAGTATCGCCTCACCGCCAGGGGCGAGGCGCTCGAGCCGGCGCTCGCCGCGCTCAAGCGCTGGGCGGGCGACTGGCTCTGCGGCTGAGCGCCGCCGCCGCTCCGCGGCTCTGCAACCGGGCCGATTAGCCTTCGCGCTCGCCTACCCGCGTCCCGAAGTCCGCCGCCGAGGAGCCCATGGCCGACGAGCCCACCACCGCCGCAGAGGTAACCGCCTTCGTCGAGGAGCACGACATCCGCTTCGTCCGCCTCTGGTTCACCGACATCCTCGGCCAGCTCAAGAGCTTCTCGGTCAACAAGTCCGAGCTCACCGACGCCTTCGAGGGCGGCATGGGCTTCGACGGCTCCTCGATCACCGGCTTCAACGCGATCGAGGAGTCGGACATGATTGCCATGCCGGATCCTTCGACCTTCAAGGTCCTGCCGTGGCGCCCCGAGGCCAGCGGCGTGGCGCGGATGTTCTGCGACATCCAGACCCCGGAGCGAAAGCCCTACGAGGGCGACCCGCGCCACGTCCTGCGCCGTGCGCTCGAGCGCGCGGAGCGGATGGGGTTCGACGCCTTCAACGTCGGTCCCGAGCTCGAGTTCTTCTACTTCCGCTCCGCGCGTCCCGCCGACGGCGGCCCGCCGGAGATCCTCGACGAGGGTGGCTACTTCGACCTGACCACGCTCGACGCGGGCTCCGACGTGCGCCGCGAGACCGTGCTCGCGCTCGAGCAGCTCGGCATCCACGTCGAGTACACCCACCACGAGGTCGGGCCCTCTCAGCACGAGATCGACATGCGTTACGCCCCCGCCCTGAAGATGGCCGACGACTGCATGACCTACCGCATCACGGTGAAGGAGTACGCC
>CADCVU010000040.1 GCA_902806245.1 uncultured Solirubrobacterales bacterium
GGGGGCTCTAGTGGCCCGGCAGAGGCGGGCCGGATTGCTGCGCAGACTGGGGTCCTCGCCGGGAGCCGAGTCTCGAACGAGCCAGGGACCCGCACCCACGCCCGGCCACGGGACGTCGCCTGGGGCGGCGAACGGGGGAGGAGCGATCGCCGAGGACGAGGCGACGACGGCCGAGCAGACCGGCTCGCCGGCGGTGGTGGCGCCCCCCAGGCCGCCCGCGGAGCAGGCCGCGCCGTCGCCCGCGCTGCCGGCGCAGCAGACGCCGCCTACGCAGCCCGCGCCGTCCGTCGAGTCGACGCCTCCCACCGAGGCGCCCCGTTCGTCTGGCGACCGCCGCGCCGGCGGCCCGCACTCCTCGCAGGCCGAGGTCGGCTCGGAGACCCGCCCGACCCGCACCGCGCCGATCACCGCCGACCCGGCCCCGCTCGGACTCGCGGCGTTCGCGCTCACCACCTTCGTGCTCAGCCTGTTCAACTCCGGGCTCCTGCCCGAGGCCGGAGAGCCGGTGGTGTTCGGGCTCGCCTTTGCCTACGGCGGCCTGGCGCAGCTGCTGGCCGGCATGTGGGAGTTCCGCACCGGCAACACCTTCGGCGCCACCGCGTTCACGTCGTTCGGAGCGTTCTGGATCTCCTTTGCCCTGCTCGAGGTGTTCTTCGCCGATCGGATCCCCGAGGCCGAGCTCGATCTGTACCTGGGCTGGACGCTGATCGCCTGGGCGATCTTCACGACCTATATGTACGTCGCCTCCTTCAAGGTCACCGGAGCGGTCAACGTGGTCTTCCTCTTGCTGGCGGCGACCTTCTACCTGCTCGGCCTCGGCGACGTGGCGGGGACCGAGATCGTCACCCGGATCGGGGGCTTCGTGGGGATCGTGACCGCGCTGGCCGCGTGGTACGCGTCGTTTGCCATTGTCACCGACGAGACGTTCAGGCAGAAGGTGCTCCCCGTCAAGGAGCTTGATTGATCCAACCGGAGAAGGGGAGGGGCTGACCCGATGGCGACCGACGAGAAGAGCCAGAGCGACCTCGAAGCCGAGCTGCAGTCGCTGCTTGAGCAGGAGCGCTTCGACCCGCCGGAGGAGTTCGTGCGCCAGGCGCTCGTGAGCGACGACTCGCTGCACCGCCGCGCCGACGAGGACCCGAACGGCTTCTGGCTCGAGCAGGCCCGCGAGCTCGACTGGTTCACCGAGCCGAGCGAGTCGCTCGACGATTCGAACCCGCCCTTCTATAGGTGGTTCGCCGACGGGAAGATCAACGCCTCCCACAACTGCCTCGATCGCCACGTCGAGGCCGGCAACGGCGACCGGGTCGCCTTCCACTGGCGCGGCGAGCAGGGCGAGGAGGAGGACTGGACCTACGCCGATCTCCTGCGCGACACGCAGAAGCTGGCCAACGGGCTCAAGGAGCGCGGAATCGGCCGCGAGGACGTGGTCGGGATCTTCCTGCCCATGATCCCCGAGGTCGTGATCGCCATGCTCGCCTGCGCGCGGATCGGCGCGGTGCACAACGTGGTCTTCGGCGGCTTCTCGCCCGAGTCGGTGTCCGAGCGGATGAAGGTCTCGGAGGCCAAGGCGCTGGTCACCGTCGACGGTGCGCGACGCAAGGGCAAGACCGCGGAGGTCAAGTCGACGGTCGACGAGGAGCGAATCGGCGACCTCGACCACATGGAGACGCTCGTCGTGGTCAAGCGCACCGGCGCGGACTGCCCGATGACCGAAGGGCGCGACGTCTGGTACCACGAGCTGCTCGAGGCCGCCGACGACGAGTGCCCGGCCGAGGAGCTCGACGCCGAGCATCCCCTGTTCATCCTCTACACCTCGGGCTCGACCGCGAGCCCCAAGGGGATCCTCCACACCACCGGGGGCTACCTGACCGGCGTGGCCCACACGACCAGGCTGGTCTTCGACCTGAAGCCCGAGGAGGACGTGTACTGGTGCTCGGCCGACGTCGGCTGGGTCACCGGCCACTCCTACATCGTCTACGGGCCGATGGCGTGCGGCGCGACCTCGGTCATGTGGGAGGGCGCGCCGGACTACCCCGACAAGGACGCGTGGTGGGCGGTCTGCGAGCGCTACGGCGTGACGATCCTCTACACCGCGCCGACGGCGATCCGCGCGGCCATGAAGTGGGGCGTCGAGTACCCCGAGCGCCGCGATCTCTCCTCTCTCCGCCTGCTCGGCACGGTGGGCGAGCCGATCAACCCAAAGGCGTGGGCCTGGTACCACACGGTCATCGGCGGCCGGCGCGCACCCGTAGTGGACACGTGGTGGCAGACCGAGACCGGCGCGATCATGATCTCCCCGCTCCCGGCGCTCACGCCGACCAAGCCGGGGTCGGCGACCAAGCCGCTGCCCGGCATCGAGGCCGCGGTGCTCGACGAGGACGGCTCGGAGATCGAGGAGGGCCAGGGCTACCTCGTGCTCAAGCGCCCGTGGCCGGCGATGCTGCGCACGCTCTACGGCGACGACGACCGCTTCGTCGAGACCTACTTCGAGAAGTTCGGGCGCGAGACCTACCTGGTGGGTGACGCTGCCCGCAAGGACGAGGATGGCTACTTCTGGATCGTCGGACGCATCGACGACGTGATCAACGTGTCGGGCCACCGCATGTCGACCGCCGAGATCGAGAGCGCGATCGTCTCCTACGAGCACGTCGCCGAGTCCGCGGTGATCGGCCAGGAGGACGAGGACTCGGGGCAGGCCGTGACCGCGTTCGTCACGCTCGAGGGCGGGGCCGAGCCCGACGACGAGCTCGAGGGCTCGATCCGCGAGCACGTGGCCCAGCGGATCGGCAAGCTCGCGCGGCCGAAGCGGATCATCTGGGCCGACGACCTGCCGAAGACGCGCTCGGGCAAGATCATGCGTCGGCTGCTGCGCGACATCGCCGAGGGGCGTGAGGCCGGCGACGTCTCGACCCTGCGCGAGCCGGGGGTCATGGACGATCTGGCCGAGCAGGTGCGCCAGCGCGGCGATGGGGGGGACGAGTAGGGGCCCCCGGTCGGCGCCAGGGCGTTGGCTCAGGCGGCGGGGGACCCGGCGGTCGCCTCCACCTCGGCGAGAAACCGTGCCACCGAGCGGTCGGCCTCGGGTTCGTCGGTGGGGTAGAGGTGAGAGGCGCCGGGCCAGAGCTCGAGCCGTGCGCCGGGGATCGCGTCGGCGATCACCTGCGCGTTGGCGGCAGGCACCAGCCCGTCGGCGTCGCCGTGCACGACTAGCGTCGGCGCCGAGATCTCCCCGAGCCGGTCGCCCGCGTCGTGGCCGAGCGAGGCCGCGAGCTGGGCGGTGTACGGCTCGGGCTCGACCGGGTAGCGCAACCGCTGCTCGAGGTCGTCGGCGATGCGCTGGGCGTGCTCGCGGCGGGTGGCCTCGCCGTAGGAGTAGGGGACCGAGGCCCAGACCGCCTCAAAGGCCGGCATCTCGGCGCGGCGGCGGAAGAAGTTGAGCGTGCTCTCGTCGGGCATGACCGAGCGCTCGCCGCCCGGGATGGTCGCACCGAGCACTAGCCCGGCGACCCGGCGAGGATGTCGCAGGGCGATCTCCTGGGCGATCATCCCGCCGAGCGAGATCCCGTACACGTGCGCGCGCTCGAAGCCGGCGGCGTCGAGGACGGCGATCGCGTCGTCGGCCATCTCGAGGGTCGAGTAGGGGCCGGTCGGGCGGTCGCTGCGCCCGACGCCGCGGTTGTCAAAGGCGATCACCGGCCGGTCCGCGGCCAGCACGGGGACGGTCCGCCACCAGCCCGTCGCGCTGACGCCGAGACCCATGACCAGGAGCACGGGCAGGCCCGACTCGCTCGCGCCGCCGCGGGTGAGCTCGTAGTGCAGCCGGAGGTCGTCTCTCTGTGCGATCGGCATGGTCGCTCGGGAGCAGCTTGACACGCCGCCGCTGGGATGCAAAGATGACGTACCCGTCATTTTCTTCGACGACGACTAGGAGCACCGCGCGCATGAGCACCCTCCCGAGCACCTGCGTCATCGGGGCCGGATCGAGCGGCATCGCCGCCGCCAAGGCGCTGCACGAGCGCGGCATCCCCGTCGAGGTGATCGAGATGAGCGACCGCGTCGGCGGCAACTGGGCCATCGACAACCCCAACGGGGTCTCCTCGGCCTACCGCTCGCTGCACATCAACACCTCGCGCGAGCGCATGGAGTACTCGGACTTTCCGATGCCGAAGTCCTATCCCGACTTCCCCAAGCACACCCACATCGCCGAGTACTTCAACTCCTATGTCGACCGCTTCGGGGTGCGCGAGCGGATCCGCTTCGCCACACGCGTCGAGCGGGCCGACCGGCGCTCCGACGGAGGCTGGGAGCTCACGCTGTCCGGGCCGAGCGGCACGGAGACCGGCCGCTACGACGCGCTGATCGTGGCCAACGGCCACCACTGGGACCCGCGCTGGCCCGAACCTCCGTTCCCCGGCTCCTTCGACGGCGTCGAGATGCACTCGCACCACTACAACGACCCCGACGACTGGCACGGCAAGCGGATCGTGGTGCTCGGCATGGGCAACAGCGCCATGGACATCGCCGTCGAGTCGAGCTACGTGGCCGAGAAGGTCCTCCTGGCCGCGCGGCGCGGCGCGCACGTCGTGCCCAAGTACATCTTCGGCCGGCCGATCGACCAGATCGGCGGCTCGCCGCTGATCCCCTTTGCGGTGCGCCGGCGGATCATCGAGGCGATGCTCCGCGTCCACCAGGGGCGGATGGAGAACTACGGGCTGCCGAGGCCCGACCATCGCTTCGGCGAGGCCCATCCCACGGTGTCGGCCGACCTCCTGAGCCGCGTGGCCCACGGAGAGGTCCACCCAAAGCCGAACATCGCCGCGCTCGAGGGCGACAGGGTGCGCTTCGCCGACGGCTCGGTCGAGCCCGCCGACGTGGTCGTCTACTGCACGGGCTACAAGGTGACCTTCCCGTTCTTCGACGAGGAGCTGATCTCCGCTCCCGACAACGACCTGCCGCTGTTCAAGCGGACCTTCCACCCCGAGATCGACAACGTGTTCTTCGTGGGTCTGATGCAACCGCTCGGAGCGATCATGCCGATCGCCGAGCGTCAGGGAACGTGGATCGCCGATCACCTGACCGGCCGCTACGCGCCGCCGGCGCCCGGCGCGATGCGCGCCGACATCGAACGTGAGCGCGAGCGCATGTTCAGGCGCTACGTGCGCTCGAAGCGCCACACCATGCAGGTCGACTACGACGACTTCATGCTCGAGCTCGAGCGCGAGGCACGGCGCGGCGCGCAGCGGGCGCGAGAGCAGGGCTCGCCGCTGCCGGTCGAGCCGCGGGGCGGCGCCGGCGAGGTCGCCGCCAC
>CADCVU010000041.1 GCA_902806245.1 uncultured Solirubrobacterales bacterium
AGCGGGTGCTCGCGCATGATCGCCGTGGCGATCATCGTCGCGTCCCACGGCAGGACGCCGGCGTGGTTGGCCACGAGCAGAGCTCGGCCGTGAGCCGGCACGTTGGCCACGCCGACCGCGTTCACTCGCCACCAGCGCTCGTACATCAGCTCGAGCAGCGGAAGGACAGCATCGGCGAACCCCTCGTCGAAGCCCCACTCGTCCTCGGCGTAGTCGCCCTCGAGGCGAGCGATCGCCGCCCCGAGGGCGTCACGGGCCTCGCGGGGGAGGGCGGCGCCCGCGCCGGCGAGCGCCTCCAGCGGGCTGACGCCACGGGCCAGCCCGGAGCGCAGGCCGCGCAGCAGGGCCACGGCGGGACGGAGCACGGTGGCGCTCTCGCCCGGTGGGCGGGGCGGTTCGCTCATCGCCCGGGCAGCAGCTCGCCGACCGCGGACACCAGCCGGCGCCCGCCCTTGGCCCGGACCCAGTCCTCGACGGCGTCCGGGGTCGAGAAGCGCGGCCGAAAGCCGATCTCCTCGGTCAGCCGCGTGATGTCGACGGCCCGCCCGTAGCGCAGCAGCCGCCGCAGGTCGGGGGAGAGGCTCGGCCCGCCGAAGCGCTGCGCGGTGGCGGTCGCGGTGTCGAAGAGCGGGGCGGGAACGGGCAGGCTCGTGCGCCCGGCGCGGCGCACCAGCCGGCTGAGCCCGATGGTCCCCGGGCCCGCCACGTTGACCGCGCCACGCACCGGGCGGTGCACCGCGGCGAGCGTCGCCCCGACGGCGTCGTACTCGTGCACGAGCTGGAGCCGGGGGTCGAATCCGAGCGGCGTGGGGACGAGCGGCGGCGAGAGGTACTGGGTGATCTGGGTGTTGAGCGAGGGACCGATGGCCGGCTGATAGCGCAGCATGGTGCAGATCACGTCGCGATTGCGCCGCGCAAAGGCCTCGAACAGGTTCTCGATCTCCCCGACGTCGCGCTGGAAGCGCGTGCGCAGCGGATACAGGCGGGAGAGCTCCTCGCCGAAGAACTGCGGCGCGTCGGGCTCGGCCCCGTAGATCCCGGCCGAGCCGCGGATGACGATCGCTCCCACGCCGGCCGCGCGCTCACACGCGGCGAGCAGCTCAAGCGTGCCGATGACGTTGATCTCGTGCGCCGCCCGCGGCGACAACCGCGGGCCGGGCCGGCGGACGATCTTGTTGTGGATGACCGTGTCGACGCCCGAGCGGGGCAGCAGCTCCCGGAGCTCCCCGCCGCGGATGTCGGCCTCGACGAACTCCACCTCGCGCAGACGCTCGCGCGGCGGGCGCTCGTCGAGCCCGAGCACGTGCTCGACCGCGGGGTCGGCGGCGAGGCTGCGGGCGATCTCACTGCCGAGATAGCTCGAGACCCCGGTGACGAGGACGCGACGACCGGCCACGGCGCGCCGCTAGAGGGCCCGAGGGAGAGGACTAGCCACTAAGCGGCGTCACCGGCGGAGCCGCCCGATGCGCCGCGGGCGGTCCCAGAGCCGCGAGCGCCCTGCCCCCGGCCGGAGCTCGAGCCGCCGCGGGTTCCCGCACCCTTCGCCGAGCTCGCTCGCCCACCGCTCGCCGTCTTGGTTCCCGCCGCCCGGCCCGAGGCGCGTGGGCGGCTTCCGCCACCCTGGTCCAGGCGCTTCTCGATCGCGCCCAGCCGGCGCGAGATCCTGCGCAGCTCGGCCCGGATCTCGCCCAGGTCCTCGTTGGTCACCGGGCGGCGGTCCTCGTAGACTCCGATCACCCGCTCGCGCACCGCCTCGGCGCTCGAGCCCGCGGTCCGCACGAGCTCGTCCACGGCCTCCTGGGCCCGGCCGCGGGTCAGCTGAGCCGATCCGATCGTCGCCTGGACGGTCCGATCGACGGCCTCACGGACGGCATCGGGCATCTCTCGGGTGATCGGCCGGCGCTTCGCCATCGCAGGGGCGAGTGTCCCATATCGTTCGCGTCGTGCCACGCACGCCCGAGCGGACGCCGGTCCACCTCAAGCCGGCGGCCCCGCTCGCCGAGCGAGTCCTGCTCCCCGGCGATCCGCACCGCGCCCTTCAGGTCGCCCAGCACCTGCTCGAGCGCCCGCGCATGCTCAACCACCATCGCGGGCTGTGGGGCTACACCGGTCAGGCCTCCGACGGCCTTCCGCTCTCGGTCCAGGCGACCGGCATGGGCGGCCCGACCACCGCCATCGTCGTCGAGGAGCTGATCGCCCTCGGCGCGCGCTCGTTCGTGCGCATCGGCACCTGCGGGGCGCTCGACCCCTCTCTCGCGCTGGGAGATCTCATCGTCGCGCGCGAGGCACTCGCCGCGGACGGCACGAGCGCGGCGCTCGGAGCGGTCGACCGGGTGCGCGGCGACGAGGGGCTCAGCGACTCGCTGGCGCGGGCGGCCGGGGCGCCGGCGGCGACGGTCGCCTCCGCGGACCTTTTCTACGACGACCGTGCCGGCGTCGCCGCCGGCTGGCGCGCGCGCGGAGCGATCGCGGTCGAGATGGAGGCCGCGACGCTCCTGCGCCTGGCCGAGCTGCGCGGAGTCCGCGCCGGCTGCCTGCTCGCGGTCACCGACCTGCTCGACCCGGGGTCGCACGAGCGGGCGGCCCGTCACATGGAGAGGCTCGACCGAGAGAAGATCGAGGCGGTCGGGCTGCGCCTGGGCGAGGCCGCTCTGGCCGCGCTCGCCGACTGAGTCGCGCTAGGAGCGTTGCGAGGACGCGGAGCGCTTGCGACCGCCGGCCCGCGCGGACTGGCCCGCCCGAGCGACCGCCAGTCGCTCCTGGCTGCGCGGCGGGAGGGCCTCTCCAGGCGTGAGCGTCTCGCGCAGGGCGGTCACGTCGCGAGAGATCTCCTCGAGGCGGGCCTCCACGCGCGCCTGGCCGCCGGTGTCGGCCTCGGTCGGGAGCGCGCCGAGGGCCTCGATCCGGGATTCAACGCGGTCGAGTGAGTCCTCGACCCCCTCGAGCCGCTGCGACACCGACCGCAGCCTCCGGGTGAGCCGCTCGATGTCAGCCGCGGAGGGGATGCCGAGCGCCCCCATCGCGACCTCCTGGGCCTGGACCGCCTTCTCCCGAGCCGAGAACGCTCGCGACAGGGCGCCGGCCACCACCTGGTTGCCCACGAGCTCCTCGGCAACGCGGCCGAGCGCCTCCTCGCTCTGGCGAGAGAGCCGGTCGACGATGCCGCGATCTTCGCTTCGGTCTGAGCTCACGGCGGTCAGCGTACCGGAGCGCCGCCCGACTCGAGATGGGTGAGGCGGCACGTGGAGCGATAGCTAACGCTCAACTATAAGGTTAGGTACGCCTGTCGGAGGGCGTCGTTGAGGCCGCTGAAGCGCTCCCCCCGCGGCGCGGGGGCGAGAATCCCTGTCGCGCCGGTGAAAAGACTCCTTAGAGGGCTTGCAGGGCGCCCATTTCGGCGCCGGCGCCGCTCGGGCGGGCGAGAAGGGCTGAAGAATCCGTCCCTACTTGCCGATAGGGGGCGAAATCCCTTCTACGCCGCCTTTGACATGCATGAACTTCGCCAGCCTGACGGTTCCCTGTTGCAGATCCTCCCAGCGTTCACTAGCGTGGCGTCGGTGGGAAGAGCGTCTGCTAGCTTGCGGCGCAGTCTGACCGGCGCAAACGCGGGTTTCTGAGGGAGCGGGATGAGAAAGCGATCGATCTACGGCGTCCTTGTGGGCGCGCTGCTGGCCGGCCTGGTGCTCGTCGTGGGCTCGGTGGCCACCGCAGGCTCCCCTTGCGGCACGGCCGACATCCCCTGTGAGCCCGCTCCCGCGGGCGCGGGAGCGGCCGAGGCCGCGCCCGAGGTCAATGTCCCGGAGACCACCACTCCGCCGACGGGCGGCGGTGGTGGCGACACTGGTGGCGACGGCACCGGCGGTGCGCCCCAAAAGCCGGGCAAGCCCCCCGTTAAGGAGCCCGGAAAGGGCGGCGGTAAGACCCCCCCCGCCAAGGAGCCCGGGAAGGGCCGCGGTGAGACCCCCGCCAAGGAGCCGGACAAGGGTGGCGCCACGAAGCCGAAGCCGAAGCCTCGCGCCAAGCCCAAGCCCAAGCCTCGACCCGCGGCTAAGGGTCGCGCGCGCACCCGCCCCCGCTCGACCGGCGCCGCGCCGAAGCGATCCTCCGCACCCCCCATGCGCGCTCCCGGCGGAGCCCCGACGCCGAGCAACCCCGGCTTCTTCGACGGCTCGCCCGGCGGCGATCCCCTCACCGGCGTCCCGAACTTCACGATCCGTCACTTCAAGATCCCGCTCTTCCTCATGCCGATCTACCAGGCGGCGGGCACCGAGTACGGAATCCGCTGGGAGTACCTGGCGGGCATCAACGAGATCGAGACCAACTACGGGCGCAATCTCAACGTCTCGACCGCCGGCGCGCTGGGCTGGATGCAGTTCATGCCCGCCACGTGGAAGGCCTACGGGGTCGACGCCAACAAGGACGGTCGCAAGGACCCGTACAACCCGGCCGATGCGATCTTCGCCGCCGCCCGCTACCTCAAGGCCTCGGGCGGGCCGCAGGACATGCGCAAGGCGATCTTCGCCTACAACCACGCGGGCTGGTACGTCGACTCGGTGGTCCTGCGCACGCGTCTGATCGCCGGCATGTCGCCCGACCTCGTCGGATCGCTCACCGGCCTGGCCGAGGCGCGCTTCCCCGTGCGCGGCGATGCGAAGTACGCCGACGACGTCTCCGAGCGCCAGCTGCGCCGGAAGGTCAAGCCGGGTCAGAACGCCGCCGAGGTCATCTCCGACGACCCGAACCGCAAGAACATCCGCATCTTCGCCAAGAAGGGCTCGCCGGTCATCGCCGTCAACGACGGCGTCGTCAAGGACATCGGCGAGTCCGACAAGCTCGGCAAGTACATGGTCGTCGAGGACAACTTCGGCAACCGCTTCACCTACGGCAACCTCGGCTCGATCTCCGCGAAGTACCCCGTGCCCAAGGAGGACGTGCGCAAGCAGGCCGAGCAGGCCGCCACGCAGGCCGCTTCGAGCCTCAACTCACGCGATCCCAAGCCGAAGATCCCCGCGAGTGCGGGTCGCCAGGTCGGCGCCGGAACCGGAGGCCTCGCCGCTGCGGTGGAGGACAACAGGGGCGGTGCGCCGGCCCCGGCGCCGAGCCAGGGCGGCTCGCGATTCTCCGAGCCGGTCGTCAAGGAACGCCTCTTCGCTCACCCGAACCGACCGAACGCGATGGCGGCGGGCGGGGCCGACCAGATGGCCGCGACCGGCGGAGACCCGCTCGCAGCAACGCCGAACAACCTCGGTGGCTACTTCCTCAACACGCGCGGCTTCAACCCGAAGGACTTCCAGCTCATGCCGCTGCGCAAGGGCGCTCAGGTCATGGGCGACACGATCCTCGGCCGGCTCGGGGAGGGGGACGACAAGCTCGACCCGAACCTCTCCTTCGAGGTACGACCCGCCGGCAAGGACGCGCCCGCCATCGATCCGAAGCCGCTCCTGGACGGGTGGAAGCTGCTCGAGGCGACCGCGATCTACCGCGCGTCGGGCAAGAACGTACTGCGCGGTGGCACCTCGGTCGGTCAGATCCTCCTCATGCCGAAGCAGCTGCTGCAGAAGCGCGTTCTCGCCGATGACCGCATCGACATCTACTCCTGCGGGCGCAAGGACATCGCCTCGGGACAGGTCAGCCGCCAGGTGCTCGCGACGCTCGCCTACCTTTCCGAGGTCGGGCTCGAGCCCACGGTCACGTCGCTCAAGTGTGGTCACAGCTTCTACACGACCTCCGGCAACGTCTCGGCTCACAGCTCGGGCGATGCTCTCGACATCTCTCGATGGAACGGTCAGCCCGTGCTCGGCAATCAGCAGAGGGGCGGCCCCACCTACCAGGCGATCAAGCGCCTCATGCTTCTCCAGGGCAACATGAAGCCGCAGCAGCTGATCTCTCTGTTCGAGATCGGCGGGCCGACGATCCGCATGGGCGACCACGCCGATCACCTCCACGTCGGCTTCGAGCGTGCGGGAGGCAACGGCCGTCCCGGTGGCGTCAGGGCCGCGACCCTGAAGGGCGACGACTGGTTCAAGCTCGTCGACCGGCTCGGCGACATCGACAATCCGGCCGTCCCACGCAAGCCGTCCAAGTACTCGCTGCCGTCGGGCGGCGGCGAGCGCTCCAGCGGGGCGCACCGCGGCGAGTAGCTCTCCCGCGGCCGCCGAGCCGCAGGCTGCTCGGCGCGGCCCGTTCGCGGCGGTCCAGCTGGAGTTCGGCTTCGTCCTCGGCCCCGCCGACGGTCGCTACCTGATCAGGGCCGGCCCCGACGCGCCGGCGGAGCGGGTGATCGTCCTGAACACGCTCGGGGCGCGTCAGCGCCGGCTCTCGAGCCCTCGTCGGGGGCGGCGCGTGGCTCGCGAGCAGCCGGAGCCCGCCTCGGTGCCCATCGGGCGGGTGACCGTCGCGCGCTCCGAGCCGTTCGGCGACGAGACGGAGGCCGCGCGATGGCTCGACGCCCTCCGCGGTGATCGCCACCGGCGGGCGGCAGAGGTCGAGGAGGCGGTGCAGATAGTCAACCGCGTGCTGCGCGCCCACCGCGCGGCCGCGGCCGATCCGTTCGTACGGGAGGTGCGCAGCGAGCACGCCGTCGCTCGCCGGGTCGGCTACGCGAGAGGCGAGGCGGTGGCCGCAGGTCGCGTGGACACCGTGCTCGAGGTTTCACCGATCGACGCTCGCCGGCGCCGGGCCGAGCGCCTCAGTCCGCAGGAGCGCCTCGCCGCGACGCTGGGCGGCCGCGCCCACGTCCTCGCCTGCGAGGAGCTCGTACTGCGAGCACGACTGGACCTCGATGCCCATCGGGGCCGGGAGGCCGCCCTCCAGGCTCGCATCGGCCTCGAAGCGCTCCTGGCCGAGCTCGCCTCCGACCCGGCGCTCGAGCGCTCACGAGGCGAGCTCGAGGCGGATCGAGAGGAGTTGGCCGCCGCCGCCAACGCCGCGCTCGACGGCGAGCTCGGTGAGGAGCGCCTGACCGCGGTACGGGTCACGGTGGAGCACATGGAGCAGGCGCTGAGGCGCCGCCGCGCGGCCGGCGGCTGAGGGCGTCACACCGAGTTATCAGCTGCGTCACGTCGCGTTCACTCCCCGGCGCGGACGCGATCTAGCCTCCCCTGCCGTAGGGCGAACGCAACCTGCGGACATCTCGCCGAGCGACCATAGCGACGCCCGCCGGGAAGGAGAGACTGAGGACATGGATTCGAAGAGGCCGAACCGACGCTCGGCCGTCCGCGATCGTGGGCGCTCGCTGACCCAGGCGACAGCGGCCCGACGGCGGCTCGAAGAGTCCGCTCGTCCCGCCCGCGGGCGGGCGTGGATCAACGGCGCCGAGGTCGGGGGCGCGAGCGCTCGCTTCGAGCACCTCGGCCGCTCCCACGACTAGACGAGTGCTCGACACACGCGGCCGGTCGCGCAGAGCACCGGGTCCGTTATCAGCCGAGTGCGGCCAGTACCGCCTCGAGCTCGCCGACGACGTCGCCCGAGAGCCTGACCTCCGCCTCGCGGTCGTAGGGCGTCGAACCCTGCGTGACGATGGCCAGGCGCCCGCCTCCCTCACGCGTCACGCCGGGCAGCGAAGCCACGGGGAACACCTCGAGCGAGGACCCGACGCAGAGCATCAGGTCGGCTTCGCGGGCCAGCGCGTGTGCCTCCTGCATCGCCGCCTGCGGCAGCAACTCGCCGAACAGGACGACGTCGGGCTTGAGCGGCTCCGCGCACGCCGCGCACTCCGGGGCGCCCTGGCCCGAGGCGAGCAGCTCGAGCACACGCTCGAGACCGACGCGCCCACCGCAGCGCAGGCACACGCTCCACTCGATCGAGCCGTGGATCTCGATCAGGCGGCGGGTCCCGGCCACCCGGTGCAGGCGGTCGACGTTCTGAGTGATCACTCCGCGAACCAGGCCGCGTCGCTCGAGCTCGGCGATCGCGCCGTGGGCGGGGTTCGGCCGGCGATCGTGCAGCGAGGCAAAGCGATCCCCGTAGAAGCGCCAGAAGCGGTCGGGATGGCGGCGGAACGCGTCGATCGACGCCACCTCCATGGGGTCGATGTTCTCCCACATGCCCGTCCCGGGCGAGCGAAAGTCGGGGATGCCCGAGGGCACCGAGATGCCGGCGCCCGTAAGGACGACCGCGCTCCGCGAGGAGTGCAGGAGCTCAGCCAGGCGGCCGGCGCCGTCGGCCCCGCCCTCCCGTTTGGGCCACGCGCCGCCCCTTCCGGTCCGGAGGCCGCCGCTCGCCCCGCTCACCGCTCGCGGAACTTCGGTGTGCGCTTCTCGAGGAAGGCCGAGATCCCCTCGCCGGCGTCGTCCGAGCCGAAGACCTCCACGAAGCCCTCCCTCTCGATCCGCAGGCCCTCGTCGAGATCTCCCTGATGGGAGACTCGCTTGATCTGCTCGATCGCCCGCGGCGCCTTGGAGGCGAGCTTGCGGCCCCAGCCGAGCGCGGTGTCGAACAGCTCGTGGTCGGGCACGACCTGAGTGGCGAGGCCGCCTCGCAGGGCCTCGGCGGCCGAGATCGGCTCGCCGGTGAGGTTCATCTCGAGCGCCCTGCCCTCCCCCACGAGCCGCGGCAGCCGCTGCGTGCCGCCGAAGCCGGGGATGATCCCCAGGTTGATCTCGGGCTGGCCGAAGGTCGCCGAGCGGGCCGCCACGCGAAAGTCGCAGGCCATGACCAGCTCGCAGCCGCCACCAAAGGCGACCGCGTTGACCGCGGCGATGGTGACCGTCGAGGAGCGCTCCATCGATCGCATCAGCTCGTGCGCGGTGTCGACGAGCCGCCCACTCGACTCCGGGTCGCCCTTCTGGAACTCCTTGATGTCGGCGCCGGCGCAGAATGCGAACGGGCTCGAGGAGGCGATGACCACGGCCCGCACCTTGCCGTCGAGCTCGCCCCAGGCCTCGCTGAGCTCCTTGACCACCTGGGGCGAGATCGGGTTGGTCGGCGGGCGGTTGAGCCAGATCACCGTGACCTCGCCGCGCGACTCGAGGGCGATGGTCTCCCGCTCGTCGTCGGGCTGGGGGTAGGGGAAGAAACCCTGACCGCTCTTGCGGCCGAGGCGGCGCTGGGCGACGAGCCGGCGCAGGATCAGCGGCGGCGCGAACGCTTCCCCCCACTCCGCCTCGGCGCGCTCGAGCGCGCCCACGACCTCGTCGAGGCCGCGCTCGTCGGCGCGCGCCAGCGGCCCGGGCATGATGCCCGCGCCGGTCATCATCCCGAGATCGACATCCTTGATCCCGGCGACGCCGTCCTCGACGAGGCGGCAGCACTCGACGAACGCCTTGAGCCCGAAGCGCTCGACGAGGGTGTCGAGGCCGGCTTCAGCGTGCGTGGTCATAGAAGCCCCTTCCGGTCTTCTGTCCGAGGTGGCCCGATGCCACGAGCTCCTTCATCTTCGGCGAGACGTAGAAGCGCTCGCCGCCGTCGGACTGGCTCAGGTGCTCGGCCACGTGCAGCACGGTGTCGAGGCCGAGCAGGTCGCTGAGGTAGAACGGGCCCATCGGCGCCGCGCCCGACTCGGAGATGACCCTGTCGATCTCCTTGGGATCGATGTCCTCCTCGTCCTGGACGCGCCAGACCTCGGAGATGGCGGAGATCAGCACGCGGTTGACCACGAAGCCCGGCACCTCGCCGCAGCGGATCGGCTGCTTGCGGATGGACTGGGCGAAGTTGGCGGCGGCGTCGAGGGTGTCCTCGGAGGTCGTCCCCTCCCCCTCGATGACCTCGATCAGGCGCATGATCGACGCGGGGAAGAAGTAGTGAAAGCCGACCACCTTCTCGGGACGGCGGGTGGCCCGACCCATCTCGGCGATCGAGAGCGACGAGGAGTTCGAGGCGAGCACCGCGTGGCCGGGCGTGGTCTCGTCGAGCTCGGCGAAGACCCGACGCTTGAGATCGATGCGCTCGGGCACGGCCTCGATCACGAAGTCGACGTCGCCAAAGGCGTCGTAGTCGGTGGTGCCGTCGATCAGTCCCACCGTCTCCTCGATCTTGCCCTCGGCCTCGTCATCGCTGAGGCGGCCCTTCTTCACCAGCCGGCCGAACTGACCGCGAGTGACCTCGCGAGCCTTGTCGAGGCCCTGGTCGACGAAGCGCTGCTCCACGTCCTTGAGAACCACCGGGAAGCCGGCGGCGGCGATGGTCTGGGCGATCTCGCCGCCCATGGTGCCGGCACCAACGACCGCTGCTTTGGCCACGAACACTGGTCTCCTCGCTCTCGTTGCGGACCGCGGCCCGCAGGCTACCGGGCGGCCTCGCGCGCCGTCTCGGCCGCGAAGCGGTCGAGCGTCCGCCGGAGCGCATCGCGCAGGGCGCGGCGAACGAACAGCAGGTCGGTGATCGGGCCCGGTGAGGCGCGGCCGCGGACGAGCTCGTAGTCGAGGCGGAGCTGGGCGCGCGAGGAGCCCGCGGCGGATGGCCCGACCGCGAGGAGCTCGAGCGTCTGGTGGCCGGTCAGGCGTGGGTTGCCGCTGCCCGGTGGCTCCTCGGTCACCTCGGTCATCAAGCGACGGGCCGAGACGTGCTCCACCACCCGCTCGGTAACTCGGCCGCGCCCTTCGGGCCCGGACTCCCAGACCAGGCTCGCGCCGAGGGCCGGCCAGCGGACGTCGAGATCGACCACGCGCTCGAAGCCCTCGACGAACTCGCCCCAGCGCTCGGGGTCCGACCATAGGGCGAGCGCCGGCCCGGGCGCCAGCGCGAGCTCGGCCGCAGCCCGGACGGTCCTCACCGGCGCGGCTGGCGCCGGTGCGCCACCCTCACTCGTAGACCTCGCGCTTGATCTCGTCGATCGAGCGGGCGATCGAGTCGAGGAACGGCCGCACCTCGACGAGCAGCCGCTCGTACTCCTCCCGGCCGATCTCGGTGATCGAGTAGTAGCGGCGGCTGCGGCGCTCGGGATGCTCCCAGTTGCCCTCGATCAGCTCGCGGCCCTCGAGCGTGCGCAGGAGCGGATACATCGTGTTGGGGTTGACCGACAGGACGCCCTCGGTCATGGCCGAGATCCGGTCCATCAGCTGGTTGCCGTAGGACGGACCGGCGCTGATCAGGTGCAGTACGAGCAGCGGCAGGACCTCGCGGCGGCGCAGCTCGCCGGTGAAGGGGTCACCGGCGCGCCCGCGTCCGCCGCTCCCGCGCCCCGGCTCGCGCGCCGCCTCACGGGGGTCGGCGAGGCGACTGGCCTGGGCGATCGCCTCCCGGGTGGCGTTGTCGCGGTCGGGTACCTGGGCGCTCGCCCTCCGCGGGCGGCCGGTCCGAGCGGAACCACCGCCCCGGCCGGACTCCGAGGCCCCCGCGCCCCGGCCCGGCTCGGAGCCGCGACTCCCCG
>CADCVU010000042.1 GCA_902806245.1 uncultured Solirubrobacterales bacterium
CGTCCTCGACGGAGAGGATGAAGCAGGCCGAGCACTGCTCCTCGCCCGGCGCCTTCCAGCCGACGTTGAACCACACCGGCGAGTTGAAGGCCGCCATCTGGTGGAGCAGCACGTGCGTGAGCTCGGCCTCGAAGGCCTCGGCGTCCTCGGCCGAGGCGAAGTACTCGCCCTGACGGCCCATCTCGGCGATCCGTCCGGTGACGCGGCCGATCATCTGCTTGACCGAGCGCTCGCGCTCGGGCGAGTCGGGCTGACCGCGGAAGTACTTCTGGGTGACGATGTTGGTCGCGTTCTGCGACCAGCTCGCCGGGAACTCGACGCCGCGCTGCTCGAACGCCGGCTTGGCGGGGTCGCCGATGACCGCGTCGCGGATCTCCCAGGCGACCGCGTCGAAGGGATGGATGCCCGCCTCGGTGAACCTCCGCGCGACCCGAACACCCTGACCGGTGCGGTGGGTGGTGGTGTCGGCGGTGGTGTGGCTGGGCATGGCTCCTCCGGGAAGGTGTCGCGTCTTTGTACGGGCTCCGCTCGTCCCTCTCACGAGGCGGGCTGTCGATCATGCGACAGCGGTCGGACGGACCTCTCGGCGACTCGGGCGGGCTCGCGGACGACGCGATCCACACCGCTGATTCTACCCGGTCGCGGGCGCCGATCGGGCGCTCGGCGCGCCCGCGAAAGCGCGCTCTGCGCGGGGAAGAGAGGCCCGAGCCGCGCGCTTGTCAGCGCAGCGAGTCGAGCGTCAGCGCGAGGCCGTCCTCGAGCCCGGTCCGCGCCTGCCAGCCGAGCTCGGCGCGGGCGCGCGCGGCGTCGAGGTGGATGTGCTGCACCTCGCCGGGGCGCGGGGGGGCGAACTCCGGATCGAGGTCGCGGCCCTCGGACTTCGAGAGCGCGGCGACGAGGTCGACCAGCGACACGGGCACGCCGCGACCGATGTTGACCGGCCCTCCGATCGACGACTCCGCGGCGGCGAGGTTGGCCTCGACGATGTCGCCCACGTAGACGTAGTCGCGCGTCTGCAGGCCGTCGCCGAAGATCGTCGGTCGCTCGCCGGCCAGCAGCCGCCCGCAGAAGATGGCGATCACCCCCGCCTCGCCGAGCGGGTCCTGTCGCGGACCGAACACGTTGCCGTAGCGCAGCGAGACCGTGGAGACCCCGTGCAGGCGCGAGTAGAGGTCGCAGTAGCCCTCGGCGGCGAACTTGGACTGCCCGTAGCCGGCCTCGGGCGCCACCGGATGCTCCTCGGTGGCGGGCAGGATCCGGCCCTCGCCGTAGATCGCTCCGCCGGTCGAGGTGTTGACGAAGCGGATCCCCTCGACTCGGCGCGCGGCCTCGAGCAGGTTGATCGTCCCCTCGACGTTCACGCGTGCGTCAAAGGCGGCGTCGGCGATCGAGCGACGCACGTCGATCTGGGCGGCGAGGTGAAAGACGACCTCGGGGCGCAACCGCTCGAACAGGAGCGCGGCGGCCTGGGCGTCGCGGATGTCGTCCTCGACGAGCTCGGCGCCGCCCGCCAGGGCGCCTTCGAGGTTCTCGCGCCGTCCCGTCGAGACGTCGTCGAGGACGGTCACCTCGTCGCCGCGGGCGAGCAGGGCGTCGACGATGTTCGAGCCGATGAAGCCGGCTCCGCCGGTGACGAGGGCGCGCATGAGCGGCGGTATGTTAGGCGGTGGCGCGCTGCGCGGTGCGCGGAGGCGGGAGCGGCGGAGAGCCGGCGCTTCGGCCGTTGGTAGCGTCGCCGGGGTGGCCGGCCTGTTCGTGACCTTCGAGGGGATCGACCGCTCGGGCAAGACGACCCAGGCGCGGATGCTGTGCGAGACGCTCGGCGACGAGGCGCTCGCGGTCCGCGAGCCGGGGGGCACGGCGGTCGGCGAGCGGGTGCGCGAGCTCGTCAAGGACGAGTCGGTCGAGGTTGGCCCCGAGGCCGAGGCGCTGCTGTTCGCGGCGGCGCGCGCGGAGCTCGTGGCGCGGGTCATCGTGCCCGCCCTGAGTGAGGACCGAATCGTCGTCTCGGACCGCTATCTCGACTCCTCGCTGGCCTACCAGGGCGCCGCGCGCGGCCTCGGCGTCGAGAGCGTGGCGATGATCAACGGGTTCGCCACCGGCGGGCTCGTCCCCGACCTCACCTTCCTGCTCGCCCTCGACCCGGGGGCCGCGGTCGAGCGCGCGGGGGGGTCCGACCGCTTCGAGGCCGAGGGGACCGCGCTGCAGGCGAGCGTGCTCGAGGCCTACGAGGTTCTCGCCGCCGACGACCCGGGGCGCTGGCGGCGAATCGACGCCGATCGCCCGGCTGAGGACGTGCACGGCGAGGTGCTCGAGGCGGTCCGGGCGGCGCGTCCGTCTTCGGGCGCGGGGCGAGCCGAGGCGACGCGGACGAGCGGCGCGGAGACGCACGCGGCGGAGGTCCGCTCGTGAGCTCGAGCACTCCGGCCGCCGCCGCCTCGCTGCCCGGCACCTTCGACCAGCCGCACGCCCGGCTCGTGCTCGCCACCGCGACCGGTTCGGGCGCGCAGCCCTCGCACGCCTATCTCCTCCACGGGCCCGCGGGCACCGGCAAGCGCACGGCGGCCGCCTCGCTCGCCGCCGAGCTGCTGGCCGACGGCGCTCCGGATCACGAGGACGCGCACCGGCGCGCACTTGGCGGGACCCACCCCGACCTGACCTGGGTCCGTCCCACCGGGGCCCACGTCATGCGCGTCGGCGACGTCGACGAGCCGGTGGTGGCCGCCGCCTCGCGCACGCCGTTCGAGTCGAAGCGGCGGGTCTTCGTGCTCGAGCGCGTCGAGACCATGAACGACGAGGTCGCCAACCGCCTGTTGAAGACGCTCGAGGAGCCGGCCCCCTTCGTGCACCTGATCCTGCTGAGCGAGTCGCTCGGCCAGGTGCTCGAGACGGTGGTCTCGCGCTGCCAGCTCGTGCGCTTCGATCCGCTGGCGCCGGAGCGGATCGCCGCCGCGCTCGAGGCCGACGGCGTGCCCGGCCCGCGCGCCGCTGCGTGCGGTCGCCTGGCGCTCGGAGACGGATCGCGGGCGCGCTACCTGGCCTCGGAGGAGGGAGAGTCGCTGCGCGCCGAGGTCGAGGACTGGGTGCTCGGCGTCGTCGAGGGAACCGCGCCCGGCGCGCAGAGCGCCGAGCCGTGGCGAGGCCTGCTCGAGCGCGCCGAGGCACGCCGGGGCCAGGCCGAGCAGGCCGTCGAGGCCGCCGCGGCTCGGCGCCTCGAGTCGGAGCCCAAGGGTCGCGAGCGCCGCGCCATCGAGCGCGAGTTCGAGGAGGCCGCGAAGCGCGACGGGCGACGGGCCCGCACCGAGGTCCTCGATCTCGGCCTCACGCTCGCGGCGCTCGTCCTTCGAGACCTCGGCTGCCTCGCCGCGGGGGCGGAGGGAGCGGTGCTGGCCGTCGACCGCCTCGAGCGCCTGGCGAGCGTCGCGGGCGAGACCGACGAGCGGGTCTTCCGCGCGGCCGTCGAGCGCTGCGAGGAGACCCGTGCGTCGCTCGAGCTGAACGTGACCGAGGAGCTCGCGCTGGCGGCGCTGGGGTTCCGGCTCGAGGGGTTGGTGGGCGCGGCGGAGTGAGCGCGCGGATCGCGGGCCGGGGCTAGACTCGGCCGCCGCCGCCGACGTAGCTCAGTTGGCCAGAGCACCGCTCTCGTAAAGCGGGGGTCATGGGTTCGAATCCCATCGTCGGCTTCGC
>CADCVU010000043.1 GCA_902806245.1 uncultured Solirubrobacterales bacterium
GGCATCGAGACGCTCCAGGCCTCCCTGGCCGAGCTGATGCCGGCCTTTGCCGAGCGAACCCGGCGTGAGCCGGCGAGCTGGGACGACGTGAGCACGCTCGAGGTGCAGGTGAATCGCCTGAGGCGCTGGCACAAGCCCGGGCTGCTGTGCATCGGCGACGCCGCTCACGCCATGTCGCCTGTCGGCGGAGTAGGGATCAACCTGGCCGTGCAGGACGCCGTGGCGGCGGCCAACCTGCTGGCGGAGCCGCTTGCCCGCGGAACGCTGACCGAGCGCGACCTCGCGCGCGTCGGACGGCGGCGATGGCTGCCCACCGTGGTCACCCAGGCCTTCCAGCGCGCCGTCCAGCGACGCCTGCTCGAGCCGGTGCTGCGCGGAGGCGGCGGCAGCGGACCTCCGCCGATTGTGCGCTCGTTGGCCCGTAACCCCCTGCTGCGCCGCATCCCCGCTCGCTTAATCGGCGTGGGCGTGCTCCCGGAGCACGTCCGTGTCGGGGCGGCGCCCAGCCGCGGGCGGAGCGTCGACGCGCCCGTCAGCCCTTGAACGTCGAGGAACCCGGGTCGCCGAAGGGCTCGTCGCGCTCGCGCACCGCCGCCCGGAAGCCGGCCTCGGCGGCGCGGGCCTGGAAGGCGTAACCCTCCTCGGTGTGCCGGGTGATCCCGTCGAACACCGTGCCGATGAGCTGGGTGGCGTGGAGGCCCTGTGCGTAGAGGGACTGATTGACCAGCAGCTTCATCATCCGCAGCTGGTTGACCGGCATGCGCGCGATCCGCTCGACCAGGACCTCGGTGCGCTCCTCGAGTCGCTCGGGTGGCGGCGCCTCGACGGCGAGCCCCCACTCGAGCGCCTCGGCGCCCGAGAGCGAGTCGCCGGTGAACAGCAGCCGCTTGGCGCGCTGCGGGCCGAGCCGGTAGGCCCACATCGCCGTGGTCGGCGAGCCCCACACCCGCGCCGGTGGGTAGCCGATCTTGGCGTCGGCCGCGATCACCAGCAGGTCCGAGCACAGGGCCATGTCGGTGCCGCCGGCGACGCAGAAGCCGTGGACCCGGCAGACCACCGGCTTGCCGCAGTGAAACAGCGACATGAAGGCGCGCACGTTGCGGCTCATCATCGCGTGGTCGACCATCGGGTCCCAGGCGCGCCGAGGGTCGTGGTTCGCCGCCGTGGTCTCCGGGTCGAGCGGTGACCCGGGCGGAGGCGCGACGGCCTCGTCGCCGAGCCGACCGCTGCCCTCAGCGCTCTCCACGAGGTCATAGCCGCCGCAGAACCCCTTGCCGTTGCCAGCGAGGAGGATGACGTGCACCGCGGGGTCGAGGTCGGCCTGCTCGACGCACCGCTCGAGCTCGGTGACCAGCCGTCGTGTGATCCCGTTGCCGCGCTCGGGCCGGTTGAGGGTTATCCGGGCGACCCGGCCCGTCACCTGGTAGGTCAGCGTCTCGAGGTCGTTCACGCGGGCGTCGCGGCGCCGGCCCGGTCGAGGGCGTCGAGCCGGGCGACGATCTCCGCGGCGTGGCGCACAAAGGCGCGTGCGTCGAACACCGCGTCGAGGTCGAGGCCGGGCGCCGCTCCGGCCAGCAGCTCGCGGAAGGGCGTGCCCGTGTCCCAAGCGAGCTGGGCGTTCTCCTGGACGATCCGGTAGGCCTCATCGCGCGAGCGTCCGCTCTCCACGAGCGCGAGCAGCGCACGCTGCGAGTAGAGGGCGCCGTGCGTGGCCTCGAGGTTCATGCGCATGCGCTCGGGATGGACGACCATCCCGCCGGCCACCCGCGTGGCCAGCGACTGCGCGTAGTCGAGGGCGATGGTCGCGTCGGGCAGGACGACGCGCTCGACCGACGAGTGGGAGATGTCGCGCTCGTGCCACAGCGCCACATCCTCGATCCCGGCCTGGGCGTAGCCGCGCAGCAGCCGCGCCAGTCCGCTCACCCGCTCGGTGACAATCGGGTTGCGCTTGTGGGGCATGGCCGACGAGCCCTTCTGGCCCTGGCGGAAGGGCTCCTCGACCTCACGCACCTCGGTGCGCTGAAGGTGGCGGATCTCGGTGGCGAAGCGCTCGAGCCCGGCCCCGGCGAGGGCGACCGCGCTCATAAGCTCGGCGTGGCGATCGCGGGCGACGACCTGGGTGGAGACGTCCTCGCGCTCGAGGCCGAGCCGGTCGAGCACCATGGCCTCGACCTCCGGGCCGTTGGCCGAGTAGGTCCCGACCGCGCCGGAGAGAGCGCCGACCGCCACGCCGGCGAACGCCCGCTCGAGGCGCTCGAGGTTGCGGTCGGCCTCGAAGGCGAAGCCGGCCAGCTTGACCCCGAAGGTCGTGGGCTCGGCCTGAACGCCGTGCGTGCGCCCGACGCAAAGCGTGTCCACGTGCTCGCGGGCGCGCTCGACCAGGGCGTCGCGGTGGGCGCGCGCCCCCGCGAGGCAGACGTCGCCGGCGGCGCGAAGCTGGAGGGCGAGCGCGGTGTCGAGCACGTCGGAGGAGGTCAGGCCGTGATGGACCCAGCGTCCGGCCTCGCCGACGGAGGCGGCGACCACGTCGACAAAGGCCGCGACATCGTGGTCGGTCACGCGTTCGCGCTCGATCACCGCCTCGACCGTAAAGGCGGCTCGGGTGCGGATGGCCTCGGCATCGTCGCGCGGGATCTCACCCTGATCCGCGAGTGCGTCGACGACCGCGAGCTCGACCTCGAGCCACGTTGCGAACCTCCGCTCCTGCGACCAGACCGCGCCGATCTCCGGGCGCGTGTAGCGCTCGATCACGCGGCGATGATCCGCGCGGCGAGCACGGCGGCGTTGCGCGCGCCGTTGACCGCGACGCAGGCCACCGGCACCCCGGGCGGCATCTGGGCGATGGCCAGCAGGGCGTCGAGCCCGCCGGCCACCGAGCTCGAGCTCGTCAGCGGCACGCCGACCACGGGCAGGTCGGTGTGGGCGGCGACCACCCCCGGAAGCGCGGCGGCCAGCCCCGCGCCGGCGATGATCACCCGCAGCCCGCGCATGCGGGCGTTGCGCGCGTATTCGGCGACCACGTCGGGGTCGCGGTGCGCGCTCATCACGCGCGTCTCGTGGCGGATGCCGTGCTGGTCGAGCTCGCGCCCGGCGGCCTCCATGGCCGGCATGTCGCTCTTCGAGCCCATGACTATGCCAACCCGCGGCGCGTCGACCTCGAGCTCGTCGAACTGCCCCTCCACCTGAGTCTCGGTCGCCACGTCCGGCGGTGCCGGCGTGCCACGCGGATCGCTCATGCCTCCACCCTCTCCGCCGCCTCGGCGGCGATGTCGCGACGGAGCTGGCACCCGTCGAAGTCGATCAGCTCGGCGGCCGCGTAGGCGCGCTCGCGCGCCTCGGCCAGCGTCGCGCCGCTGGCGGTCACGTTTAGCACGCGCCCGCCGGCGGTGACAAAACCGCCTCGCTCGTCGGCGGCCGTGCCGGCGTGGAGGACCTCGACCCCCGGCTGCGAGGCGGCCTCCTCGAGGCCGGAGATGCGGTCGCCCAGCGAGGACGACGCCGGATAGTCGCCCGAGGCGAGCACGAGCGTGACCGCGGACTCCGGCGCCCACTCGAGCTCGACTCCCTCGAGCCCCCCGGGCCGGACCGCGCGCTCGAGCAGGTCGAGCAGGTCGGAGCGCAGGCGGGGAAGGACGCACTGGGTCTCGGGGTCGCCGAAGCGCGCGTTGAACTCGAGCGTGCTCGGGCCGGCGTCGGTGAGCATGAGCCCGGCGTAGAGCACGCCGTGGTAGGGGGTGCCGCGCCGGCGCAGCTCCTCGACCACTGGCTGGTGGATCAGGTCCACGAGCTCCCGCGCCCGCTCGGCGTCGACCTCGGCCACCGGCGAGTAGCTGCCCATGCCGCCCGTGTTGGGGCCGCGGTCGCCGTCGCCGATCCGCTTGAAGTCGCGCGCGGGCGCCATGGCCACCGCGCGCTCGCCGTCACACAGCGCCAGCAGCGACAGCTCCTCGCCCGCGAGGAACTGCTCGAGCACCACGACCGTCTCGCCGAAGCGGCGCTCGAGGAAGAACTCCTCGAGCGCGGCGCGGGCCTCGGCCTCGTCCTCGCAGACCACCACGCCCTTGCCGGCGGCGAGCACGTCGGCCTTGAGGACCAGCGGGTACGTCGCATCGACGAGCTCGACCAGCGCGGTGTCGAGGTCGCGAAGGACGACATGGCCCGCCGTCGGCACGCCGGCGGCCTCCATGACCTCCTTGGCGTAGGCCTTCGACCCCTCGATCCGCGCCGCCGCCGCCGTCGGCCCAAGGGCGCGCACGCCACCGTCGGCGAGCTGATCGACGAGGCCGCCGACGAGCGGCGCCTCGGGGCCGACGACCACCAGGTCGCAGGCCTCCTCGCGCGCAGCGACCACCAGGCCCTCGACGTCGTCCACGCCCACGTCGAGGCAGCGCACGCCGTCGGCGGCGATCCCGGCGTTTCCGGGCGCGCAGACGACCTCGGGTGGCCGCTCGGCTCGGCCCAGAGCGCGCACCAGGGCGTGCTCCCGCCCTCCGGCGCCGACTACCAGTACTCGCTCCACCGCAGGCAACTACAGCGCCGACATGAAGTCGTCGATCGGAATGGCCGACATCGACTCGTAGCGGGCGGTGCCCCTCGACCCGAGCTCGAGCGAGATCCGCGACATCGTGACGTCGTCCGGCGCCTCGATCACGTTGACGAAGTCGAACTGGCCGAGGGTCGCCCACTGGGCCTTGACCTCGGCGCCGAGCTGCTCGATCTCGCGGTTCACCTCCTTGATCCGCTGCGGATTGTTCTTGATCGTCTGCACTCCTTCGGGAGTGAGCCGGCTGAGCATGATGTAGGTCGGCACGGGCGGTCCTTTCGCGCACGGTGGAAGGCCTCCGGCGCATTGTTGCGCGCTCGGCGCCGAGACGGGCCGCGGTCCGACCCGAGCGCCGGCGCGCCCGCCGCGAGCGCGGGGCTCAGCAATCTCGGGCTCCTGCCGATGGAGAGGGGGTGAACGCTCAGGACTTCACCCTGGTCCGGGGCATGAGCGACACGCGGGCGACGCTCGGGCGCTGGGCCGCCCGGCCGGGTCCGGTCATCGCCGAGTGGGCGCTGAAGTCCTTCGTGGTCGCGGTCGGACTGCTGGTCGCGGTGTACGTCATCGCCATCCTCTCGACTCCCGACCCGACGCCGCTGCTGCTCCCCGGAGTCACGCGACCGCCGCAGTCCTCGGACCTCGGACCGATCCTCTTTAGAAACTCGCTCGTGCTCGCCCTGCACGCCTTTGCGTGCGTCGCCGGCTTCATCGCCGGTTCGTCGATGCCGCTCGAGGCCGAGCGTCGCAGCGGCTTCTCCAAGGCCGTCCACGACTGGGCCGGCACGCTTGCGATCTGGTTCGTGGTCCTCGCCACCGCCTTCTCGCTGTGCACGCAGGCCTTCGCGCTCGGGATGGGCGCGTCGAGCGTGGCGGCCCAGCTGGGCACGACGCCCGCGATCCCCCTCGGCGGCCTGCTCCTGCACGCGATCCCGGAGCTGACCGCTCTGTTCCTCCCGCTGGCGGCCTGGCTGGTGGCGAGCCGGCGCGGGCGGTGGAACGAGCTGCTCGCGGCGACCTTCGTCACGGTGGTGATCGCCACGCCGGTGATCGTGCTCTCGGCCTTTGTCGAGACCTACGTCAGCCCGTCCGTCATCCGCTGGCTGATCGGCGCCTAGCGCGGGGGCCCGCCTACGGCGAGGTGAGCGAAGCGGCACCGGCCCGCGCCGCTTCGTGCTCCGCGGCCTCGGGAGCGGCGGGCCCCATCTCGGCCGAACGCCGCAGCCAGGCCCCCAGCGCCACGCCGCTGCTCGCGAGCGCGCCGACGAGCAGCCGACCCGAGGCGGGCAGATCGTCGCCGGCCAGCAGCGTCGCGGCGGCATCGACCCCGTCCGCCGCGAGGCCGCCCTCGAGCCATCCGCGCGTGGGCGCGTCGCGGTCGAGGGCCGTCTTGAGGCCGAGTCCGATCACGACGTCGCGGACGCCGAGCGCACGCAGGATGACTCGGACGCCGGGCCGGCTCGCGGTAGCGCGCCCGAGCCAGACCCCGCCCACGAGTCCGGGGACGGCGAGCAGCCCTACTCCGGCGGCGATGCGGCCAACGGCGAGCTGGCGGGCAAGGGCGCGGTCATCCATCACAGTAGGCCTACCCGACTCGCGCCGGGGGCGAAACGGACCGGACGGTCGGCCGCTGAGCGTTCGCGCGGTCAAGCGCAACCGCCGCGGTGCCGATGCATCCGGTATGGGCCGCCGACGACGCCGCTGCGCAGCCGCGCTCGCCCTCGCGGCGCTCGCACTGGCAGCCCCGTCCGCGGCCTCGGCCCAGGTCTCCCCCGACGCCGCCGCCGAGGCGCGCGATCAGGGCTTCGACGCACGCAGGGCGCTCGGGCCCGACGTGTCACTCGACCGCGTCGGCGCCAACGAGGGCCTCTTCCGCGTCGAGCTCGACGACGGCCGCGCGGTCACCACCCACGGGCCCGACTCGACGACCGCCGCGGCCGGCGAGCACGGTACTTCGCTCGGCCCCGGCGACCCCGAGCGGCCCCCGGTGTGCGCGACCGGCGACGTCCAGCACGTCCTCTACGGGGTCCCGGCCGACCAGGCGAGCCGCTACCCGACGATCGTCCCCGACATCCGGGCGATCGTGCGCCGCATGAACGCCGTCCTCAACTCGGAGTCGATCGAGTCGGGCGGCGGCGAGCTCGACTATGCGTCCGCTGCGAGGGCGGCGGCGAGATCCGGGTCGACACGTTCACCGGCCCGGCCGGAGACGCCTCCTTCGGCTCGGTCATCGACGCCGCGCAGGCGGCGGGGTACGACGACCCCGCCTCCAAGTACTCGATCTTCTACGAGTCCAACGCCGCGGGTTCGTGCGGCGTCGGCACCTACTGGGAGGACGAGCGGCTGAGCGCCGACAACTACACCAACCGCAACGACCTCGAGAGCTCCTACGCGCTCACCTACGACGGCTGCTGGACCGGCAGCACGCCGATGCACGAGAACGGCCACAACATGGGTGCAGTGCAGCCCGGCGCCCCCAAGTCGACCGGCTCCGGCGGGCACTGCTACCAGGAGCGCGACGTCATGTGCTATTCGCCGGACGGAGGCGACCGCAACCAGGGTGGGGAGGTGCTCGACTGCGCCGACCACCTGCACTTCGACTGCGGCCACGACGACTACTTCGACGCCGCTCCCGAGGCCGGCGAGTACCTCGCCTCGAGGTGGAACATCGGCTCGCCGCTGAACCGCTTCCTGGCCTTTGGCGGGACGGAGCCCAACACACCGCCCGGCGCAGCCTTCGACCACGCGTGCACCGAGCTCGAGTGCTCCTTCCTCGACACCAGCACCGACGGCGACGGAACGATCGCGGCGCGGTCGTGGAGCTTCGGCGACGGGGCCACCTCGGCCGCCGCGAGCCCGTCGCACACCTTTCCGAGAGACGGGACCTACAACGTCTCGCTGACCGTCACCGACGACCGCGGCGCCAAGAGCACGACGACGCGAGCGGTCACGGTCGCGTCGATCAACGACGCGCCCACAGCCGCGGCCGACACCGCAGCGGTGGAGAAGAGCGTGGCGCGCGACCTGCTCGTGCTCGCCAACGACCGTGATCCCGACGGCGACGCGCTGAGGGTCACCGCGGTCAGCGCCCCGCTGCACGGCAGCGCGAGCGTGAGTTCCGACGGACAGAGCGTGCGCTACGTGCCGTCCCCCGGCTGGGTCGGGCCCGACTCGCTCACCTACACGGTGTCCGACGGCCGCGGCGGCCAGGCGACCGCGACCGTGGCGATCACCGTCCGCGACACGATCGCCCCGAAGGTGAGCGCGGTCGCGCCGACCAACGGGGCGAGGACGGTGTCGCGGGCCGCCAACGTGACGGCGAGATTCTCCGAGCCCATGAAGGCCGCGACGGTCAACCGGACCACGGTCCAGCTGCTGAGGCGGGGCACCTCGACTCCGGTTCGCGCGACCGTGCGCTACGACACGGCGACCAAGACCGCCGTGCTCGACCCCGCGGCGAGCCTGGCCCCGCGGCGCGACCTACACGGCGACCGTCCGCCGCGGCGCCCGCGATCTGTCCGACAACTATCTCGCCGCCGCGCGGAGCTGGAGCTTCACGGCGCGGCAGTGACCGCGCCGGTCGCAGACGAGCGCGTCTGAGGGGCCTGCGGCAGCGAGATCGGGCCGACGCCGAGCAGCGCGTTCGCCGCGGCCTCCACGCGATGCCCGTGCGCGACGCTACGCCGACGCGGGAAGATCACCCTCCCGACGCTCGTCAATCGCTGAGCGGGAACCGGCGGTTGCGCCGAGTCCTCAGTACGCGTGAGCTCGCTACGCGGCGGCGGGGACCGCGGAGCGAGCCCGCGCGAAGGCCAGCTCGCCGTCGACGGCCTCCACCCGCACCGTGTCGCCCGGCACGAACTCGCCCTCGAGCAGACGGAGCGCCAACTTGTCGACCAGCCGCTTCTGGATCACCCGCTTGAGCGGCCGCGCGCCGTAGGTCGGGTCGTAGCCGAGGTCGGCGATCAGCGCGCGCGCGTCGTCGGTCAGCTCGATCTCGACGCCGCGCTCGCGGACCCGGCGCGCCAGCCCCGCGACCTGGATGTCGACGATCTCGGAGATCTGCTCGCGCGAGAGCGGCTCGAACTCGACGATGTCGTCGAGGCGGTTGACGAACTCGGGCTTGAAGGTGGCCTCGACGCCGGGGATGCCGCAGGGCACGTTCGAGGTCATGATCAGCACGGTGTTCTTGAAGTCGACGGTGCGGCCCTGGCCGTCGGTCAGGCGACCGTCGTCCATGACCTGGAGCAGGATGTTGAACACGTCGGGGTGCGCCTTCTCGATCTCGTCGAGGAGGACCACGGAGTACGGCCGACGGCGCACGGCCTCGGTGAGCTGGCCGCCCTCGTCGTAGCCGACGTAGCCGGGCGGCGCGCCCACGAGGCGCGAGACGGAGTGCTTCTCCATGTACTCCGACATGTCGACGCGCAGCATCGCGTCCTCGGTGTCGAACATGAACTCGGCCAGCGCACGCGCGAGCTCGGTCTTGCCGACGCCGGTGGGCCCCACGAACAGGAACGTGCCGATCGGGCGGTTGGGATCCTGAAGCCCGGCGCGCGAGCGCCGCAGGGCATTCGAGACCGCGTCCACCGCCTCGTCCTGACCGATCACCCGGTCGTGCAGGCGGGCCTCCATGTGGATCAGCTTCTCGACCTCACCCTCCATCAGCTTCGAGACGGGGATGCCGGTCCACTTGGCCACGACCTCGGCGATGTCCTCCTCGTCGACCTCCTCCTTGAGGTAGGTCCCGCTCGCGCCGTCGTTCGAGGCCTCGGCCTCGCGCAGGGTGCGCTCGAGCTCCGGGATCTCGCCGTAGCGCAGCTCGGCCGCGCGGGCGAGGTCGGCGTCGCGCTCGGCGCGCTCGGCCTCGCGGTGGGACTGCTCGAGGCGCTCCTTGACGTCCTGGACGGCGGTGATCGCCTCCTTCTCGGACTGCCACTGGGCCTTCATGCCCGCCGAGCGCTCCTGGAGCTCGGCGAGCTCGCGCTCGATCGCCTCGCGGCGTGCGAGCGAGGCCTGGTCGGATTCCTTGGACATGGCCCGGCGCTCGATCTCGAGCTGCTGGATGCGCCGCTCGACCTCGTCGATCTCCAGCGGCATCGAGTCGATCTCGATGCGCACGCGCGAGGCCGCCTCGTCGACCAGATCGATCGCCTTGTCGGGCAGGAACCGGTCGGCGATGTAGCGCTGCGAGAGGAGCGCCGCGGCGACGATCGCGGCGTCCTGGATGCGCACGCCGTGATGGACCTCGTAGCGCTCCTTCAGTCCGCGCAGGATGGCGATCGCGTCCTCGGTCGACGGCTCGTCGACGAAGACCGGCTGGAAGCGCCGCTCGAGTGCCGCGTCCTTCTCTATGTGCTTGCGGTACTCGTCGAGCGTGGTCGCGCCGACGGCGCGGAGCTCGCCGCGCGCGAGCATGGGCTTGAGCAGGTTGGCCGCGTCGACGGCGCCCTCGGCGGCGCCCGCGCCGACGATGGTGTGCAGCTCGTCCATGAACAGGATGACCTGGCCCTCGGCCTCGGCGATCTCCTTGAGCACCGCCTTGAGGCGGTCCTCGAACTCGCCGCGGTACTTCGCGCCGGCGATCAGCGCGCCGATGTCGAGCGCGACGACGCGCCGGTCGCGCAGCGACTCGGGGACGTCGCCGCTCACGATTCGCTGCGCCAGGCCCTCCGCGATCGCAGTCTTGCCGGTCCCCGGCTCGCCGATCAGGACGGGATTGTTCTTGGTGCGCCGGGAGAGCACCTGGACGACGCGGCGGATCTCGTCGTCGCGGCCGATGACCGGGTCGAGCCGCCCCAGCTCGGCGGCCTCGGTCAGGTCGTTGCCGAACTTCTCGAGCGCCTGGTACTTGTCCTCGGGGTTCTGGTCGGTGACCCGGTGGGGACCGCGTACGCTCGCGATCGCCGCGGCGATCTGGTCGCGGGACGCGCCGACGTCGGTCCGCGGGTCGCCGGCGAGCGCGAGCAGCAGATGCTCGGTGGAGACGTACTCGTCGCCGAGCCCGCGCGCCTCTTCGTCGGCCTGGTTGAGGACCTGAGTGGTCACGTGGCTCGGGGAGGCCGTCTGGGTGACCTCGCCGCGGGCGGTGGGTGCGGCGTCGAGCGCCTCGTTGGCGACGCGGCGCGTGCGCTCGGGGTCGGCGCCGGCGGCGCGCAGGACGGGCACGACGATGCCGCCCTCCTGCTCCAGCAGAGCCACCAAGAGGTGGGCCGGCTCGAGCTGGGGGTTGCCGCGGGCGCCGGCGATGCGTTGCGCCGCAGCGAGGGCCTCCTGGGACTTGATGGTGAAGCGATCGGCTTGCATAAGATCTAAGCGCTAGCGTAGCAGATCTTGGGCGGCCGCAATTACTCTGCGCCGCGCTACCGCCCGAGCCGCGGATCGCGGCGCGAGCTCCGCGCGTCACGGACCCGCACGAGCGCCCGCCCCGGCTGCTCGTAACGGACGACCTCGCCCCGGCTCACGCGCCGCAGTCGCTCGACCTCGTCCTCGAGCTCGCGCTCGCGCCGCGCCGACTGGGCCTCCAGCCGCTCGAGGCGCCGGCGCGTGCGCTCGAGCTCGCGCTCCAGGGCGGTCACGCGCTCGACGCCCGCGAGGTTCAGCCCGAGCTCGCTGGTCAGCTCCTGGATGCGCTGGAGCCGCTCGACGTCGTCGCGCGAGTAGAGCCGTGTGTTCTTCGCGGAGCGCTTCGGGGTGATCAGCCCGCGCGTCTCGTAGATGCGCAGGGTCTGCGGATGCATGCCGGCCAGCTCCGCGGCGATCGAGATCATGTAGACGCCGCGCGTCGCGTCGGCGTCCGCGCCGCGACGCCGGTCCGCACCGCCACCCGAGCGGCCGCCACTCGCCTCGGGGCCGGCCATCAGCGCTTCGCTTCCGCCCGCGCGAGCAGCTCGGCGCGGGGGTCGGCGTTCATGACCTCGGCCAGCTCCTCGACGGCGCGCTCCTGCTCGCGGTTGAGCGAGCTCGGCACGTCGACCTGGAGGCGGTAGCGGATGTCGCCGCGCCCGCGTCCGGCGAGCTTCGGCGGTCCCTCGCCGCGCAACCGCTGCACCGTCCCGTGCTGGGTGCCCGCCGGGACGCGGATGCGCTTCGTCCCATCGAGCGTCGGCACCTCGACGGTCGCGCCCCGGATGGCCTCGACGATGGTGATCGGCACGTCGACCTCGAGGTTCTCGCCCTTGCGCGTGAACACCGACGATCCCTCGACACGCGTGATCACGTAGAGATCGCCCGGTGGGCCACCGCGCAGTCCGGGCTCGCCCTTGCCGGCGAGGCGCACGCGGCTGCCGTCACGCACACCGGCGGGGATGTTGGCCTTGTAGCGCTTGACCTGGCGGGTCTGGCCGCGGCCGGCGCAGGTCGGGCACGGATCGTCGATCTTCGTCCCCGTCCCGCCGCATAGCGAGCACGGCTGGGAGATCGAGAACAGCCCCTGGCCCTGAGACTCGATCCCGCGGCCCTGACAGCGCGGACAGACCGTCGGCGAGCTGCCCGGCCGCGCGCCCGTCCCGCGGCACGTCGTGCAGGGCGCGGACACCGGCACGGTCACCGGCACCTGAGCGCCCTCCATGGCCTGCTCGAACGACAGGTGGACCTCGACCTCGAGGTCGCGACCGCGCTCCTGGCCGCCGGTGCGCGCGCCGCCCGGACCTCCGGCGCCGCCACCTCGACCGCCGAGGATGTCGGAGAGGATGTCGCCGAAGCCGCCGAAGCCGCCGCGGAAGGAGCCGGGGTCGAACCCGCCGGGACCCGCACCGCCGCCGACCCCGCCGAAGATCCCGCCGCCCGCGTCGTACTGCCTGCGCTTGTCGGGATCGGAGAGGATCGCGTTGGCCTCCTGGATCTCCTTGAAGCGCTCCTCGGCCGCGGGGTCGTCGGGGTTGGTGTCGGGGTGCCAACGCCGCGCGAGCTTGCGGTAGGCCTTCTTGATCTCCTCGTCGGAGGCCTTCTTGTCGACGCCGAGCGTCTTGTACGGGTCCTTGACCGCGGGCATGGCTTCCTAGGCGGAGACGACCACGCGTGCCGGACGCAGCACGGTGTCGTCGAGGCGGTAGCCCTTCTCGAGCACGTCGACCACCATGCCGGGCTCGGCGCCGTCGGCCGGTCGCGTGGAAAGGGCTTCGTGCACGTTCGGATCGAAGCGCTCGCCGTCCGGCTCGTAGGCGGCCACGCCGCTGCGCTCGAGCGCGCCAATCAGCTCGGCGTGGACCATGCGCACGCCGCCGGCCAGACCCTGATCGGCCTCCCCGGCCGCCGCGAGCGCGCGCTCCAGATTGTCGAGCGCCGGCAGCAGCTCGCGCACGAGCCCGGCCTTGGCGCGCGGACCGGCCGCGGCCACGTCCCGCGCAGCCCGGCGACGGAAGTTGTCGAAGTCGGCCTGCGTGCGCTGAGCCAGCACCAGGTACTCGTCGCGCTGGCGCTCGGCGTCGGCGAGCGGATCCGACGCGGCGACCTCGGCCGCCTCGTCGTCGCCCTCGCCGCCCGCCCCCGGCTCGGCCGGATCGGTCTCTACGTCGCCGGGTCGAGCCTCGTCGTCGTCCGGGCCGGCCGGAGCAGCGACGAAGCCGTCATCGTCACCGCTCTCGTCCGGCGCCCGCTCGGGATCTGGAGCCTCCGCGGGCTCGCGTCCTGCGGCGGGCGCGCTCGCGGCGCGCGGCCCGGGATGCTCACGCATCTGTTGCCGGACCGCGCTCTCGCTCGGAGTTGCTCGCTCCTCGGCGCTCATCGGGTCTCGCCCTCGACGACCTCGGCGTCGACGACCTCCTCGTCGTCGGCCGCCGCGCCGTTGGTGGCGCCGGCACCGTCGGGGCCGGGCGCGCCGGCTCCCGCGGCCTCGGACTGCTGGGCCGCCGCGGCGTACATCTGCTCAGAGACCCGGTGGAAGGACTCCTGGAGCGCCTGGGTCTTGGCCTGGATCTCGGCTACGTCCTCGGATCCGAGCGAGTCCCGGACCTCCTTGATCGCGGCCTCGATCTCCGTGCGCGAGCTCTCGTCCACCGACTCGCCCAGCTCGCCGAGCTGGCGCTCGGACTGGTAGGCGGTGTTCTCGGCGTTGTTGCGCGCCTCCACGAGCTCACGCTGGCGGCGGTCCTCCTCGGCGTGGGTCTCGGCGTCGCCGACCATCCGCTCGACCTCGGCGTCGGAGAGCCCACCCGCGGCCCGGATCTCGATCTTCTGCTCCTTGCCGGTCCCGAGATCCTTGGCCGACACGTTGACGATGCCGTTGGCGTCGATGTCGAAGCCGACCTCGATCTGCGGGATGCCACGTGGCGCCGGCGGGATGCCGGTGGGCTGGAACTTCCCGAGGGACTTGTTCGAGTAGGCCATCTCGCGCTCGCCCTGGAGCACGTGGACCTCGACCGAGGGCTGGTTGTCCTCAGCGGTCGAGAAGACCTCGGCCTTGCGCGTGGGGATGGTGGTGTTGCGCTCGATCAGCTTGGTCATCACGCCGCCCTTGGTCTCGATGCCGAGGGTCAGCGGGGTGACGTCGAGCAGGAGCACGTCCTTGACCTGGCCGCTCAGCACGCCGGCCTGGATCGCGGCGCCCATGGCCACGACCTCGTCCGGGTTCACGCCCCGGTGCGGGTCCTTGCCGGTCAGCTCCTTGACCTTCTCCTGCACCGCGGGCATGCGCGTCATGCCGCCCACGAGCACGATGTGGTCGATGCCCGCCCCGGTCACGCCGGCGTCGCTCATGGCCTGCTTGGTCGGGCCGACGACGCGGTCGACGAGCGGCGCGGCCAGCTCGTTCAGCTTCGAGCGGCTGAGGCGCTGGTCGAGGTGCTTCGGGCCCGACTGGTCAGCGGTGATGAACGGTAGGTTGATCTGCGACTCCTGCGTGGTCGAGAGCTCGACCTTCGCCTTCTCGGCGGCTTCGTAGAGGCGCTGGAGGGCCATCTTGTCCTGGGAGAGGTCGATGCCCTGCGCGGCGCGGAACTCCTTGACGAGCCAGTCGACGATCGCCTTGTCGAAGTTGTCGCCGCCGAGGTGGTTGTCACCCGCGGTGGCCTTGACCTCGAACACGCCGTCGCCGATCTCGAGCACGGAGACGTCGAAGGTGCCGCCGCCGAGGTCGAAGACCAGGATCGTCCGGTCGGCGTCCTCCTTGTCGAGCCCGTAGGCCAGCGAGGCGGCGGTCGGCTCGTTGATGATCCGCTTGACGTCGAGCCCGGCGATGCGGCCGGCGTCCTTGGTGGCCTGACGCTGGTCGTCGTTGAAGTAGGCCGGAACGGTGACCACGGCCGAGTCGACGGTCTCGCCGAGGTAGGCCTCGGCGTCGGCCTTGAGCTTCTGGAGGAGCATCGCGCTTATCTCGGGCGGCGAGTGCTCGCCGCCGCCGGCCTTGACGCGCGCGTCGCCGCCGGGGCCGGCGACGACCTCGAAGGGGACGATGCGCTCCTCCTCCTTGACCTCGGCCTCCTTGCGGCCCATGAAGCGCTTGATCGAGAAGACGGTGTTCTCGGGGTTGGTGACGGCCTGACGCTTGGCGACGGCGCCGACGAGGCGCTCGCCGCCCTGCGTGAACGCGACGACCGAGGGCGTGGTGCGAGCGCCCTCGGCGTTCTCGACCACGCTCGGCTCGCTGCCGTCGAGCACGGCCATGCACGAGTTCGTCGTGCCGAGGTCGATGCCGATGGTCCTTGCCATGGTGATGCTCCTTATGTCTCTAAGTCGTTTCGGTTCGGTGCCTGAAAATCTAAGCCGATGTATAGCAGATAGTAGTGCGCTCGCAGTCCACCCCGGCAAGGGGTGGGACTGACGATGGGCCAGCACGTGCTGTCCTCACGTGTCACGACGTGCGCGCGACCGTCGCCGAGCTCGAGCGAAAGGGCGTCGAGTTCGTAGCGCCGATCGAGGACGAAGGCTACGGGAGTGGTGACCCGGTTCAAGCTGCCCGGCGCGGGCGAGATGGGCCTCTACGAGCCGCGGCACGCGAGCCCGCTGGCGGCGTTCGGCGGCGGCTGAAGCCTCCGCGCGCGCCGAGGGGCGGTCAGGTCTCAGCTGAGCGGACGCGGCTGCGTCCGTACGGGCAGATCCGCCGCAGCGGACACTCGTCGCACTGTGGCGCTCGCGCCACGCACGTCCGCCGGCCGTGGCGCAGCAGCGCGGTATGCAGCTCGTAGGCGTCGTCGGGATCGCCGGCCGCGAGGCGGGTCAACTCGTTATGCGTCTCCTCGAGCGGCGCGCCGGGCCGGAACAGCCCGAGCCGCCCGCCGACCCGGAAGACGTGGGTATCGACCGGCACGTCGGGGCGTCCGAACGAGAACAGCAGCACGCAGGCCGCAGTCTTGCGCCCGACGCCCGGCAGCGCGATCAGGAAGTCGCGCGCCTCGGCCAGCGGCGCCCGCTCCAGCCATCCGAGCTCGTCGTCGCCGATCGCACGCAGCATCTCCTGGATGCGTCCGGACTTGGTCTTCGAGAGCCCGCCGGGCTTGATCGCCTCCTCGACCCGCTCGAGCGGTGCGTCGCGGACCTCGGGCCAGCCGCCGGGGAACCACTCGCGCAGGCGGAAATAGGCGACGTCGCGGTTGCGGTCGTTGGTGTTCTGCGAGAGGACGGTGAGGACGAGCTCGTCGATCGGCGCGCGGTGCGGGCGGAGGACCGGCCGCCCGTAGGCGACTCGCAGGCGATCGCGGACCGTCCGCATGCGGGGGCGGCCGGGGCGCCGCCAGGGCGGGTCGGTGCGAGCGCTGGCGATGGCTCTTCCTCTCTCGGGCATCGGCGAGGGCGTGATATCAAGCGGCGGTGGCCCGCGAGGCGGAGATGCCGATCATCGAGCGTGACGCCGAGGTCGCGGGCGTGCCCGTGCTCTGGCGCGAGGCGCCGTCGCCGGCCGCGAATCGCGCCCCCGTCCTCTACCTGCACGGCAATCCCACCGACGGCGACGACTTCCGGCCCTTCCTCACCCGTGCGGGCGGCATCGCGCCGGACCTTCCCGGGTTCGGACGCTCCGGGAAGGGCTCGAGCTTCGACTACTCGATCGACGGCTACGCCGACTTCCTCGAAGCCTTCGTCGAGCTGATGGAGCTGGAGCGGTTCTCGCTCGTCGTGCACGACTGGGGCGGAGTCGGGCTCGCCCTCGCCCAGCGCCGGCCGCGCTCGCTCGAGCGCCTGGTCATCATCAACTGCGTGCCGTTTCTGCCCGGCTACCGCTGGCACCGCTGGGCGCGCCTGTGGCGGCGCCCCGTGGTCGGCGAGCTGACCATGGGCTTCACCACCCGCTTCGTGCTACGGCAGACCCTGCGCGAGGCCTTCGTGACCCGCGGCCCCGAGCTCGACGCCGTGGCCGACCGCGCCTGGTCGCACTTCGATCATGGGACCCAACGCGCGGTGCTCAGGCTCTACCGCTCGGCCCCGCCGCAGGTCCTCGAGGCCGCCGGCTCGCGACTGGCAGAGATCACCGCGCCGACGCTCGTGGCCTGGGGCGAGCGAGACCCCTACATCTCGACCGACTTCGCGCAGGCCTACGCCGACGCCCTCGGCGGTGAGGCGCGGGTGAAGCTCGTCGCCGGCGCGGGCCACTGGCCGTGGCTCGACCGCCCGGAGCTCGTCGAGGAGATCGTCGCCTTTCTTGGAGAAGGTGGGTGAGGCCCGGATCTCTCCCCCCTTCGCCGGTAGGCTCTGGTTCGTGAGCCCGCGGAGCGAGCCGACCAACGGCACGCGGACTCGCTCGCGTCGCTCCGCCGCCCCGAAGGACGGCGCGCACGGCGGCCCTTCGCAGCGCCCGAGCACCGACCGCGAGGCGCGATCCTCGGAGATGCGCGACCTCGCGCGCCAGCGCCTGATCGACTCGCGCCTGACTCCGAACGCGATCTCGCTGACCGGCTTCGCGCTCAACCTCGTCGCGGCGGGGCTGATCGTCGCAGAGCTGTTCGTGCTCGGGGCGATCGCCTTTGCCGTCGGCTCGGCCGCGGACGCCCTGGACGGGCGCTACTCGCGGATGTCGGGCAAGGGGACGCAGTTCGGCGCGTTCCTCGACTCCACCCTCGACCGGGTCGAGGAGGGTGTGGTCCTGGTGGCGGTCGGCGTCTACTTCGCCTCGCAGCAGGACGAGGTGGCGGTCGCAGCCACGATCGTCGCCGTGCTCGGTTCGCTGATGGTCTCCTACACGCGCGCCCGTGCGGAGGCGCTCGGCGTCGAATGCAAGGTCGGCCTCGCGCAGCGTCCGCCGCGGGTGGTCATCCTCGGCATCGGGATCCTCTTCGCCACCGGCGCCGGGCTCGGCGATTTCTCGCTCCTCGCTCCGGCCATCTACGCTCTGGCTGCGCTCACATCGATCACCGCCATCCAGCGCGTCCTGCACGTCAGGGCGAAGCTGCGCGCGGCGGGCGGCGTGTGAGCGTCCTGTAACCGGGGAACTCCCGAAGGGTTCTCCTCAGGCCGCCGGAGTCGCGACCCGCACCCGGCCCGCCATAGTCAGCCTTCAGAAGGGACTCATCTTCCATGACCGCCGAGCACGCCACCAACGGCGCCTCCCGCTACGCGACCGAGAAGGTCCGCGTCGCCATCGTCGGGGTGGGCAACTGCGCCTCCTCGTTCGTTCAGGGCGTCGAGCACTACCGCCACGCCGACGCGAACGACACCGTCCCGGGCCTGATGAACGTCGACCTCGGCGGCTACCACGTCGGCGACGTCGAGTTCTCGGCCGCCTTCGACATCGACGCCGACAAGGTCGGCAAGGATCTCTCCGAGGCGATCTGGGCCGGGCAGAACAACACGATCGAGTTCGCCGAGGTCCCGCACCTCGGCGTGCCGGTGCAGCGCGGCATGACCCACGACGGACTCGGCAGGTACCTCCAGGAGAAGATCGTCAAGGCGCCCGGCGAGACCGCCGACATCGCCGAGATCCTGCGCGAGACCAAGACCGACGTCGTCGTCTCCTACCTGCCGGTCGGGTCCGAGCTTGCCACGAAGTGGTACGTCGAGCAGGTCCTCGAGGCCGGCTGCGCCTTCGTCAACTGCATCCCCGTGTTCATCGCGCGTGAGGAGTACTGGGGGCGGCGCTTCGCCAAGGCCGGGCTGCCGATCGTCGGTGACGACATCAAGTCGCAGGTCGGCGCGACGATCGTCCACCGCCAGCTCGCGCGGCTGTTCGGCGACCGCGGGGTGAAGCTCATGCGCACCTCGCAGCTCAACGTCGGCGGCAACATGGACTTCTACAACATGCTCGAGCGCGAGCGCCTCGAATCCAAGAAGATCTCGAAGACCAACGCCGTGACCTCGGTCATGGGGCACGAACTGCCGGCCGACGACGTCCACATCGGCCCCTCCGACTACATCCCGTGGCTGACCGACCGCAAGTGGGCCCACATCCGCCTCGAGGGCGAGTCCTTCGGCGGGGTGCCCCTGACCGCCGAGCTCAAGCTCGAGGTCTGGGACTCGCCGAACTCGGCCGGGATCGTCATCGACGCGGTGCGCTGCTGCAAGCTGGCGCTGAACCACGGAGTCGGCGGCCCGCTCGAGGGACCGAGCTCCTACTTCATGAAGTCGCCGCCGAGGCAGGTCCCGGACGCGGTCGCGCGCGAGGACACCGAGCGGTTCGTGGCCGAGCACTCAGGAGCGCCGAAGCTGCCGGGCGGCGGTCGCGTGCCCGCGCGGGTCGAGCTCTGAGCAAGCCGCGGCGAGGGCGGCGCGCGAGTGGTACGGTCGCGCTGTGAGGAGGGGAGCCGCGTGAGTGCCCAGGGTTACGACTACGACTGGCTGATCGTCGGCTCGGGCTTCGGCGGGAGCGTGTCGGCCATGCGCCTGACCGAGAAGGGCTACTCGGTCGGGATGCTCGAGTGCGGCCGGCGCTTCGAGGACAAGGACTTCGTCAAGACGACCTGGAACCTGTGGCGCTACTACTGGGTGCCGAAGCTGCGCATGAAGGGCATCCTCCGCATGACGCTGTTCAACGACATCATGATCGTGAGCGGCTGCGGCGTCGGCGGCGGGAGCCTCGGCTACGCGAACACGCTCTATCGGCCGAGCTCGGCCTTCTACCAGGACCCGATCTGGCGGGATCTCGACGACTGGGAGGAGGCGCTGCGGCCCTGCTTCGACAAGGCCGAGCACATGCTCGGAGTCGACGAGTACCGCGGTGAGGGACCGGCCGACGAGCTGCTCCGCGACCTCAGCGAGGAGCTCGGCGTTCCCGAGACCTACCACCACACCCGCATCGGCGTGTTCTTCAACGACGACGCCCCTGGTCAGACGGTGCCCGACCCGTACTTCGGCGGCGAGGGACCCGACCGCGCCGGCTGCATTCGCTGCGGCGCGTGCATGCCGGGCTGTCGCTACAACGCCAAGAACACGCTGCCGAAGAACTACCTGTTCTTCGCGGAGCGCAACGGCGCGCAGGTGCATCCCGAGCGCACCGTGGTCGACGTGCGGCCGCTCGGGTCGTCCGACGGAGGCGACGGCTACGCGGTCACCAGCGAGCGCTCGGGGCGCTGGTTCTCACGCGACCGCCAGACCCACACCGCGCGCGGAGTGATCGTCGCCGCGGGGCCGATCGGGACGAACCAGCTGCTGCAGACCTGTCGACACAACGGCTCGCTGGCGCGGATCTCCGACCGCCTCGGCTACCGCGTGCGCACCAACAGCGAGTCCATACCTGCGGTCACGGTCAAGAACGACCGCCTCGACTTCACGAAGTCGGTGGCGATCTCCTCGAGCATCCACCCCAGCGAGGACACCCACATCGAGAACGTGACCTACGGACCGGGCGCCGACTCGATGGCGCTGCTGTGGACGCTGCTCGTCGGCAAGGGCACGAAGATCACCCGGCCGTTCAAGTTCCTCGGCCAATCCGTCCGCCATCCGATCAACTTCGTGCGGGCCAACTGGCCCTACAAGTTCTCGCGCCGCACGGTGATCCTGCTCGTGATGCAGACGCTCGACAACTCGATGCGGCTCAAGGCCAAGCGCCGGCTGTTCGGCAAGGGGGTCAAGCTCAACACCGAGCAGGACCCCGAGAACCCCAACCCGACCTTCATCCCGGTCGCCGACTGGACGGTGCGGCGCGCGGCGGAGAAGCTCGACGGGGTCCCCCAGGTGGGCACCACCGAGGCGCTCCTGAACACGCCGATCACCGCCCACATCCTCGGCGGCGCGGTCATGGGCGAGGACGCCGACAGCGGAGTGATCGACCGCCGACAGCGCGTGTTCGGGTACGAGAACCTGCTCGTCTGCGACGGCTCCGCGGTACCGGCGAACCCGGGCGTCAACCCGAGCCTGACCATCACGGCGATGACCGAGTACGCGATGAGCCACATTCCGAGCCGCGTGGACGCGGAGAGTGGCGAGGACGCCGACGATCTCGCTCCGGCGGGGGTGGGAGGCCGCGTGGCTCAGGACGGGGCTAACGGCGCACGCAGCAGCGGCCACGACGGCGCGAGCCCGCATTCGGAGGGAACGCCCCCCCGCGCCGACGTGCGATGAGCGCCGCGGCCACGGGCGCGGAGCAGGCCGAAACGGTCACCGAGGATCAGCAGCCGCTGCCCCGCCACGTCGAGGTGGCGATCGTCGGCGCCGGCTTCGGCGGTCTCGGCGCTGCGATCTCGCTCGAGCGCGCCGGCTTCCGCGACTTCGCGGTGCTCGAGCGCGGCTCCGAGGTCGGCGGCACGTGGTGGTTCAACAGCTATCCCGGCTGCCAGTGCGACGTCCCGTCGAACCTCTACTCGTTCTCGTTCGCCCGCAAGCCGGACTGGTCGCGCTCGTACCCCGAGCAGCCCGAGGTACTCGACTATCTGCGCGAATGCACGCGCCGCTTCGGCATCCGCGACCGCATCCACCTGGACTGCGAGATGCGCGAGGCCACCTGGGAGGAGGCTGAGCAACGCTGGCGGATCGACACCTCGCGAGGAGAGGTGTTCGCCCGCGTGCTCGTCGTCGCCCCAGGCCTCCTGAGCGAGCCGAAGACGCCGGACATCCCCGGACTCGACACCTTCGAGGGCGAGACCGTGCACACCGCCCGCTGGGGTGAGGGTCGCGATTTCGCCGGCGAGCGGGTGGCGGTGGTGGGCACCGGCGCCACGGCCGTTCAGCTCGTGCCGCGCCTCCAGCCGGAGGTCGAGCGCCTCTACGTCCTCCAGCGCACCCCGCCCTGGGTGCTGCCGCTGCTCGACCGAGCGGTCGGCGACCGGCTCAAGCGGCTCTACCGCGCGGTCCCGGCGGCTCAGGACGTGGCGCGAGGCTTCGTCTACTCCCTGCGCGAGCCGCTCGCGGTCCCCATGGCGATCGCCCCGAAGCTCGCCAAGCTCCTCGAGGCGGTGTCACGCGCGCACCTGCGCCGCCAGGTTCGCGACCGCGAGCTGCGCCGCACGCTGACCCCGGACTACGTCGTGGGCTGCAAGCGGATGCTCCTGACCAACGCCTGGTATCCCGCTCTGACGTCGGCCAACGTCGAGCTCATCACCGAAGGACTCGAGGAGATCCGCGGGCGGATCCTGGTCGGCTCCCACGGCACCGAGCGCGAGGTCGACGCGATCATCTTCGCCACCGGATTCACCCCTACCGACCCGCCGATCGCGCACGCGCTGCGGGGCACGGACGGACGGACGCTCGCCGAGGCCTGGGACGGGAGCCCGCAGGCCTACCTGGGCACGACGGTGGCGGGCTTTCCGAACCTGTTCTTCATGTACGGGCCCAACACCAACCTCGGCCACAACTCGATCATCTACATGCTCGAGTCGCAGTACGAGTACCTGATGCGGGCCATGCGCGCGATGCGCGACCGGGGACTCGGCCGGATCGAGGTGCGCGAGGACGTGCAGAGGGCGTTCAACGAAGGCGTCCAGAGGCGGCTCAAGAGCACCGTGTGGAACAGCGGGCGCTGTGCGAGCTGGTACCTCGACGCCGACGGCGAGAACCCGGTCATGTGGTCGGACTTCACGTTCCGCTTCCGGCGACTGGCGAAGGGGTTCGACCTCGACGAGCACCACGTCGCCGCGCGCGCCCGAGACGGGGCCGGGCGGGAGCCGACCGCGGTCGGCTGACCGGCGCGCCCGGCCGCGCCCCTCGCGGGCCTATGCTCCCGGCGTGAGCTCCGAGCGGTTCGCGATCGCCCAGGTGTCTCCCTACGCCTGGGACGCCCATCACGAGGTGAACCGCTACATCGAGCGGCTCTCGGATGACCTGTGCGCCCGCGGACATCGTGTGGTCGTTGTAGCTCCCGCCGACTCACGCGAGCTCGTGCGCGAGTCGCGGGCGCTCGTCCGTCGCTTAGCCGAACATCCCGAGGCGCTGTGGAGCGCGCCGGGCTGCGCCCAGGTGGTCGCCGTCGGGCACGGCGTCGCCTTTCCGCCTACGCGCCGTGGCTCGTCGGCGTCGCTGCCGCTCGACCTCTCGCGCACGCTCGAGGACCTGCTGGAGCACGCGGAGCTCGACTTCGTCCACGTCCACGAGCCGTTCGCCCCGAGCACGGCCTCGGCCGCGCTTCGGCACTCGCGCGCGCTCAACGTTGGCAGCTTCCACGCCGCCGCGGAGCGCGTCGTCTCGACTCAGCTCGGGCGCCGACTGACCGAGCTGCGCTTCGGTCGCCTCGACGGTCGAACGGCGAGCTTCCGGGCGACCGCCGACGTGGTCGGACGCTTCTTTCCGGGCGACTACCGGGTCATATCTCCGGGCGGAGAGCTCGCCGAGCGCCCGGCCCGCGCCGACGACGAGCTGGTGGAGATCGTCTTCTCGGCCGAGGAGGAGCGCGGCGCGCTGCGCACCTTCCTCCGCGCGCTGCGCCGGCTGCCCCCGGCCCTGCCGTGGCGAGCGACCGTGTGGTCGCGCTGGCCGGAGGCTCACCCGACGGTGTCGCTCTCGCGTGCGCTGCGCGACCGCATCCACTTCGCGGGGCCGGAGCACGGCTCGGAGGCCCAGCACCTGGCGCGAGCCCACGTCGCGGTCGCGGCCTCGAGTGGCGCCGCGCCCGCGCCGCAGCTCGTGCTGCGCGCGCTGGCCGGCGGGGCTATCCCGGTGGCCGCGCGGATGCCCGAGTACGAGGAGATCCTCCGCGAGGGCGAGCTAGGTCTGCTCTTCGAGCCGCACGACTCCGAGACCCTGGCCGCCCAGCTCGAGCGCGTGATCTCCGACGACGCGCTGCGCCGCGACCTGCACGAGCGCGTCGCCGGCTGCCACGCCGGTCTTGGCTGGGCGCGAGTCGCCGATCGCTTCGAGGAGCTCTACCACGAGCTCGCCGCCCGCCGCCACGATCCTCGGGGCGACACCGCCGTGCGGCGGCGGATGGAGAGCCGGCCGATGATCGACGTCGACCTCCACATGCACACCGACCACTCGCCCGACTGCGCCACTCCGGCGGCGAGCCTCCTGGAAGCGGCGCGCCAGCAGGGCCTGGGAGCGATCGCGGTGACCGACCACAACGAGATCGCCGGCGCCTTTGAGGCTCGCGACCTCGCGGCCGCGAACGGAGACGGACCCAAGATCATCCTCGCGGAGGAGGTGAAGACCGCCGATCAGGGCGAGGTCATCGGCCTGTTCCTCCAGGAGAAGATCGAGCGCGGGATGACCCTGGCCGAGACCATCGCCGAGATCCGCCGCCAGGGCGGGCTGGTCTACGTGCCTCACCCCTTCGACCGCATGCACACCGTGCCCGACTACTCGGACCTGCTCGAGGTCGTCGAGGACATCGATCTGATCGAGGTCTTCAACGCCAAGGTCGCCTACGCGGGGTTCAACGAGGAGGCCGCGCGCTTTGCGGCCAAGTATCGGATCGTCGCGGGCGCCGGGTCGGACTCGCACGTGGCCCAGGCGCTCGGATCGGTGCGCATCCGCATGCGCGACTTCGACGGGCCGCAGGAGTTCCTCGAGTCCCTGCGCGACGCCGACATCGTCCGCAACCGCAAGAGCCTTCTCTACGTCCAGACGCTCAAGTTCATCCAGGGCCGAGGGGCGGGCCGCTCCGGGCGAAAGCCTGCGCCTTCGAGCAAGGAGTGATGCAGGCAAGAGGAGCGCGGGCCCGGCCGTCCAACTCACCCTCTCGGATGCCCGCCACCGACGACGAGATCCGCGAGAAGTATCTCGAGCGGGCGATCCGAGAGCTCAATGTCCTGACCCGCGAGGTCCAGGCGTGCGAGCTGTGCCCGCGCGGCAACCTCGCGCCGGTGCTGGGCTCGGGCCATCCGCAGGCCGACATCTTCCTGCTCAAGCACGCCCCGACGGCGGCCGAGATACACGAGGGCGTGGCCTTCTACGGTCGCTCAGGACAGGCTCTGCTGAAGAGCTTCGGCCGCCTGGGGATCGATCCGCTCGTGGTCTACGGGACGCTCGCCGTCAAGTGTCCGGTCGCCGACACCGACCTGTCCGCCTCGCAGTGCCGGTCCCGCGTACTGGGCGAGCTGGCGGTCGTGGCGCCGCGCATCGTCGTCGTCATGGGAGAGGCGGCGCTCGCCGTGCTCAACGAGCTCGACGTTCCGTTGAGCCGGCACGTCGAGGCGAAGCCGGGGGAGATCCAGGACCTCACGCCGACCTGCGAGGCGCTGTTCGTGCCCGACATCGACGCGGCGCTCGACGAGGAGGGGGCGAAGCGGCGGTTCTGGCGGGCGTTGCGGCCGCTCGGGGATTGGTACGGGGAGTTGCCGCCGTACTAGCTGACCCGCCCACACACCTTGTGAACCGCTGAAATACGTCCGGGCCTCTCCAGAGGCTGTGGGTCTGCCACGACTCACCGCCTCAAAGGAGGGCCCGGATGCACGTTCACCCTAAGGCCAAGCTCGGACCTGCCGGTCGGCTTGCGCTGACCGAAGCGATCGCCTCGGGCATGACGCAGAAGGCGGCAGCTGCCGCCTTCTGCGTGTCGCCGGCCACAGCCCATCGCTGGTGGCATCGCCGTCGCTCCGCCTCGGTCGAAGAGCTTCGCTCGGGGAGCTCGACGCTCGATCGCTCGAGTCGGCCACGGCGCAGCCCGCGCCTGCTCCGAGGAGACTCACCAGGAGCGCATCTGCGAGGCCCGCCGACGCACCGGCTGGGGTCCGCGGCTTGTGGCTGGCGCCACCGGCCATCCCCACTCGACGGTCTGGAAGGTGCTCCGCCGCCACGGTCTCTCCCGGCCCGAGCGAGGGCACAAGGAACCACCCAACCGCTACGAGTGGCCCTGCCCCTCCACATGGACACCGCGCGCTACGCGCGCTTTGAGCGTCCCGGTCACGCCGTCACCGGCGACCGCTCCCAGCGCAGCCGCAAGTGGATGGCCGCCGAGACTCGCGTGGGCTACGACTTCGCCCACGCGATCGTCGACGACCACTCGCGACTCGCCTACGTCGAGCTCCACGACGATGAGCGCGCCGAGACCGTCACCGCGTTCGTCGAGCGGGCGCTCGACTGGTTCGAGGGCCAGGGCGTCCGACCGCATCGCCTGATGAGCGACAACGCCTTCAGCTACGTCAAGAACCGCTCGCTGCGCGGGCTCTTGGCGACCAGGTCGATCAAGCATCTGACGACCGAGCCCTATCGACCGCGCACCAACGGCAAGGTCGAGCGCTTTCACCAGACCATGGGCCGTGAGTGGGCCTACGGACTGACCTACCGCTCACACCGCCATCGCAACGCGGCGCTGCCACACTGGCTGCGCCACTACAACGAGCGCAGACCCCACTCCGGAATCGGTAACCGCCCGCCGATCAGCCGCGTTCACAACGTGCGTGGGCAGGACA
>CADCVU010000044.1 GCA_902806245.1 uncultured Solirubrobacterales bacterium
AAGCCGGACGGCACGGGCGAGTCGCTTGCCGAAGGCCGGGTCCCCACCGATGGACGGACTGGGCATCACCAGATGTAACGCCAAGCGCGGTCGTTTGTTGGCGGCATCCCTGCCTCTTGGCCCGCGAGGGCGTGACGGATTGGGCGCTGTCGCGTTCCTTCCGATCATGGCGTGCATGTTGATGCTGGGCGCGAGGGCGTGGATGGCGTGGCCCGCACCCAGACACAAGATCAAGCATCACGCCTTGAGCAAGAAGGGCAGGGCGAAGACCGTCAGGAGCGAGCATCCAAGCGCCATCGAGCCGGTGATGGACTCACTGTTCTCCTTATGAGCACCGTGGACGGCCAGGGCACCCAAGGTGAAGGCGACAGCGCCGAGCAGAGCGCCGGCGAGCGGAAACGAGATGGTCACGGAGAGAAAAGCCGCGAACACGCTGAGTACCAGAGCGGCAGGCCCCACCCTCCGCATGCTACGAGGCCAACAGCACTATCGGCGCGCACAGAAGGCGTTAGGCCGGGGGCGAGCGGAAGGAGAGGGTTGAGAGCAGCCCACCCGCGAGGGAGCCGTTGCGCGGACCTTTGTGAGACCCAAAGCCCACGTCGAGTTGGCCAGAGGCGCGGCACGTCTCGTTCTGGAGAAGCTGCGGGGGTGGTCATGAGTTTGACGATATTCGAGGAACATGGGCGACGCGCGCCCTCGGCGACGTCGCCGAAGCGGCCACCGCCCTTGCCACCCGCCGCGGCGCGCCGCCAGCGAAGGGCAGACACGAAGTAGAGAAGCCGTCGCATGCGGCTTCACCAGGCGGTCCTATGCACGGGAGCCGCAATCTGACCCCTCAAACCGCTCGACAGCGCGAAAGCGTGACCCTCGACGCCTTCGTGGAGTGCGAGGTGGCACGATGACTCAAGCACGCGTATCGACGCCGAGGTGACCTACGGCAGACGGTAAGCGCCCCCCTGCGCGATCGATCGTCGCCGACGCGGTTGGCGCTCTCGACACCGCGAGCCGCGACGGGCGTGGAGCCCGAGCAAAGGAGCATTCAGGCCCGTTTCGTCCGGCCTTGGCCGGGGCCGCTTCCGCGGTCGCCCGTGAGATCGGTTTGCGATCGTAAGGATTGCCCGCACGGAGCGATTTCCCGATCTTGGCCGATCCGGCGAGAGCTATGCTGCTGCGTACTCCGTCCTCCGAAAGAGGCGCTGTGCAGGTCTTTCCCGGATCTTGACGTGATGTATCCGAGCGGGGCACCCAGGACTCGAACCTGGAATCGCCGGTTTTGGAGACCAGACGATCTTCCGTCTCTAATCCGCCATAAGCAGGGACTTCTCCCCCATCTCCTCTCTCTGTGAGATCGAGATGAGATCGTCCCCTTCTGACTTTCCCGTCTTTCCAGACGCTCCTCGCGCGCGACTGACTAGGTAGGGTAGTAAAGGGCGGTCGCTTCCGACGCCTCCGAACACGGCGCGGCCCGCCGAGGTCTGGAAGTCCTGCGAAGCGCCGACGCGTGCCTGCGACCGACCCCTCAGGCTGCCCTGCCTGGCGACGGTCCCCTCGTCGCGCGAGAATTCTTTCGACAACGCGCGTTAAACGCGAGCCAGCGTCAGAGAGTCAGCGCTGATGGCCGCTGATCGAGAAAAGAGGTTGGAGCGAGGCCGCGCGAAGATGGCCGCGACGGCGCAGTCCGCCTCCCCTCCCTCTGGGGCGCACGGGCCCGATCACGGCTCGGCCTCCCCCCACTCCCCCTCTGCCGAGCCGCCACGTGTCGCGGACACCATCCGCTGCACCGCCACCACCCGGACGGGCAACCCCTGCAAGAAGCGCCCGATGGCCGGCCACGAGGTCTGCCAGCCGCACTCCGGCGGCCAGGTCGGCCGCCGCTCGAAGCTCACCGATGACAGCAAGCGCGAGATCCTCGATGCGATCCGCGCCGGCTCCTACCTCGCTCCCGCCGCCCGCCGCGCCGGTGTCTCCGAGAAGACCGTCTACGGGTGGTTGGCCGCGGGCCGAGGGCCGAATGCCCCGCCTCAGCTCGCCGCCTTCGTCGCCGCCTTTGAGCGCGCGGAGGCCGAGGCAGAGATCCACATCGTCGCGGTCGTCCGCCGCCAGATCGCCGGTCCGGGGGTGACGGGCGGCTCGGGCTCGAGCTGCTCGCCCGCCGACACCCCGAGCGGTGGGCCAAGAACCGCCTGCCGGCCGGCGAGGAGCCCGAGACGGCCGCCGAGGCCCCGCTCGACCTGACCCAGCTCTCGGACGCAGAATACGAGCAACTCAAGGAGCTGCACCGCCGTGCATCGCATACCTGAGGAGCACTTCCTGGCCGAGGACGCCCGCCGCAGCCTGCGGAGCTTCATCCCCATGGCCTGGCCGATCCTCGAGCCGGCCACCCCATTCTCGGGCAACTGGCACATCAACGCGATCTGCGAGCACCTCGAGGAGATCTCGCGGGGCGAGCTGCGGCGGCTCATCATCAACATCCCGCCGCGCCACATGAAGTCGCTCGCGGTGACGACCTTCTGGCCGTGCTGGGAGTGGCTCTCGCGACCGGAGACGCGCTGGCTTGTGGCCTCCTACGCCCAGACGCTGTCGAACCGCGACTCGGTCAACTGCCGCCGGCTCATCACCCAGCCCGGCTTCGTCGATCCGCGCAAGCCCGAGGCCGAGCGCACGCTGATCGAGCGGGTCGGCTACATGGGCGTGGTCAGCCGGTTGGCCGAGATGCGCGGCGGCGAGCCCTGGGCGCTGACCGGCGACCAGTCGACCAAGCAGCGCTTTGAGAACACGCGCACCGGAGCGCGGATCGCCACCTCGATCGACGGCATGGCCACCGGCGAGGGCGGTGATCGCATTGTGGTCGACGACCCCCACAAGGCCGACGAGGCCCAGTCTGATGTCAGCTGAACAACGAAGCGTGCGATCCGATCGATCCATGGTGCAGGGGAGCCAACGCCAGCGGAGGTGTGGGCTGTCGTGTCCACCGCGTCATAGAGCGTTCCGACTGGGACAGTGTCTCAGCTGATCGGCTTCAGGGGCGCCGTGAGAAACCCGAGCGAGTGCGAGGGTCATGGAGACAACCGTGCGAGTCTCTAAAACCGTTATGGGCCAAATCGGTCCATCGAGGGTTCGAATCCCTGCCCCTCCCGTTAAGAGTAGCGAAAGCGCTGGGCAAATGCGCCATTTGCTGGCCTCACGTCGGCCGCTCATCGCGCCTCGGCCTGAGGCGCCGTAAGGCCTTCGATCGGCCGGAATCGCCGTGTGCGGGCACTCCTGACGATCGCAAGTCGATCGCACGTTCGGCGAGCGTCGAGACGCCTTCGCCAGGCCTGCGATCCGTCCGCCTAGCCCGACCCCACCGTCCGTCCGTGGGGCCCTAGAGGGCCGCGGCGGCCCCACCCACGTCGGTCGCAGGCGACCCCGAGGCCGACTGCGCCGAGCCGGGCTAGCTTGAGGGCCGTGGCCTCGAGCACCTACCTCCGTCCCCAGGCTCACGGGCCATCTTCTCTCGGCCCCGGCATGCCCCGCGGATCGCGCCGGAGGGGATTAGCACTCGTGGTCGCGATGGCGGCCCTGATGTGGAAAGGGAGGTCGTCGACCTGGTGATCGGTCTTCGGCTCGACCGCTACGGGATCGAGGCGCGCGACCCGGACGGCTTCCTCGGGATCGTCACCGCGCCGTTCCTCCACGCCGGCCTCGGCCACCTCGCCGCCAACACCGTGCCGTTCCTGGCGCTCGGTGTCCTCATCGCGCTCGCGGGTGCGCTCCGGGTAGTTCTCGTGACGGTGATGTCGCGCTCGTCGGCGGCCTCGGCACTTGGCTGCTCGCCCCAGCGTCGTCGCTCCACGTTGGGGCGAGCGGCGTCGTCTTCGGCTATGCGGGCTATCTGCTCAGCCGCGGCTTTTTTTTTAAGCCGGCGCGTGCGGGACTTCGTGCTCGCCGCGATTATCGCCCTGTGCTGGGGCGGTGCCCTGCTCGGCGGTCTGCTGCCCGCTCCGGGGATCTCGTACCTGATCTCGCCCGAGTCATCTATGAGCAAAGGCCACCTCTCGCTGAGAACTAACCTCCCATGCCCCGCTCCGCCAGCGGATTGCTGTGCCATCGGCGAGACGCACCGCCGTGCGACCTAGTCGCGGCTCGCCCCAGAGGGTTGCCTCTAGCGGCCGCTCGCGCTCGTCGGTGTCACCGAGCCCGTCAGCGACATGGCCAGCCGGATAGGTAACAACGATCGAGCCGCTGCGCACCCAGACCGGCACTCGCCCGAGCGGCGCCGCGGCGACGACCTCGTCGCCTCCTCTCGTCCGCTCGCCGGTCCAGAAGTCGATCCACTCACCGCGCGGCAACGGCACGACGCGCTCGCGCGCGCCGGGCTCGAGCACAGGCGCGACCCACAGCGCCGGGCCGTATCCGTAGGCGTCGGGAATCGACCACCCGCGCGGGTCGCCGGGGTCGGTCAGGCACAGCGGTCGCATGATCGGGAGCCCGGTGCGCGCTGCCGTGGCCGCCGCCGCACGGGTATAGGGGACCAGGCGCTCGTGTAGTACGACCAGCTCGCGGTAGAGGTCGAGCGTCTCGCGGTCGTAGGTCCACGCCTCCTGCTCGAAACGCCCATGCGAGTGCAGGAGGGGGGTGAAGCAGCCGAACTCGAGCCACCGGATCAGGAGCTCCTTGGGACAGCGCTCAACCAGCCGCTCGCCGAGGTAGCCGCCGACGTCGTGAGACCAGTTCGAGAATCCACTCGCAGCGGCAGTGAGGGACGCGGTGACCAGGGCGCGGAGCGACCAGAAGTCGCTGACCTGATCGCCACCCCAGGTGATGCCGTGGTGGGTGGCGCCGGTCCAGGCGCTGCGCGCGAACAGGACGCCGCGGCCGGGGTGGGCCTCGTCGAGGGCGCGTTGCATCGAGCGTCGGTACATCGCCGGATAGGCCCACGCGGCCTGCGCGCCGGTGCGCCCGTCGGCGAAGCACACGTCGTCGGGGAGGTAGTAGCCCTCGCCGTCGTCGGCCTTAATCCCCTCGACCCCCAGCTCGAGCACCGGCCGCGCCAGCTCGCGCCACCACGCATCGGCCGCCTCTGAGGTGAAGTCAACGGGCGAGCCCGTGCCCATCCACCAGCGAGCGACGTAGGGCTCGCCGTCGGCGCCGCGAATGTAGTGCCCGGCCTCGGCCCCCTCGGCGTAGTTCTCGGCCGGCTCGCGGTGCAGGCGCTCGGACTCCGGGTCGGGCGGCTGCTGCCCGTCGGCCGACTCGAGGTTGACCCACGGGGTGACCCAGACCACCGTGCGCACGCCGTCGGCGCGCATACGGGCGATCAGGCCCGGCGCATCGGGAAACTGATGGGGATTGAAGCGCCAGGTGTTGTACTGGGTCTCCCACGGCGAGTCGATGACGATCGCGTCGAGCGGCAGACCGTGGCGGCCGTAGCCCTCGAAGTCGTCCTC
>CADCVU010000045.1 GCA_902806245.1 uncultured Solirubrobacterales bacterium
GGGCCCGACGCCCTGGGCGAGCTGCACGGCATGTACGCCTTCCTGGCCGCCGGCTCCGACGGCTCCTTCTATGCCGTCCGCGATCCGGTCGGGATCAAGCCCCTCTACTGGGCCCACCGCGACGGCAACGTCCGTTTCGCCTCGGAGATGCGCGCCTTCGATCCCGACTGGCAGCCCTACGTCGAGGCCTTCCCGCCGGGCCACTACTGGACCCCCGAGGACGGCCTCGTCCGCTTCGCCGCTGCCGTCCCCGCGGCCGGCCACGACCAGCTCGAGGGCCCGAGCGAGCCCGGCGCGGCCGTGCCCGACGAGATCCTCCGGCTCACGCGCGACAAGCTCGTCGAGTCGGTCGAGCGCCAGATGATGGGCGACGTGCCCGTGGGCGTCTTCCTCTCCGGCGGGCTCGACTCGAGCCTCGTCGCTGCCATCGCTGCGCCCTACCTCGAGAAGCGCGGCGAGCAGCTCAAGACCTTCGCCGTGGGGACCGAGAACAGCGCCGACCTGCTGGCCGCCCGCGAGGTCGCCGAGTTCCTCGGCACCGAGCACCACGAGCGGGTCTACACCGCCGAGGACGCGCTCGCGGCGTTGCCCAAGGTGGTGCGCACGATCGAGAACTACGACCCGTCGCTCGTCCGCAGCGCCGTCCCCAACTACATGCTGGCCGAGCTGGCCGCCCAGCACGTGAAGGTCGTGCTCACCGGCGAGGGCGCCGACGAGATCTTCGCCGGCTACGAGTACCTGCGCGAGATATCCGACGACGGCGAGCTCCACGACGAGCTCGTGCGCATGATCGAGAGCCTGCACAACCTCAACCTCCAGCGCTGCGACCGCGTGACCATGGCCCACGGCCTCGAGGCCCGCGTGCCCTTCCTGGAGCGCGACGTCATCGAGCTCGGACTGAAGCTCCCCGCCGGCTGGAAGCTCTCGGGCGAGGACCAGCCGGAGAAGCGCCTGCTGCGTCTCGCCTTCGAGGGCTGGCTGCCAACCCAGTTCCTGTGGCGCGAGAAGGCGGAGTTCGGCGACGGCAGCGGGGCGGCCGACGTGCTGACCGAGGCGGTCGAGGAGACGGTGTCGGAGGTCGACTTCGAGCGTGAGCGCGACGAGGTCGAGCCCGAGCTGCGCACCCGGGAGGAGACGGGGTACTACCGCATCTTCCGCGAGCACCTGCGGGCGGTGCGGCCGGAGCTGACGCTCGGGCGCTTCGCGACAGCCTGAGCCGCCGGCGAGCACGACGCCCGCGGCACTCGTGAGGCGCTAGTCTGGCCGCTCAGGGGGCCGGGTTGAACGAGCGAGAGACACCGAGAGTGCCGTCACGACGGCGAGCCGTCGCGCTCGCGCTCGTTGCGTGCTCGGCCGTTGCCGTGTTCGCCCTGGCGGCTACCGGCGCGCCGCCTCCGGCCGGCGCCCAGGCGGCCCCTAAGACGATCGAGCTCGACGCCGGCAACGGGGAGACGCTGCGCGTCGAGCGTGGTCCTTTCCGCCTCGCTCTCGTCGACCGCTCGGGCCGCGAGACGGTGGCCACCGTCTCGGGCCGCGAGGGCGCGCCGGTTCGGGTTCCGGGGGTCGACGGCCCGCAGCCGATCGAGCCGCTCGGCCCCGCGGGTGGCTACCCCGCGCTCGGGTTCGTGGTCGGCGCGAACCCAGGCGTCACCTTCCCGGTCAGCTTCTTCACCGGCAACCGCCTGTTCGGGGCGGAGGCGGGTGCGCTCGTGTCGCTCGTCGAGGTCGAGCGGGTCGAGCGGACCCCGCGCGGACTGCGCCTGCGCGTGCGCACCGACGCGCCCGCTCTCGGGCCGGCCACGCTCGAGGTCGTCCGCCTCTCCGGCGGCGGTGTCCGCCTCGACCTGCGCCCGCCGGCCGGCCTGCGGCCCGCCGCGACCCTGTTCACGCTGCGCTCTCCGAAGGGCGAGGGCCTCTACGGCCTCGGGGCGCGCAAGGACCGCTTCGACCAGCGCGGCTTGCTGCGCAACGTCTGGGTCGAGCAGCAGAACGCCTCCGACGACCGCGCCGACGACCTCGTTTGCGGCGATCCGACCACGACCACGGGCTGCGACTACACCTTCCCCAACGGCGCCCAGGCCGCGTACTTCGTCCAGGCGGCGCTCCACGGGAGCCGCGGCTGGGCGGCGTGGGTCGGCCAGTCGACGCTGTCGCGGCTCGACCTGGCCAACTCGAGGAGCGACGCGCTGCGCTGGGGCGTGAAGGGCCCGCGCCTCACGCTCTCGCTGGCGGGCGGCGGGCTCGAGGGCTCCTCGCGCTCCTACACCGCCGATGCCGGCCGCGCCCCCGCGCCGCCGCGCTACACCTACGAGCCCTGGATCGACGTGATCAACGAGGGCGAGGGTGAGGCGGCTCCCAACGGCGCGGGCTTCACCGGCGGAGAGCGCGTGCGCGAGGACGTCGAGGAGATCGCCCGCCGCGCGCGCACCGACGACCTACCGATCGGCACCATCGGCGTCGAGGGCTGGCACGCCGTGCCCGGACGGGAGGAGCTCTTTCCGGGGCTGCGCAGACGGGGCTTCCACCTCTCCGCCTACTGGAACCCGTTCCACTCGCCGGGCAACGCCGCCTACGAGGAGGCCAAGCGCCGCGACATCTTCATCAAGACCCCGACCGGAGAGGACTACCCGATCCTCACCAACCGCGGCGGGCGCAGCTTTGTGATCGACTACAGCCACCCGCGGGCGCGGCAGTTCTGGCATGAGCAGATCGCCCGTTCGTGCGAGCTCGGCTTCGAGTCGTTCATGCACGACTTCGGCGAGCTCGTGACCGAGGGCATGACCTTTCACAACGGCAATCCGCCCGAGGTCGAGCACAACGCCTATCCGGTGCGCTACCACCGCGCGGCGCGCTCGGCGCTCGAGCGCTGCGCCGACCGAAAGCCGGGCTTCGACCCGTTCTTCTACGTGCGCGCGGGCTACTCGGGGATCGAGCGCGACGAGGGCGTGGTCGGCTCGACGCCGGGCGTCTTCCCCGGCGACGAGACGACCGACTTCGCGCGCGGCTCGGGCATCCCCTCGGTGCCGCCGGCGATGCTCAACATGGCGATGGGCGGCGGCTTCTCCTTCACCACCGACGTCGGCGGCTACCTCGACCTGACCGCTCCGCGCACCTCGCCGGAGCTGTTCGTGCGCTGGTCGCAGCTCGCCGCCTTCACGGCGATCAGCCGCATCCACAACTCGACCTTCAACGGCGAGGTCTATCCGTACACGTGCGACGACCCTGCTCGGGAGGACGCCGACTACTGCGAGCAGGAGGGCGCGAAGCGCATGCTGCCCGTCTACCGCCGCTACGCGAAGGCCAAGGTGCGCCTGATCGGGCTGGTCGATCGCTGGTCGAAGCGCGCGGCTCGCGACGGCACGATCGGTCCCGTGCGCCCGCTCGTCCTCGACGACCCCTCGCCGGCCGCACGCTCGGTCGACGATGAGTGGCTGCTCGGTAGGGACCTGCTCGTGGCGCCGGTGCTGCGCGACGGGGCGCGAGAGCGTCGGGTCTACCTGCCGGCGGGGAGCCGCTGGCAGCGAGTGGTGGTGGGCGGGGAGGGCCGGCTCGAGGCGCGCGGTGAGGCGCGGCGCGGCGGGCAGACGGTCACGGCGCCCGCGCCGCTCGCCGACATCCCGGTGTTCCGACGGGTCGAGGCGGCGGGTGGTGGTGGACCGGCGGACGGCGGCGGACCGCAGGATGGCAGCGGCGGCGGCTCCAGCTCCGACGGCGGAGGATCCGCAACCGACGACGGCGAAGCCTCGGAGTCTGCGAGCGCGAACCGGGAGGGCGCCGCCACGACCAGCGATCGGGCGGACGACGACCGCTCATCGAACGGCGATCGGACGGGTGGAGCGACGCCAACCGCCACGGACGGCGACCCGTCTGCCACGCCGGACACCGAGGGCGACGGGAGCCTTCCCTTCACCGGCTTCTCACTCGCCGTCGTGGCGGCGGCCGGGCTGGTGCTCGCGGCCGGCGGGGCGTTGTTACGACGCCGAGCGCGCTGAGGTCGCCCGGCCTCAGGCCGGGTCGAGCTCCCCGGCCGCCTCACCGACGCGCCCGTTCCCGTTGCCGACCTGCGGGTCGTTGTCCTCGATGACCTCCACGCGCGACTGCTCGTAGGCATCGGCGTCGTCGTCGAAGAACACCGCACCGTCCGTGACGCGGTGCCCGACCCGTCGCCGCGGATCTCGGATGACCGTGTCGGGCGAAGCCTCCGCCGGCAGGCGCCCGGACTTCATCCCGAAGTAGACGGCCTGCGGGTGGTGGGCGATGATCGCCACCGTCGACTGCTCGGGCTCGACGGCGTAGCCGCCGCTCAGCGACAGCCCGATGCGGTCGGCTTCGAGCAGGCGGAAGACCTTCTCGTGCTCGGCCTGGTCGGGGCACGCGGGGTAGCCCCACGACCAGCGCCGGCCCTGGTCCGGGTCGATCCCCAGCGCGCTGCGGACCTCGGCGTGCAGCCACTCGGCCATGCCCTCGGCGGTCTGGACGCCGAGGCCGTGCGTGAACAGCTGCTCGGCGAACTCGCCGTCGCGCTCGAGCTGGGCCATGACGTCGGTGACCTCCGGGCCCGCGGTCACGGCCTGGAGGGCGACGACGTCGCGCTCGCCGCTCTCGAGCGGCCGGTAGAAGTCGGCGATGCAGATGCGGTCGTGCTTGGGCTGACGCGGGAAGACGAGGCGCTCGAGCTCACGCTCGGGCTCCTCGGGATCGAAGACGACGAGCTCGTTGCCCTCAGAGGCGCACGGGAAGTATCCGAGCACGGCCTGTGGGCGCAGGTAGTCCTGCTCGCGCCACATGCGCTCGAGGCGGGGGCGAAAGTCCTCGCTGAGGAGCTTGTCCCACGCCTCGCCCTTGACGCCGCGCCCGCCCCAGTGGAGCTTGAACAGCACGTGCAGGTCGAGGTGGGCGAACACGTCGTCGAGGTCCACGTCGACCTCTCTTACGCCCCAGAACGGGGGCGCCGGGACCGGCACGTCGGTGCGGGCGCCCGAGCGCACCGTGTCGTCGTCGGTCGGCAGGTCCTCGGGCTCGTCGCCCTGTTCGCGGAACTTGCGCGCATCCTCGTGGATCCTCGTCACGAGCTCGTCGCGCGCGTCGCGCTCGACGAGCTGGTCCATGACGTGGAGCCCCTCGAAGGCGTCCTTACAGTAGAAGACGCCCGGCTCGTAGATGTCCTCTGACTCCTTGCCGCCCGGATACAGGATCCGCTTGCCGAAGTTGCGGTTGATGGCGGCGCCGCCGACCAGCACCGGATACTCGAGCCCCTGCTCGTGCAGCTCGCTCACGCAGGCCGGCATCTGCTTCGAGGTCGAGACCAGCAGCGCACTCAGGCCGATCGCCGTGGCGTCGTGCTCCTTGGCCGCCTCGACGATCGTCCCGATCGGGACCTGCTTGCCGAGGTCGACGACGGTGTAGCCGTTGTTGGAGAGGATCGTGTTGACCAGCGACTTGCCGATGTCGTGCACGTCGCCGAACACCGTGGCCAGGACGACCGTGCCCTTGGTGTAGCCCTCGATGCGGTCGAGGTAGTTCTCGAGCTGGGCGACGGCGCGCTTCATGACCTCGGCCGACTGGAGCACGAACGGGAGGATCAGCTCGCCGGCGCCGAACTTGTCGCCGACCTCCTTCATCGCCGGGAGGAGGACGTCGTTGAGCACCGGCACCGCGCCGAGCTTCTCGACCGCGCGGTCGATGTCTCCCTCGACGCCGTCCTTCTTGCGCCGCAGGATGCGGAAGTGCAGAGCGTCCTCGGGCTCCATCTCGGCCGTCGGGTCGGCCTTCTCGTCCTCGGCCTCCTCGCCCTTCTCCTCGAAGTGGGCGATGAACCGCTCGAGCGCGTCCTCGCGGCGGTTGAAGACGAGGTCGTCGGCCAGGTCGCGCTCCTCGTCGGAGATCTCGCCGTAGGGGACGATGTGATTGGGGTTGACCATGGCCAGGTCGAGCCCTGCCTCGACGCAGTGGTGCAGGAAGACGGAGTTGAGCACCGCGCGGGCCGGCGGCGAGACACCGAAGGAGACGTTCGAGACACCGAGCGAGGTCTTCACCCCGGGCACCTCCGCCTTGACCCGGCGGATGCCCTCGATGGTCTCCACCGCGGAGGGCCGCCACTCCTCGTCGCCGGTGGTCAGCGTGAAGGTGAGCACGTCGAAGATCAGCAGCTCGGGGTCGAGCCCGTGCTCGCCGCAGGCGATGTCGCGGATGCGCTCGGCGATCTCCACC
>CADCVU010000046.1 GCA_902806245.1 uncultured Solirubrobacterales bacterium
CTCGCCGAGCGCATCCTGGCCGACCTGCCCGACCTGCTCGCCGAAGTGCGCTTCGCCGCGCGGCGCGAGCAGGCGCTAACCGTCGGCGACGTGCTCCTGCGGCGCACGCGCCTCGGGCTGCTCGACTCGCGCGCCCTGGCGGCGCCGGGGGCGGCGGCGCCGCCCGCGGTCGCGCGCGCGCTGGGCGCCGAGCTCGGTTGGGACGACGCTCGGGTGGAGCGCGAGGTCGCGGCCTGGCACGAGGAGGCCGAGGCGGAAGGGATCGCCGACGCCGGCGGCGATACGGCCCCCCCAGTGGGGGTAAGTTCCGCGCCCGAGGAACTTACCCCCGCCGGCATCCTGCCGCCCGCGCCCGAATGGGCGCAGGAGCACGCCCCGGCCGGGTGAGCAGCGTCCGTATCGGCGAGCGCACGCTCGCGCTCGATCGCGCCCGTCCGCTTCTGATGGGCATCGTCAACGCCAGCCCCGAGTCGTTCTCCGACGGCGGCCTGCTCCCTGATGCCGACGCTCAGGTCGCCCACGGCCTGCGCCTCGTCGCCGACGGCGCGGCGATCGTCGACGTGGGCGGCGAGTCGGGCGTGACCAACCGCCCGCCGATCACCGCCGCGGAGGAGATCCGTCGCGTCACGCCCGTGGTCGAGCGCCTGGCCGCTGCCGGAGCGACGGTCTCGGTCGACACCTGGAAGGCCTCGGTCGCCGGCGCCGCGCTGGGCGCGGGGGCTGCGCTCGTCAACGACCCGAGCGGAGGTCACGACCCGGAGTTGGCGGACGTCTGCGCGGAGAACGACGCCGCGCTCGTTCTCACCCATACCCGCGCGGAGCCGAAGGTCAAGGCCTTTCCGGCCTACGACGACGTGGTGGCGGATGTCGTCGCCTTTCTGTTCCAGAAGCTCAAGGCGGCCGTGGAGCGCGGGGTGCTGCGCGAGCGGATCGTGGTCGACCCGGGCCTCGACCTGGCGAAGACCCCGGCTCAGAGCGTGGAGGTCCTTCGGCGCCTCGAGGAGCTCGACGCGCTCGCCCGCCCGGTGCTGCTCGCTCCCTCGCGCAAGGACTTCGTCGGCGCGCTGACCGGCCGGGCGCCGACGGCTCGGTTGGCCGGAACCCTCGCCGCCGTCGACCGGGGGGCCGCGGCCGGGGTGGCGATCCTGCGCGTGCACGACGTCGCCGCGGCGACGGACTTCCTCGCGGTCCGCGGCGCCCTTTGCGGGAACGAGGAGTCCCAGCCGGGCCTCGAGCTCTCCGAGGACCTTCGCCGAGAGCCCGCGCCGACCTGAGGCCCCGCGCGGACGTTTGTCCTAGGCCGAACGCTGCGTCGCTAAAGCGATGACGCCCTCCGCCGATACAAGGAGGGTCACGCCACGTCGGCCGCCGTGCGGCCTGGAGGTCCACCAGCATGAAGCGAACGCTCGCGTCCATCGCGCTGACCACCGCGCTCATGCTCACGCTCGGCGGCGGCACCGCCTTTGCCGGGCAGTACGACTACCTGCTCGCGCCGACTTCCGTCTGCGCCAATCAGACCAATACGAGCGCTTTGGTGGCCGCGCAGGAGACCGCGATGGCGTGCATGCACAACTACGTGCGCAGCCGCAAGGGTCTGCCCCGACTCGCCACCCGCTCGCTTCTCCAGAGCTCGTTGAACTCGAAGTCCCTCGACATCGTCCGCTGCTCGGACTTCAGCCACCAGGCCTGCGGCCGCGAGACCTTCTACTTCACCAAGCGGGTCGGCTACGCGCAGGGCTGCTGGGGCGCGGGCGAGAACATCGCCTGGGGCTCCGGCTCCCTCGGATCGGTGCGAAGCATCATGCGCGCTTGGCTCTACTCCACCCCGCACCGCGAGAACATCCTCAAGTCGCGCTTCCGCGACAAGGGCATAGGTCTCGTCAAGGGTCAGTTCAAGGGTTACTCGAACGCCCAGGTGTGGACCACGCAGTTCGGGTATCGCTGCTGAGCGTCGCGTCGCTCGCGGCGGGCTGGCGCGGGATAAGGCCCCTGTCAGATGATGCGCGTGTGGCTCGGGCCCCTAATCCAGGAACAGCGGGCCGCCGGCGGCGACTAACCCCGCGGCGAGCGCCGCGAGGGCCCTGTTTCCCGCCTCGGTCAGCGCGAGGCCGCCCCCGCCGACCCGTATGCCATGATCGCCCCGCCATGAAGCTCTTCATCGATACCGGCTCGGTCGCGGAGGTCGAGGAGCTCGCCTCCTGGGGCGTGCTCTCCGGCGCGACCACCAACCCATCGCTCCTGGCCAAGGAGGAGGGTGACCCCGGCGACATCGTGCGCCGGATCTGCGAGCTGGTGGGCGGCCCGGTCTCCGCCGAGGTCGTCTCAGACCGCGCCGAGGGCATGGTTGAGGAAGGGCGCGCCCTCGCCGGCCTGCATCCGCACGTGGTCGTCAAGGTGCCGTTCTCGCAGGCCGGACTCGCGGCCACGCGCGAGCTGACCGACGCCGGGCTGCGCGTCAACATGACGCTCGTGTTCTCGGCAGCCCAGGCCCTGCTCGCGGCGGAGGCCGGCGCCACCTACATCTCCTGCTTCATGGGCCGCCTCGACGACATCGGGGTCGACTCGACCGCGGTGGTCGCAGAGATCGTCGCCGCGCTGCGGCCCGCCGGAGTCACCTCTCAGGTTCTGGCCGCCTCCCTGCGTCATCCCATGCACACCGTGACCGCCGCGCGGCTCGGCTGCGAGGTCGCGACCGCGCCCGGCAAGGTGCTGCGCCAGATGCTCGTCCACCCCCTTACCGAAGCCGGGATCGAGCGGTTCGGCGACGACTGGCGCGCGCGCCCGGAGTTCGGGACATGGCTCGAGGGACTCGTCGACAGCTCGAAGGTGGCGCTCTCGTGAGCGCCGGCGGTCAATAGATGCCCGTCCTCGACCGAGACGAGCTCGAGCGCAGCCCGCTCGCCGACCTGCACGCCATCGCCGCCGAGCTCGGCGTCGAGGGCTTCCGGCGCCTGCGCCGCGACGACCTGGTGGTGGCGATCGTCGAGCACGCCGGCGACGGCGAGACCTCGACCGAGCGGCCGGGGCGCGACGCGCCCGCGCCGGGCGAGGACTCCGGACGTCGCCGGCGCAGCGGCGGCGGACGCGGCGGCCGGCGCTC
>CADCVU010000047.1 GCA_902806245.1 uncultured Solirubrobacterales bacterium
CCCGCGAGCTTCAGAGGACAACGGGGAGGGCGCTCGCCCCGACGGCGATGGCGAGGGCGACGGCGCCGCCCGGCGGCGGGCCGCCGCGAACCGCCGGCGCAAGAGGCACGGTCGCCGATGAGCATGCTCGTCTGGGTGATGATGGGGATCGCCATCTGGCACTTCACGGTCTTCGTGCCCGACCGCTTCTGGGGCGGCATCGTCGGTGCCTTCGTGGCGGCGATCCTGGGCGCGGCGATCTTCGGGCTGATCGTCTCCGGCTTCTCGATCCCGAGCCGGGACGAGACCGGCATCGGCCAGGCGCTGCTGGCCGTCCCGGGCTCGTTGCTCGGCCTGGGCGCGTCCTACCTGTACGGCGGGCGGGTCGAGGCCCCCGAGGACCGTCCCGCGACCGGCTGAGGCGACCGCGCGCCGGTCTCAGCCGAGCGCGACGAAGGCGACGAACGCGGCGAACAGCGCCAACCAGGCGACGACGAACGGTGCGTTCACGCGCCCGCGCCGCAGGGCGACGTAGGCGAGCGCGCCACCGGCGAGCGCGAGCGCGCCGCCGGCGAGGGCGAACCGGTTGAGCTCCCACTCGGTGAAGATCAGTCCGACCGACACCGGGATCGTCGACTGAAAGACCATCGCTCCGGTGATGTTGCCGACGGCGAGGCTGTCCTTGCTCTGGCGCATCCAGAACACGCTGTTGGCCTTCTCGGGCAGCTCGGTGGCGAGCGGCGCGAGGACGAGCGCGAGCGCCAGCGCACCGATGCCGAGCCCTTGGGCGATGACGACGAGCTCCTCGACGAAGAGCTCGGCCCCGGCGACGATCAGCCCGAGCCCGACGATGACCTGGAGGGCGATCTGCAGCGTGGTGGGCGGGTCGTCCTTGGTCGGGTCGAAGGTGAGCGGCGAGAGCTCGTCGTCGTGGGCGGGGGAGCCGCCGCCGCGGACCGTGATGTAGGCATAGAGCACGTAGGCGGCGAAGAGCACGATCCCGCCGGCGATCCGCAACCCCTCGGGTGCGCCGAGGCCGAGCAGCAGGGCGACGGTGAGGAGGATGAGGAACGCGCCGAGGTCGCGGCGGACCAGCCCGGGATCGGCGTTGATCGTGCGGCCGGTCTTGCGCCGCGCGGCGAAGACGAGCGCCGAGCCGCCCACGAGCACCATCGCCACCGTGGCGAGCATGAACGGCGCTCCGATTATTGCGCCGATCGCCACGTCCTCGCCGCTCGAGGCGCCGCCGACGAGCGCGACGATCGGGATCAGCGACTCCGGCAGCGCGGTCCCGACCGCCGCGAGCAGGCTTCCGACGGCGCCGTGGCCGAAGCCGAGGCGCTTGCCGAGCCACTCGACGGCGTTCGTGAACAGGACGGCGCCCCCGAGGATGAGGGCGAAGCTGACGAGGAGGAGGACGACGGTCATGGCGCCATTCTGCCTTCGGCGGTCGGACGGGACGCCCGCCGGCGCCTGCTCGAGCGGCGAGCCGAGCGAAGGACGAGCGCGGTGAGGGCCGCCGCGAGCGCGATCAGCACGGCCGTCGAGGCGCCGTCGATCAGTCCGCTGACGGCCGGCCAATCGGCACCCAGGCGCTGGCCGGCGGCGATCAGCGCGGCGTTCCAGGCCAGCGAGCCGACGGTGGTCAGCAGGCCGAAGCGCCACAGGGGCATCTCCGACATCCCCGCCGGGATCGAGACGATGCTGCGCGCACCCGGCACGAGACGGCCGAGCACCACTATCCACGCTCCGTGGCGATCGAACCACGCGTCGGCTCGCTCGAGCCGGGCGGGGCCGATCCGCAGCAGCGGCCCGAGGCGCAGCACGAGCGGCCGCCCTCCCAGTCTCCCGACGCCGTAGAGGAGCAGCGCCCCGACGAGGGAGCCCGCGGTCGCGACGGCCAGCGCCGCGAGGAAGGTGAGCGCCCCGCGCGAGACCTGGAGGCCCGCGAGCGGGAGGATCGCCTCGGAGGGAATGGGCGGGAAGAGGTTCTCCACCACCATCACCGCGAACAGCCCGAGATAGCCGAGCTCCCCGGCGACACGGGTCGTCCACTCCCCGAGCGAGGCGAGGAGCGTCATGGAGTCAGCGAGGCGCAGGGAGAGGAGAGGTACGGCAAGGGAGCTCCGGCAGTCGGTACGGGCCAGAGGTGTCTCCCACCCGTGAGGGCCGGCGCGCCGGGTCCGGTGGACCGTTCTGACGACGACGCCGTAGCGGGATACTTCCCTCGCGGCGTGAACCCTACCAACGGGCAGAGCGCTCGTCAGGCGTGCTCGAGGGTCTGACGCAGCGCACTGGCGGTGGCGGGCAGGGCCGACGGCGCCAACGACGAAGCCCCGCGGATCGGCCCGCGGCCCGCCTTCGTCTACCTGCTTCGATGCGCCGACGCGAGCCTCTACTGCGGCTGGACCTTCGATCCCGAGCGTCGCCTCGCCGCTCACCGCGCCGGTCGAGGGGCGCGCTACACCCGGTCCCGCCTTCCCGTCACGATGGCCGCCGTGCTCGAGCTGGCCGACGCCGCCGGCGCGCGGCGCGAGGAGGCGCGCATCAAGCGGCTCTCGCGGAGCGAGAAGCTGACGCTCGTCGCCGCGAGCAAGTCCTCAGTTGAGGTGGGCGCGCAGCGACCGTAGCTCGGCTTCGAACAGCGCTTTCGACGGCTCGTCGAGGCGAAGCTCGAGGCGCATCTCGGCGGCGCGGATCGCCCGCGAGAGATCGCCACGGCGCCGGTAGGAGCCGACCAGGTTGTTGAGCATGCGCGCCACCGTCTCGTGCACGCCCGAGGGGCGGAGTCCCGGCTGGGCACCGAGCGGCGCGCCGCGCCCGAAGGGGTCGAGCAGGAGCGGGGGATCCGCGCCGAAGTGGCCGGCGACGTAGTGCCTCGGCAGTCCGACCCCCGCGAGCGCGACGCCGGCACGCCGCGCGACCTCGACGTAGACGATCGAGAGCACGATCGGCAGCCCCCGGCGGCGTTCGATCACGAGGTCGAGCATCGAGTGGTCGGGGTGGTCGTACTCGTCGACCGCGCCGGCGAAGTCGTGGCGAACGCCGAGCAGCTCCCGCAGCGCCTCGACCTCGGCCGCGGGCGAGGCGCCCCGGGCGGGCGCCAGCTCGGCACCGAGCCGGTCGAGCTCCGAGAGCGCGCCCTGCGCGTCGGTCTGTCCGAACTCGGCTGCGAGAGCGAGGGCCAGCTCGTCGAGCGCCGGCTCGGGCTGGGCGGCGAGGACCGAGAACGGCTCGAGGGGCATCGGCGCATTCTGACCGGGTCGGGCCCGAGCAGACGACCGCTCCTCGCGCGCAACGGTCAGCAGCTCACCGCGTCGCGCAGGACGCGACAGGCTTCGGCCATGCGCGCCGCGGACAGCGCTACGACCCGCCGGCGCAGCTCCGCGCGCCGCACGGTGTGCAGGTTCTCGAAGTTCACGACGCAGTCGGTCGGGACCCCGTCGCGCTCGGTCGTCAGCGGCAGCTCGGAGACGAGCTCGCGCTTGGCTCGGGTGAGCGCGGCGACCACGACGGCTTCGATTCGATCGGCGACCGGATCCCGTGTGAGCACCAGGACCGGCCGGTTACCGCCGGGCGTGGCCGCGAACCAGATCTCACCTCGCCGCATCGTCCCAATCGGTCCAATCCTCCGCAGGCCCCCAGTCCGCGACCTCGGAGACCGAGAGCTCGGCATCGGTGAGCGGCTGGCGATCCCAGTGCGAGACATCCGTCTCACTCCGCAGCTTCACGAGGTGGCCGCGCAGCGCGTCGCGCATCAGCTCCGAGCGATCGACTCCAAGGGCCTCCGCCCAGCGTTGAACTTCGGCGGCCTCGGCATCCGCCACGCGAAAGCTGAGCATCGTCATACGTTTATCCTAACGTGTATGACGGCTGGATTCCGCCGTCCCCGGGGAGAGGCACGCCGGTCCGTCCGCTTCGACCTTCAGCATGGTGCGGATGTCTCCCTCCTCGGTTCGCTGGGACTGTCGTCCCTACTCCGCTGTCGCCGCCTCGGCGCTCGAGCGCGAGTTGGGGGTGTCCCCGGCGGTGGCGGCGATCCTGGCCCGGCGCGGCCACGAGTCCCCGGCCGAGGCCAAGCGGTTCCTGCGCGCGGAGGAGCGTCACGACCCCTTCGGCTTCGCCGGCATGGGCGCGACGTGCGAGCTCATCCTGAACCACGCGGAGCGAGGGTCGCGCATCGTCATCCACGGCGACTACGACGTCGACGGGGTCAGCTCGACGGCGATCCTCGTCAACGCCCTCCGGCGGCTCGGCGCCGACCCCGCGTGGCACCTCCCGAGCCGCTTCGACGGCGGCTACGGGCTCTCGGTGGCCACGGTCGAGGAGCTCGCGCGCGCCGGCACCGACCTGCTGATCACCGTCGACTGCGGCATCACCTCTGCCCCGGAGATCGACGCGGCCCGGGCCCTTGGCCTCGACGCCGTGGTCGTCGATCACCATCGCCCGGCCGAGCGCCTGCCCGACTGCCCGATCGTCCACCCGGCCGTGAGCGGCTATCCGTTCGCCGACCTGTGCGCCGCCGGTGTGGCCCTCAAGCTCGCCGAGGCGCTCGCCGCCACCGCCGGAGAGGACCCCTCGCGCGCCGAGGAGGAGGACCTCGACCTCGTCGCGCTGGCCACCGTGGCCGACCTCGTGCCGATGCGCGGGGAGAACCGCCGGCTCGTGCGAGCGGGCCTGCGTGCCCTCGCTCGCACGGCCAAGCCCGGCCTGCGGGCGCTGATGGCGGTCTCGAGCCTCGACCCCGGCCGAATCGACGCCGGGTCGGTCGGCTTTCGCCTCGCGCCCCGGCTCAACGCCGCGGGCCGGCTCGGACGCGCCGACGGGGCGCTCGAGCTTCTGCTCTGCCGAGACGAGGCGCGGGCGGGTGAGGTGGCCGCTGAGCTCGACCTGCTCAACCGCGAGCGCCGCGCGACCGAGCAGCGCATCCTCCTAGCGGCCGAGGCCGTGCGCGCCGAGGCGCCCGAGGCGCCGGCGCTCGTGCTGGCAGGCGAGGGCTGGCACCCCGGGGTGATCGGGATCGTCGCCTCGCGGATGGTCGAGCGCCACGGGCGCCCGTGCGTGCTCATCGCCCTCGACGGCGAGGGAGGAAAGGGTTCCGGGCGCAGCATCCCCGCCTACGACCTCCACGCCGGGCTCACCGCCTGCGCCGCTCACCTGCGCCGCTTCGGCGGACACCGCGTCGCCGCCGGCCTCGAGATCGACGTCTCGGCGCTCGAGTCCTTCCGCGGCGACTTCCTCGCTCACGCTCGCGCGCACCTGAGCGACGAGGACCTCGTGCCGGTGGAGCGCATCGACGCGGTGGTGCCCGCGAGCGCCGTCGGCCTGCCGCTGGCCGAAGAGCTCGAGCGCCTTGCCCCCTTCGGCCCGGGCAACCCGCGGCCCACCCTGCTCGTCCCCGCCGCGCGAATCCACGATGTGCGCGCCCTGGGCGCCGACGGCGACCACGCCGCGCTCACCCTCGCCAACGGAGGCGCCCGAGCCCGGGTCGTCGCCTTTGGCACCACGCCCGGATCGCTTCGCGGCTGCGACGAGCGCCCGCACGACGTGGCCGCCCGGCTCGAGCTCAACGAGTGGAACGGCGCCGTCGAGCCGCGGCTGGCCCTGCGCGGCCTGCGCGGCTGCGAGGCGGGCGACATCGAGGTGCTGGGTCGGCAGAGCTCGTTCTGGGACGAGGTCGAGCGCGAGCTCGCCGTCGCTCGCCTCGCGCCCACCCTCGTGCTCGACTCCGACGCCCGCGCCGTGGTCGACCGCCGCGGTGCGGGGTTCGCGGGAACCGTCGGCGACGCGATATCGAGCGGCGAAGGGGTGCTCGTGGTCTGTGCCGACACCGCGCGCCGCCGAGCGGCCGTCGAGGCCCTGGTGGGCGGGCTCGCGAGGGCCCTGAGGGGCGAGTCGCGGGCGGCCTCACGGCTCGCCCTGGTGTCCTGGACCGCCCTCGAGCGCGACCCCGGCCTCGCGCGGCCCTTCGGGCACATCGTGGCCCTCGACCCGCCCGAGAGCGAGCGCGCCGAGTCGCTCCTGGCCGGTGCCCCGAGCTGCGAGCCGGCCGCGGGCGCGTACGCCTGCTGGGGCGCAGGCGAGATCGAGTTCGCCGAACGTGCCGCCGCCGCGCGATTCGATCTGCGCCCGGCCCTGGTCCAGCTCTTCCGAGCCCTGCGGACATCCGGTCGGCTGTCGGACGAGGAGCTCGAGAGAGCGCTCTGCGGCGAAGGCGCCTATCCGCGCGAGGCCGAAACGTGCGCACGCTTCTTGCGCATCCTGGACGAGCTCGGACTCGCGGTCTACACCGGCCGCGCCGACGGCGGCCCGGTCTGGGCGCTGAGTGACCTGGCGCGGACAGACCTCGAGCGATCGCCCGCCTACCGCGCGTCGCTGGCCCAGCTCGAGAGCGTGCGCCGGTACCTGCGTGGCCCCGCCCTCCGCGCGCGGCTCGGGCTCGCGTCCCCGCACTCGGGCGAGCCTCGATCGGTGCCCACCGAACCGACGCCGGCCGCCTCGCCCGTGGCGGCCTGAGTCGCCCACGCGACCCCTGGCCGGGCCTCGGGGCGCCGGCGGGCGCAGGTAGAATCGAGCTCATGACCAAGACCTCGAACGCGCGCAGGACGGCCGTGGACGGGGCGGCGACGGCCACCCCCGAGCTCAGCCCGGACGAGCGGTCGCTGCTCGAGGACCTGTTCGCGGTCATCGCCGAGCACGCCGACGGGTTGCCCGACCTGGTCGACCGCGAGGCGGTGGCGCGCGCGTTCGCCTTCGCCTGCGACCACCACGCCGACCAGCGTCGTCGCTCCGGCGAGCACTTCATCACCCACCCGGTGGGTGTGGCCAAGATCTGCGCCGGCATGCGCTCGGACACCCCGACGCTGTGCGCCGCCCTGCTCCACGACACCGTCGAGGACACCAGTGCCTCGCTCGACGAGGTCCGCGCGGAGTTCGGGGAGGAGGTCGCCACGCTGGTGGACGGCGTGACCAAGCTCGCCGGCATCACCTTCCAGTCGAACGACGACCGCCAGGCCGAGAACTACCGCAAGATGATGCTGGCCATGGCGGCCGACCTGCGGGTCATTCTGGTCAAGCTCGCCGATCGGCTGCACAACATGCGCACCGTCGGCGCCCTTCCGAAGGAGAAGCAAAAGGAGAAGTCCAAGGAGACGCTCGACATCTTCGCGCCGCTGGCGCACCGGCTCGGCATCCACGCCATCAAGTGGGAGCTCGAGGACCTGGCCTTCCAGACGCTGCACCCG
>CADCVU010000048.1 GCA_902806245.1 uncultured Solirubrobacterales bacterium
GAGGCGGCGGGAGTCGAGCGCGTGCTCGCCGCCGCGGCGCTTGCCGCGGCGGGCGCGCTGCTGGCGCGGCTCGCGCGCGCGCCCGCGGCCTCCCTCGTCGGGCCGCTGATCTCGTCGGGCCGCTGATCCTGAGCACGGTCGCGGGCGTGACGGGAATCGTCGCGCTGGGGGTCCCCGGCGTCGTCGCCGACGCCGCCTTCGTGGTGGTCGGCGCATTCGGTCGGGCTGCGCTTCGACCGGCACGCCCTGCGCCATGCTGGGCGGCTCGCGCCGTACATGGCGGGCGGGATCCTCGTCCTCACCGCCATCTGCGCGGCGCTCGGGCTCGCACTCCTGGTGGCCCTCGACACCGATCCCCTGACCGCCTACCTGGCCACCACGCCCGGCGGGATCAGCTCCGTGCTCGCCGCCGCCTTTGACAGCGGCGCCGACCTGACCGTGGTCGTCGCCGTCCAAACCCTTCGGCTGATGGTGCTGGCGCTCGCGGCCCCGTTCGCGACACGCGTCCTGCGGGTAAGCGTCCCCGAGTGACTCCACCGCTATCCTTTCTGAAGTGACGCTCGGGCCCTCACTCGAGAACCGGCCGTGTGGCGGGAGGTACTCCGACATCGTCCGGGCCATCGGGCACACGCCGCTCGTGGAGCTCAAGCGCCTGTCGCCCAAGCCGGGCGTGCGGATCTACGCCAAGCTCGAGTCGCACAACCCGACCGGATCGGTGAAGGACCGTGTGGCGCGGGCCATGATCGAGGACGCCGAGGAACGCGGCACGATCATGCCCGGCCAGACCATCCTCGAGCCGACCTCGGGCAACACGGGCATCTCGTTGGCCATGATCTGCTCGCGCAAGGGCTACCCGCTCAAGGTCGTGATGCCCGACAACGTGACCGAGGAGCGCGCTCAGCTCCTGCGCATGTACGGCGCCGAGATCGTCTACTCACCCGGTTCGCAGGGCTCGAACGGCGCGGTGGCCATGGCTCTCGACATGGCGGAGGCCGACGCCTCGTACTACATGCCCTACCAGTACGGCAACGAGGCCAACCCGCTCGCCCACTACAACGGCACGGCGCTCGAGATCCTCGAGGAGCTCGACGAGGTCACCGCCTTCGTGGCCGGGCTCGGGACGGGGGGGACGTTGATGGGCCACGCCCGCCGCCTCAAGGAGGAGGACCCGGACACGAGGATCGTGGCCGCCGAGCCGCTCCAGGGCGAGCTCGTGCAGGGGCTGCGCTCGCTCGACGACGGCTTCATCCCGCCGATCATCGACCTGTCGCTGATCGACCGCAAGATCTTCGTCTCGAACCGCGACTCGGTGATCTGGACCAAGCGGCTGCTGGCCGAGGAGGGACTCTTCGCCGGCGTCTCGAGCGGCGCGATCGCCAAGATCGCCGTACGCGTCGCCTCGGAGATCGACGAGGGCAACGTCGTCTTCATCGTCTGCGACGACGGCTGGCGCTACCTCTCCTCCGGCGTCTACACCAAGCCGATCGAAGAGCTCGAAGAGGCGATCGAGACGACGGCCTTCTGGTAGGCCGCCGCGAGCTCGGTGCCCGCTAGCTCGAGCCCGCCAGCTCCCGCTCGCGCTCCTCGAGGCGCCGCTCGCGCTCCTCGAGCTCCCGTTCGCGCTCGTGCTCCTCTTCGTCGTCACGGGACGAATCGCCGCTGATCGCGCCCTTGAACTCGCGCAGACCCTTCCCGACCGAGCGACCGAAGTCGGGCAGGCGCTTGGGCCCGAGCACGACGAGGGCGATGACGAGCACGATGATGATCTCGAGTGGTCCGATGTTGGGCATGGCCGTCCTCCTCCGGGTTCTCGGCTGAGCTTACGCACGGGACGAGCGGTCGTTGTCAACGCCCGGTTGCCAACTAGGCTCTCGAGCGTGCACATGACCCGCTCCCAGTGGCAGCAGCTCGTCGACCACGCCGTGCGCGACGCGCCGAACGAGTGCTGCGGCTACCTCCGCGCCCGCGACGGCCGGGTCGACGAGATCACCGAGGCCGCGAACTCGCGCTCCTCGCCCTACGGCTACGAGCTGCCGGGAGCCGCCCTGCTCGCGGTCAACGAGCTCGACGACGAGGGCTGGGAGATCGGCGTCTACCACTCGCACCCGCGCAGCCCGGCCGAGCCCTCCCAGACCGACATCAACCTCGCCACCTATCCGCATTGGACCTACCTGATCGTCTCGCTGGCCGACGCGAACGCACCGGTCGTGCGCGCCTGGCGGATGGCCGACGGCCGGGTCACCGAAGAGCCGGTCGAGCTCGATTAACGACCCTGCCGATCCGGAGGGCGCCGATCACGGTCCCGGTACGGCGGCGACGCTGGTGTGTCCGCACTGCGGCACGGCGCACCCGTCGGTCGAGCGCTTCTGCGCGGCGTGCGCGATGCCGCTGGTGGTCGCGGGCGACGCCGCCGTGGCCGAGGCGCCCGAGAACGAGGCGCACGCGCGCGCGCGCAAGATCAAGCCGGAGTATGCCCGCGGCGACCTCGTGCGGGTGGCCGGAGGGCGCAACCAGCCCGAGGCCGAGCTCATGCAGGGCTTCCTGCTCGAGGAGGGAATACCGAGCCTCCTGCGGCGCTCCGCCGCCTTTGACGTCCCGGACTTCCTGGCGGCGGGGCACCGCGACGTGCTCGTCCCCGAGTCCGGCGCCCAAGCTGCGCGTGAGCTCCTCAGCGAGGCGGAGCAGGCTGCCGCGCCGACCGGTCGCCCGCGCGCGGAGCAGACCACCCGCGGGCCCGCGACCGGCCACGCCGCGCGGCTCACCGCGGCGATCGCGGGCGGAGGGCTCGCCACCGCGCTGGTCGCCTGGCTGCTAGCTCGGGCCGGCAGCTGAGGCCGGAGCTCGCGCGCATCCGGCGGCGGAGGGGTAGTCTGCCGCCATGGACTTCACGCTCTCCCCCCGGGTCGAGGAGCTGCGCGACCGCATCGCCGCCTTCATGACCGAGCACGTCGAGCCGGTCGAGGCGGAGGCCCTACAGGCCCTCGACGACGAGGTCGGGCCCGGCGTCGCCTACCCGCGCATCCTCGTCGAGCTGCGCGAGCAGGCCAAGGCCGAGGGGCTGTGGAACCTGTTCCTGCCCGACGAGCACGACGGCGTGGGCCTGACGAACTGGGAGTACGGCGTCCTCTGCGAGCACATGGGCCGCTCGCTCGTCGCGCCGATGGTGTTCAACTGCTCCGCGCCCGACACCGGCAACATGGAGATCCTGGCCGAGCACGGAACGCCCGAGCACCGCGAGCGCTGGCTCACGCCGCTGCTCGAGGGAGAGATCCGCTCCTGCTTCTCGATGACCGAGCCCGAGCGCGCCGGCTCGGACCCGACCAACCTCGGCACGCGCGCGGTGCGCGATGGCGACGAGTGGGTGATCGACGGCCACAAGTGGTTCACGAGCGGGGCCGTGGGCGCCGAGGTGGCGATCGTCATGGCCGTGACCGATCCCGACGCCGCGAAGCACAAGCGCGCCTCGATGATCCTCGTCCCGACCGACGCCCCGGGCTTCGACCTCGTGCGGCCGGTCTCGGTCATGGGCCACGACGGCGGTCCCGGCCACTGCGAGATCCGCTACGAGGGCTGCCGCGTGCCCGCCGCCAACCTGCTCGGCGAGCAGGGCAGGGGCTTCCAGATCGCCCAGGATCGGCTAGGCCCCGGGCGGATCCACCACTGCATGCGCGCCATCGGCGCCGCCGAACGCGGGCTCGAGCTCATGTGCGCGCGGGCCATCGAGCGCGAGGCCTTCGGCGGGCCGCTTGCCGAGAAGCAGTTCGTCCAGGACTTCATCGCGCGCTCGCGGATCGAGATCGACGGCGCGCGGCTGATGACCATGCACGCGGCCTGGAAGATGGACACCGCCGGCAAGCGCGCCGCTCGTCAGGAGATCTCCGAGATCAAGGTCGTCGCCGCCAACGTGTTCATGGACGTGCTCGACCGCGCGATCCAGGTCCACGGCGCCCTCGGCGTCTCCGACGACACTCCGCTCGCGCTGATGTGGCGCCAGGGCCGCTGGCTGCGCCTGGCCGACGGGCCCGACGAGGTCCACAAGATGGCGATCGCCCTGCGCGAGCTCAAGGGCGCAAAGGCGCGGATGGACGAGAGCGCGGCGGCGAGCGCAAACGGCGCCGCGCCCGAGGCCCAGCCGGCCGCCCCGTCGACCGCCGGCGCGCCGAGCTGACGGTCCATACGTCCAGTTGCAGGGGCGACGAGGTTGGGCCGGGGACGAAAGCGACAATGATGACCCTGTGCGCCGCCTGCTCAGTTTCGCCCTCCTTGCCCTTCTGGGCGCCGTCGGCCTCATCGCGCTTGCTTCGGAGTCCGGTTCGCCGAAACAGAAGGTAGCCGTCGCCGAGCGCTCGAATGGCGCGCGCGACGAGAGGGCCGACGCCGCCGAGGTGCCCGGTCAGTACATCGTCACCTTCAACCGCGCGGCCGAGAGCCCGGGCGCCGAGACCGAGTCGCGCGAGCGCCGCCAGGGGTTCAAGGCCGAGTACGTCTACAACCGCGCCGTCGAGGGCTTTTCCGCCGAGCTCTCGCCCCAGCAGGTCGACCGCCTCGAGGCCGACCCCGAGGTCGCCGCGGTGACCCCCGACCGCAAGGTTCGCGCCGTAGCCGGGCTCGCCTCCGGAGAGCCCACGCCCCCCGGCGGGCACCAGGCGCATCGAAGCCGCCACCGCCGCGAGCGCTCGCTCGGCTAGCAGGGCGAACGTGGCCGTGATCGACACGGGCATAGACCTCGACCACCCCGACCTGAACGCCTCCGATGGCAAGAACTGCATCGACACCTCGGCTCCCGCCGACGACGACAACGGGCACGGCACGCACGTGGCCGGGACGATCGCCGCCGAGAACGATGGCTCCGGAGTCGTCGCGTCGCGCCGGGCACCAGGGTCTACGCCGCGAAGGTGCTCGCCGGTGACGGAGGTGGCACCACCTCGCAGGTGATCTGCGGGATCGACTGGGTCACCTCGACGCGGACCGACGGCGGTACCTCGAACGACATCGCCGTCGCCAACATGAGCCTCGGCGGCATCGGCCCGCCGGTCGGCAGTTGCGCGACCACCACCGATCCGCAGCATCGCGCCCTCTGCGCCTCGACCGCCGCCGGGGTCAGTTACGTCGTCGCGGCCGGCAACGACGGATGGGACTTCGACTACGCGCCGGAGCCGAGCACGCCCGCCGCCTACCCCGAGGCGTTGATCGTCACCGCCATGGGCGACACCGACGGCCAACCGGGGGCCACGGGCGCCGCGCCCGTGTGCAAGACCGGTGAGGCCGACGACCGCTACGCGAGCTTCTCGAACTACGCGCTGACGGCGGGCGGCGCGAGCCACTCCGTCGCAGCCCCCGGCGTCTGCATTCGGTCGACCTGGCCGGGAGGGAGCTACAACACGGTCTCGGGCACGAGCATGGCCTCGCCACATGTCGCCGGCGCGGTCGCGTTGTGCCTCGACGAGGCGGGTGACGCCGGGCCCTGCGCCGGGCTCGCGCCGGCCCGGATAGTCGAGAGGATGCGCGCCGACGCCGCCGAGCGGTCCCGCGCTGGGACGGGCTACGGATTCGCGGGTGACCCCGCGCAGCCGGTGACCGACCGGTACTTCGGCTACCTCACCTGGGCGGCCGAGGCCCCCGCGGACACCACAGCTCCATTCGTCACCTCGACATCGACCACCGCCGGTCAGGCCGGCGTGGCGAGGGGCGCCGCGGTCAGCGTCGCGTCCGGCGAGCCGATGGACCGTCCCTCCGCCGAGTCTGCCTTCTCGCTTACGAGGGCGAGCGACGGCGCTCGCGTCGCCGGGAGCTTCTCCTGGAGCGCCAACCCGATGACCTTCCGCCCGAGCGCCGCCCTGAGCCAGGGCACCGCGTACGTCGCCGATCTTGCGACGGGCGCGTCGGACGCCGCGGGCAATCGGCTCGCCGCCGAGCGAAGGTGGTCCTTCAAGACCCTGGCGAGCGTGACCGCCCACCCGGGCGCCCTCGTGGTCGAGGCGGGCCGCGTCCGCAGCGGCTCGCGGTTGCAGCTCACCGCCGACGACAACCGGTTCTTCGCGCTCGACTCGACGAGGTCCGGGACGCGAACCTCATCCTGGTACGGGCGCTTCGCCGGCGTTTCGAACGCGCTCTCGAGCCTGCGGCGGAACTACCGGGGCAAGAGCTCGGCCGGGTGCACTCAGAAGATCAGCATCTACAACGCGACGACGAAGCGCTGGGTCGGGTTGAGCTCGCGCTCGGTCGGTCGAACCGAGGTCGGCGTCGCGCTCAGTCCTCCCGGCTCGGCGCGGGACTACGTCACCGGCACGAGCGGTGACGGCGAAATCCGTATCCGCGTTCGGTCCACGCGCGCGAGCTCGGCTTTCTACACGAGCGGAGACCTCCTCAGGATCGCCTACCATCGCCCTTGATGGCCACGGTGCACAGCGACAGCCACCTCGGTCTGTCCGAGGAGCAGCAGGACTTCGCTCGCGCGGTGCGCGACTTCTGCGCGCGCGAGTGCGGGCCCGAGCGCCTGAAGGAGCTCACCGACGGGTTCGAGGATCTCCACCACGCCGCAACCGCCCGCCGGATGGCCGAGCTCGGCTGGTACGGAGTGGCCATCGACGAGGCCTACGGCGGCTCGGGCGGCGGGCTGCTCGAGGCCTGCCTCTTCCTCGAGGAGACCGCCCGCGGGGAGGCGCCGATCGGGGCCTACGCAGTCACGCTGATCGTGGTCGGAGCGCTTACGCGCTTCGGGACCGAGGAGCAGAAGCGCCGGCTGCTCGGCCACGTCGCCGAGGGCGGGGCGCTGGCCATCGCCATGTCGGAGCCCGAGGCCGGGTCGGATGTCGGCGCTCTGCAGACGCGAGCCGAGCTCCGGGACGGCGAGTGGGTCCTCGACGGTACGAAGACCTGGTGCTCCTACGCCCACAAGGCGCAGGAGATCCTGATCGTCTGCCGCACCGACCGCGGCGAGTCGAAGCACGAGGGGCTGTCGATGATCCTCGTGCCGCGCGAGGCCGAGGGGCTCACCGTCACGCCGATCGACACCCTCGGCGGCAAGGAGACCAACGAGCTCCATCTCGCGGGCTGCCGCGTGGGAGCCGACGCGCTGCTGGGGGAGGAGGGGCACGGCTGGACCCAGCTCATGGCCGGGCTCAACTACGAGCGCGTCATCCTCGCCGCCTCCGCGCTCGGCCTGGCCCAGCGTGCCTTCGACGAGGCGCTCGCCTACTCGAAGGAGCGCCGGCAGTTCGGGCGCTCGATCGGCTCCTTCCAGGCCACCCAGCACAAGTTCGCCGATCTGGCCACCGACCTCGTCCAGGCTCGGCTGCTGGTGCGCGCGGTCGCGACCATGACCGACGCCGATCCCGAGCGCATGCTTCCTCAGGAGGCCTCCATGGCGAAGCTCGCCTGTACGGAGCTCGCCAAGCGCTGTGCCCTCGAGGGCATGCAGATCATGGGCGGCTACGGGTACGCGACCGAGTACCCGATGGAGCGCTACCTGCGCAGCGCGGTGGTGACGACGATCTTCGGCGGGACCTCGGAGATCCAGAGGAACATCATCGCGAAGACGCTGGGGCTGTAGCGAGCGGGTCCTGGCCCGATGGCCCGCTCGGTAACGTGGCGGCCATCCGCGTCGCTCTCGTAGCCAACCCCGAGTCGGGCATTAACACCGATCGCACGGCTCTCGAGGCGGAGCTGCGCTCGGCCGGTGCAGAGGTCGTCGTCTTCGATCTCGGTCAGCTCGAGGATGCGGCCGCCTGCGGGGTCGATCGCCTCGTGGTCGCGGGCGGCGACGGCATGCTCGGTCCGGCCGCGGAGGCCGCTCAGGCGGCCGGCGTTCCGCTCGCCCTCGTGCCGACCGGCACGGCCAACGACTTCGCGCGCGGCATGGGGCTCTCGCTCGACCCGGCTGAGGCCTGTCGGGTCGCGGTCCGCGGGCAGCGCACCCGCACCCTCGACCTCGCGCGGATGGACGGCCGGCCGTTCGTCAACACCGCCTCGGTCGGGCTGTCGGCCAACGCCGCCGACCGCGCCGTCCCGCTCAAGAAGGTCATCGGCCGCTTCGCGTACATGTTCGGGGCGTTCTACGCCGGCTTCGTCGAGTCGCCGGTGCCGTGCCGGATCTACTGCGACGGCGAGGTGCTCTTCATGGGCCGGGCGTGGCAGGTGATCGTCGCCAACTCGGGGCGCTTCGGGGCCGGCTCGAGCGTCGAGGAGGCCGACCCCGGCGACGGGCTGCTCGACGCCACGGTGGTCCCCGCCGGCTCGCGGGTCGCGCTTCCCCGCTACGCCTACGCCATGCGCCGGGGGCGGATCTCCTCCGCCGGCCACGCCCGCCACGGCCGCGCCTGTCACGTGCGCGTCGAGGTGCGCAAGGACGAGGCCTACAACGTCGACGGGGAGCTCGTCTGCCACGAGTCGGCCGACTTCCGCGTCGACCGGGCGGCCGCGCGCATCGTCCTCAGCTAGAGGACGCCGAGACGGGGCGCAGCGCTCGAGCCGCCCTTGTTCTGGCACCATGCCCGCCGATGGAGGGCGCGAGTGCACAGGCCAACGGCATCGAGTTGGTCTACGACGGCTACGGCGATCCGGCCGATCCGACCGTGCTGATGATCATGGGCCTCGGCACGCCGCGCTGGGGCTACGACGAGGAGCTGTGCCGCCTGATCGCCGATCGCGGCTTCCACGTCGTGCGCTTCGACAACCGCGACATCGGCGACTCGACGCACCTCCACGACGCCCCCGCTCCCGATCTCGAGGCCGCTCTCGGCGGAGACGTCTCCTCCGCCTCCTACCGGCTCGAGGACATGGCCGACGACGCCGCCGGGCTGCTCGACGCGCTCCGGGTCGAATCCGCCCACGTGGTCGGGGTGTCGATGGGCGGCATGATCGCCCAGACGCTGGTCATCCGCCACCCCGAGCGGGTGCGCAGCCTGATCTCGATCATGTCGACCGTCGCGCCGTGGGTAGGTCCCCCGCGCGAGGACATCCTGGGGATCCTGCTCGCGCCACCGGCGAGCGACCAGCCCGGCCACGAGCGACAGGTGCTCGACACCTGGAAGGCGATCCGCTCGCCTGGCTTCCCCTTCCACGAGGACCGCGTCCGCGAGCTGGCGCGGCGGGTCTGGGAGGCGGGTTACGACCCGCCCGGAGTGGCGCGCCAGCTGATCGCCATCCAGGCCTCGGGCGACCGCACCGAGGCTCTGCGCCGGGTCGACGTCCCGACGGTGGTCATTCACGGCGACTGCGACCCGCTCGTGCAGCACCCCGGCGGCGTGGCGACGGCCGAGGCCATCGCCGGCGCAGAGCTCGACACCATCACGGGGATGGGCCACGATCTCCCGGTCGAGCTCTTCGAGCGATTTGCCGAGCGCATCGCCGAACTCGCGAGCCGGGCCGACGCGGAGGCCGTGGCCGCCGCGCGCTGACCCGCGGTGCCCGAGTCGCAGGCGGGCGACGCGCGAGGCCGCAGGGCCGTTGTAGTCTTGCCGGGTCGAAGGGCCGAGGAGTAGAGGGGGATAGCCGTGAGAAGCGCATGTGTGCGAGACCGGCGTGGGTCTCGACCGCGCCGGCGTCCGGGCCGGACCCGGGCTCTCGGCCTCGGCGTGGCCGCCTCCCTGGCCACCGCGCTGCTCCTGGCCGTGAGCGTCGCCGCGGCGCCCGCCGCTCCCGACCGGCCCGACCGCGCCGGGTCTCCGGCCGGCGCCGCAGGCCTGGGGCCCGGCGCGCCGTTGCCGGCTCCGGGCGGTCCCGAGCCCGACCCCTACGGGACCAACGACGCCAAGGGCTTTCGCAGCATCCTGACGCCAGGTCAGAACGGGCACGCCAGCGCCGCCGATATCGCGGCCTTTGGCGCGACCGGCCGGCGCCCCGAGCACAACGACGACCAGCTCGGCCTCTACGAGAAGCTCGTGTTCGAGGCCCCGACGCTTCAGCCCAAGCGGCTGAAGAGCTTCTACAAGGACGGGACCTTCGGAGTCATGCCCGGCGACACCGACAAGCGCTACAGCCCGCGCGGAGACGTGACGATCGTTCGCGACAAGGGGTTCGGCGTCCCGCACGTGTACGGGCGCACGCGCAACGGCACGATGTTCGGCGCGGGCTACACCGGCGCCGAGGATCGCCTGTTCCTGATGGACGTGCTGCGCCACGCCGGCCGCGCCGAGCTGTCGGAGTTCCTCGGCGGTTCGGCCGGCAACCTCAAGATGGACCGCGAGCAGTGGACCATCGCCCCCTACGACGAGGCCGACCTCCAGCTCCAGTTCGACCGCGCCGACGACCTCTACGGCGAGCGCGGCCGGCAGGTCCAGCGCGACGTGACCAACTACGTGGCGGGGATCAACAAGTACATCCGCGAGGCCAAGGGCCAGGAACTCAAGCCGACGCTCGGCTCGAAGAACGGCGAGACCCCTCCGCAGAAGCTCCCGGGCGAGTACGGAGTGGTCAACCAGGGCGCCGGCAACGCCGGCGAACCCGAGCCCGAGCCCTGGAAGGTCACCGACGTGATCGCCACCGCCTCGCTGGTGGGTGGGATCTTCGGCAAGGGCGGTGGGCGCGAGCTCGACTCGGCGCTGATCCTGCAGGCCGCCCAGGCCCGCTTTCCCGGCCGCGGGCGCAACGTCTTCTCCGACTTCCGCCGCGCCGAGGACCCGGAGGCCCCGACCACGACTCGCCGCGCCTTTCCGTACTCGACGCCCGACGAGAGCCCCGATCCGGGCAGCACGGCGATGCCCAGTCCGGGGACGGTCAAGAAGGCGAACCCCGTGGCCGCCACGACGGCACCTCAGGGCGGAGGAGGCGGGACCGGCCTCGGCGCGCTCGGCGCGCTCGGCGGCGCCTCGAACGCGCTACTGGTCTCCGGCAAGGAGTCGCGGTCGGGGCGGCCGGTCGCGGTCTTCGGCCCCCAGACCGGCTACTTCACCCCGCAGCTGTTAATGGAGCTCGACCTGCACGCGCCCAGGACCGCCGCCGGCCCGGCCATCGACGCGCGCGGCGCGACCTTCGCCGGGGTCAACCTCTACATCCAGCTCGGGCGCGGACGAGACTACGCCTGGAGCGCGACCTCGGCCGGGCAGGACATCGTCGACACCTTCGCGCTCGAGCTCTGCGGGCCTGGAGGGATCAAGGCCGAGTCGTACATGTACCGCGGCCGCTGCACCCCGATCGAAAAGGTAAAGCGCAACAACACCTGGCCCTCGACGCCCGCCTGTCAGTGCCCGCCGGGGACAGAGACGCTCTCCACCGATCGGACCAAGCTCGGGCTCGGGGTCGGCCGCGCGATGCTCGGTCGCAAGCCGGTGATCTACGTCTCGCTGCGCTCGACCTACTTCCACGAGGCCGACTCGGCGATCGGCTTCGCCGACTTCAACAGCCCCGATCGCGTGAAGAGCGCTGCCACCTACCAGAAGGCCGCGAGCCTGATCGGCTTCACCTTCAACTGGTTCTACGCCGACAAGCGCGACGTCACCTACTTCAGCTCCGGCAACAACCCCGAGCGCGCGCGCGGGATCGACACCAACTTCCCGGTGCGAGCCTGCCCGCCCGACTCCTCGCCGGGCCGCTGCGAGTTCGAGTGGCGGGGGTGGAACCCGGGCGACTTCACCGCCGACTACACCCCGTTCGCCGAGCACCCGCGCGAGACCAACCCCGGCAAGGGCTACGTCACGAGCTGGAACAACAAGCAGGCCCCGAGGTACAGGGCGGCCGACGACAACTTCGCCTACGGGTCGATCCACCGCTCCGAGCCGCTCGACGACCGCATCCGCCCGCGCATCGCCGGCGGCGGCAAGATCACCCCGTCCACCCTGGTCGATGCGATGGAGGACGCCGGCACCGTCGACCTGCGCGGCGACAAGGTGCTGCCGTTCATGCTCGAGGCCCTCGGCCCGCAGAGCGGCCGGCTCGGCGTCGCGGTCGCCCAGCTGCGCGCCTGGAAGGCCTCCGGCGCGCACCGGCGCGACCGCTCGACCGGATGTCGCGCCGATCGGGCGCGCTGCCGCTACCAGCACCGCGACGCCGTCAAGACGATGGACGCCTGGTGGCCGCGGATCGTCGACGCGCAGTTCAAGCCCGTCCTCGGTCCGTCGCTGTTCGGGCGGCTCGTCGACATGATCGACATCGACGACGAGCCGAACTCGAACGGCGCTCACCGGGGGTCCTCCTACATCGCCGGTTGGTACTCCTACGTCGAGAAGGACCTGCGCCGGCTGCTCGGCCGGCCGGTCCGTGGCGCCTTCTCGCGCGGCTACTGCGGCGGCGGCGACCGCAACCGCTGCCGCGCAGTGCTGCGGCGGACCCTGGCTCAGGCCGTCAACCAGAGCTTCGAGCAGACCTACGGCGACGACGAGACCTGCAGGTCGGGTGACAACGAGCGCCTCGACGACCAGTGGTGCTTCGACTCGATCGAGCACACGCCGGCCGGGGTGATCACCCAGCCGCTGATCCACTGGATCAACCGCCCGACCTTCCAGCAGGTGGTCGAGGTCGGCGGCCTGAGCGGCGGTGCCGGCGGCAGCGAGCCGCGCGGCGAGGGCACCCGGGGCGACGACGTCATCGTCGGCACGCCCGGCGACGACGTCATCCGCTGCGGCTCGGGCAACGACCGTGTCGACGGCGGCGCCGGCAACGACACCATCTTCTGCGGCTCGGGCAACGACGTCGCGATGGGTGGGCCGGGCAACGACCGGCTGCTCGGCGAATCCGGCGACGACCGACTCGACGGAGGGTCGGGAGATGATCGCCTCGAGGGCGCATCCGGCAACGACCGGCTCGAAGGCGGGCCCGGGCGGGATCGTCTCGACGGCGGCGGCGGGCGCGACGTCGAGCGCCAGTAGCGCGGGCGTCGAGCGCAGAGGAGCTCAGACGGGCTCAGGCCTGAAGCGCCCCGGCGAGGGCTGGCGCTCCGGGTGCGAAGGCGTGCGGACGGTCGCACGCGAGCCGAGCTCGGGCCTCGCCGGCTCCCAGCGCTCGAGCCAGTGGACGAGCTCCGAGGCCGGCAGCGGGCGGCTGAGCAGAAAGCCCCGCGCGAGGTCGGAGCCGAGCGCCTCGAGCTGTCGCCACGTCTCGGTGGTCTCGACTCCCTCCGCCACCACGCGCAGCCCGAAGGTGCGCGCCAGGTCGAGCGACGCCCGGACGATCGCGGCGTCTCCGGCGTCGGACGCCATGTTCTGGACGAACGAGCGGTCGATCTTGAGCTCGTGGACGGGCAGCCGCTTGAGGTAGGCGAGCGACGCGTGCCCCGTCCCGAAGTCGTCGAGGGACAGGCCCACGCCGAGCTCACCGAGGCGGCCGAGCACGTCGACGGCCCGCACCGGATCGGCGAGGACGAGGCTCTCGGTGACCTCGAGCTGAAGCCGGCCGGGAGGAACCGCCCAGCGCCTGAGCGCCGCGGCGACGTCTTCGGGGAAGCCGGCGTCGAGGATGTTCGCGATCGATACGTTGACCGCGATGGTGAGGTCGATGCCGCGCCGGCGCCAGGCGGCCGACTGGCGCATCGCACGCTCGAGCACCGTGCGCGTGAGCGGGCCCATGAGGTCGAGCCGCTCCGCGAGCGGCACGAACCGGCCGGGCTCGACGAGGCCGCGTTGAGGGTGCTGCCAGCGCGCGAGCGCCTCCACCGATCCCACCTCGCCCGTCGCGAGTTCGACCTTCGGCTGGTAATGGAGGATGATCTCGTCGCGCTCGAGCGCGACCCGGAGGTCCTGGGCGAGCGCGAGGCGATCGCGGTGGTCGACCTCCTGCCCGGGGAGGTAGAGGCGCGCGCCCGAGTGCGCGGCCTTGGCCTCGTACATCGCGAGGTCGGCGCGGCGCAGAAGGCCGTCGGGGTCGGTGCCGTGCTCGGGGCAGACCGAGATCCCGACGCTTGCCCCGACCCTCACGCTCAACCCGCCCACGGCGAAGAGCCGCTCGATCGCCGCGCGGGCCTGATCGGCCAGGGCGAGGGCTGCGCGTCCATCGATGCCCAGGGGCAGGATCGCGGCGAACTCGTCGCCACCGAGGCGGGCGAGGCTCGCCCGCTCGGGAAGGGCTCCGCGCAGGCGAGCGCCGATCTGCGACAGGACCCGGTTGCCGACCGGGTGTCCGAGCGTGTCGTTGATCTCCTTAAAGCCGTCGAGGTCGATCAGGAGCAGCGCGGTCGTCGAGTCCCCCCGCGCCGATGCCGGAAGCGCCACACGCAGCTCCTCGAAGAAGCGGCGGCGGTTGGGAAGGCCGGTCAGCTCGTCGGTCAGCGCCTGTCGCCGCGTGTCGGCGAGAGCACGGACTTCGTGGAAGGTGAGCGCGGTGCGCGCTCCGGCGGCGACCATCGTCGCCGCGGCGAGAAGCAGCGCGGCGAGGTTGACCGCGACGACGTCGTTGGCGACGAGCAGTCCGAGCGCCGCGCCCGCGAACAGCAGCGGGAGGATGAGCACCGACCAGCCCTCGATGCGGACGGCCGCGGTCGGACGCAGCGGCTGCCATGCGGCCAGGCCGAGCAGCACCGTCGCCGCCGGCCAGAGGGAGTCGAGCAGCGTTCCCTCGACGTAGTCGCCGGTCGCCACGGCGAGCAGGTACACGGAGTCGGCGATGGCCGAGGTCGCAAAGGCGACGCCGAGGAGCAGCCACGCCCGCCCGGGCCGCCAGCCGGTCAGCGCGAAGGTGGCGACCACCAGCATCAGCAGGACGAGATCCGCCAGCGGATACGCGAGGTTGGTGACGATCGCAGCGAGCGATCCCTCCGAGGCGGCGACGACGGGCGGGAGGACCAGGGCGGCTTCGAAGGCGGCCACGGCGAGGGCCGCGACGGCTCCGTCGAGCCAGACGCTCGGTGGAAAGCGCACGACGTGGCCGGCCAGTAGCAGCACCAGACCGACGTAGACGAGCGGGTAGTAGGGGCAGGTACAGGGCGTCGGCGAGCGACGGGAACGGAGCCGCGTCGCCGAGGTCGGCCAGGGCGACCGACCAGTAGGCGTCGCCGACCGACCAGAGTAGGAGCCCGAGTCCGATCGCCGTCCAGGCGCGCCGCTCGGCCGACACCCACGCGGCCCTCATGAGGCAGAGGACCGCAGAGCCGAGGATCAGGGCGCTGTAGACGCGCCGGTTGAAGAACTCGTCGAGCGACCCTTACCGAGCCCGGGCCCGAGATACGCGGTGAGCGCGGCGAGGCCCACGAGCAGCACGATCGCGAGCCCGAGGACCGCACGCCGGCGGCGGCCCGGCAGCGCAGCCGCGAGCGGTAGCCCGATTCTCCCCGAGACGGCGTCCATGGAGACCGCATCGGTACCGGTCGACCTCCGCTTGAAGCGGCGGGCCGCGGGGTGGACGGCGCTCGGGCGCCGGTATGCGTCCTAGGCCAGGACGGGGACCGCGTCTGAGGCGATCGCCTCGATCTGCGCGGCGGCGCGCTCGAACTCCTCGTCGGCCAGAACCGGCGTGCCGTCGAAGGGCAGCTCGCGCTGAAGCTCGAGCCAGGACCGGCAGCCGCCGTACTCGGGGCGGACCTTCACGGTGACCGGGCGCGGGATGCGGTAGGTGCGCAGGAGCATGACGTGGAGAGGGTGGCGCGGCTTCCAGCGCAACCGCTTCTCCGTGTAGTCGCTCGTCCACACGTGGTACGGCGTGAGGGCGTCGACGCAGCGCGGATCGGTAATCAGGTAGCTCGCGGCGACCTCGGCAAAGGCGCGGATGCGCACTCGTCCCGGCTGGTCGATGCCGCCGTCCTGGGTCAGCGCGGAGGGCGGCGGGTCGCCGTCGGGCCAGACGCCCTCCTCGAGCGCGCGATCGAGCTCGGGGCGATGGGACTCGCGCACGAGATCACCGTGCTGATGATCGAAGGTGGGGTAGAGGAAGAAGCGGTCGTGCTCGATCTCGAAGTGCTTGCTCTCCTCGCGGATGCCGCCCTTGCGCAGCGTGATGAGCTGCTCGCCCTCGGCGAGGGCGCGCACGGTCACGGCCCATTCTTTGAAAGCGATCGGCATGGTGGAGGGGTCGTGCGTCGCGCCCGGAGGGGCTTGAGGAAGGGCGCGAGGCGCGCATCTTACGGCTCGGCGGGGCAAAGGTCAAGCGATTTCTCACGGGTCGGCCCGGACGTCAGGCGCCGGAACCGCCGATCTGCTGGGCTCGACGGACTCGATGACCGCGGCGAAGTCGGCGTCGCTCCGCCCGTGCGCCTCGGCCTCGGCGTAGAGGCTCTCCGCCGCGCGCGACCGCCGGGTCGATCTCCAGCTCGGCGGCGCCGGCGACTGCGAGGCGCACGTCCTTGAGCATGTGCGAGAGCCGGAACAGCGGCGCGAAGTCTCGCTCGTGCATCGGCGTGGCCTTGAGGTCGAGCATGGTCGAGGCCCCGGAGCTCGCCTCGACCACGCGAACAAGGGCGTCGAAGTCGACCCCGGCCGCCGCGGCGACGGTCAAGGCCTCCGCCAGAGCGGCGGCGTTGACCGCGGCGAGGGTGTTGTTGAGGACCTTCACCATCTGGCCGTGGCCGGTCGGCCCGACGTGAACCACGAGCTCGCCCATGGCCTCGAACAGCGGCAGGGCGCGCTCGTAGGCGACACGCTCGCCGTCCGACCATGATGGTCAGCGTGCCGTCCTCGGCCTTCGGCTTCGAGCCCGAGACCGGCGCGTCGAGAAAGTCGACGACACGCTCGCCCAGCGCGCTCGCCAGCTCGCGCGCGGCTGCAGGCCCGATGGTCGACATGTCGACGGCCAGCGCGCCGCAGGGCAGCGACTCGGCCGCGCCGTCCTCGCCGAGCAAGATCTTCTCCACCTGAGGGCCGTCGACGACCATGGTCACGCACGCGTCCGCGCCCACGGCGGCCTCGGCCGGGCTCGCGGCGACGCGAGCGCCGTGGGCCTCGGCCAGCTCCTGCGCGCGCTCCGAGGTCCGGTTCCACACCGCGAGCTCGAAGCCGGCGCGGGTGAGGTTGGCCGCCATCCGCGAGCCCATGATCCCCAGACCGAGGAACGCCACCCGCCTAGGGATCGCCATGTCCGCCGCCTCCGGGGGTCTCGATTCGCAGCCGGTCGCCCGGCCGCAGGCTGCCGCGGGCCTTGGGGTCGAGTGGCTCTCCGTTCCGGGCGTTCCGCCCGTGCTCGCCGGAGGCTCCGCCGGCCGAGCCGGGCGGAGCGTGGCGACGGCGTTCGGTGAGCAGCGAGTAGTCCATCGCGGCCAGCGCCTCGAGCTCCCGGACCACGCCGTCACCTCCGCGGCGGGCGCCGGTGCCGCCGGACCCGCGCCGCAGGGCGTAGGTCACCGCCCGGAGCGGGAACTCGAGCTCGAGCGCCTCGATCGGGGTGTTGAGGGTGTTCGACATGGCCACGTGGACGCCGCTCGGGCCGTCGGCGTCCTCGCAGGCGCCCTGGCCGCCGCCCAGCGTCTCGTAGTAGGTGAAGTCCTCGTTGCCGAGCGTGAGGTTGTTCATGGTGCCCTGGCCGCAGGCCCGCCCAAAGGCGGCGAGCACGAGATCGGCCACGCGCGAGGAGGTCTCGACGTTGCCGGCAACCACTGCGGCGCCGGACCGGGCGTTGAGGATCGAGCCCTCCGCGGCGATGACCGTCAGCGGGCGATGTGCGCCGGCGCACGGCGGCACGTCGGGGTCGGCCACGACCCGCAGGGCGAAGATGCACGCCGACATGGTCACCGCCAGCGGGCAGTTGAGGTTGCCCTCGTGCTGGTCGGCGCTGCCGGTGAAGTCGAGGGTGAGACTCTCGCCTCTGACCGTCGCGCGGAGGGTGAGCTCGAGGTCCCCCTCGACGGCCTCGAGCACGTCGGCGCAGCGGCGCTCGCCGTCCTCGATCTCGGCCAGGCAAGCGCGGGTGCGGCGCTCGGCGTACGCGTTGATCTCGCGCATCCCCTCGCGCAGCCTGGCGGCGCCGAGACGCGAGACGAGCTCGTCGACCCTGGCCGCGCCGGCGCGGTTAGCGGCGAGCTGGGCGCGCAGGTCGGCGCGGCGCTGGCTCGGGGCCCGCATCCGGCCGACGAGCTCGGCGATCAGCTCCTCGTCGAGCTCGCCCGCGCGGACGAGCCGGACCGGGGCGATGACCACGCCCTCGTCCGCGAGCGAGCGCGAGTCGGAGGGCATGCTGCCCGGCGTCGGCCCGCCCACGTCGGCGTGGTGGGCGCGGCTGGCGGCGAAGGCGACGATCTCCTCGTCGTGGAAGACCGGCGAGATCACCGTGACGTCGGGCAGGTGTGTGCCGCCGCGGAAGGGATCGTTGAGGATCCACGCGTCGCCCGGCGCGTGGTCCTCGCCGAGTACGGCGGCCACGGCGGCGGGCATGGCGCCGAGGTGGACGGGGATGTGCTCGGCCTGCATGGCCAGCTCGCCGTCGGGGTCGAACAGCGCGGTCGAGGCGTCGCGACGCTCCTTGATGTTGGACGAGTGAGCCGCGCGCACGAGCGTCGCGCCCATCTCCTCGCAGGCGGCGCGCAGCGCCCCGAGCATGACCTGGAGGTCGACGGGGTCGATGGCGCTCACGCTCGCTCCGCCTCGTCGCGCTCGAGGACGACCGTGCCGTCCTCGCGCGCCCCGCCCGCCCAGCCCGGCGGCACGGCCAGGGTGGCCTCCGGGAGCTCGACGACCGCCGGTCCCTCGACGCGGTCGATCGCGCCGCGGTGGACCGTCGCCTCGACGCGCTCGCCGCCGAGGTGCGCCGGGCGCGAACCCGCCGCCTCGCGCACGCCGAGGGCGCCGGCCCGCGGCTCGCTGCCGGGGAGCGCGACGGCTACGCGGACGGTGACCAGCTCGAGCTCGGCCTCGGGGTCGGCGTAGCCGTAGCGCTCGGCGTGCGCGGTGTCGTAGGCACGGCGCAGCTCGGCCGGGTCGGGCTCCGGCTCGCCGGGAACGCCGAGCTCGAAGGCCTGGCCGCGGTAGCGCAGGTCGTAGGTGACGCGGACCTCGGGCTCGGCGCCGGGGTCGGGACCTCCGTCGGCGTCCGCGCTCACGCCGTGCGCGAGCTCCTCGCGACCCCGCCCGGCCAGTCCGCCGACGACCTCGGCGATCGCCTCGCGGGTCATCGCAGGGCCCGCCAGCAGAACACTCTCGACGAGGTCGCGCCGGCGCTCGGAGACCACCATCCCGAGCGCCGAGAGCACGCCCGAGGCGCGCGGCACGACCACACGCGTCACCCCCAGCTCCTCGGCGATCGTTGTGGCGTGCAGTGGGCCCGCGCCCCCAAAGGTGAGCAGCGCGAGCTCGCGCGGGTCGATCCCGCGCTCGACGGTCATGACCCGGACGGCGCCGGCCATCTCGGCGCTGGCCACGCGCACGATCCCCGCCGCGGTCTGCTCGACCGAGCCTAGCCCGAGCTGCTCGGCCAGGCGCCCGAGCACCCGCTCGGCGGCCGCAAGGTCGAGCGCGACCCCGCCGGCCAGCGGAGAGTCCGCGTCGAGCAGCCCGAGGGCGAGGTTGGCGTCGGTCACCGTGGGCTGCTCGCCGCCGCGGCCGTAGCACGCCGGGCCCGGCTCGGCCCCCGCGGAGTGCGGACCGACGCGCAGCGCCCCGCCGGTGTCGCACCAGGCGATCGAGCCGCCGCCGGCGCCGACCGTGTGGACGTCGACCATGGGGAGCGCGAGCGCCCTGCCGCCGACCTCGCGTTCGCCGGCCGTGGCCACCGCCCCGCCGAGCGTGACCGAGACGTCGCACGATGTCCCGCCCATGTCGAGGCAGACGGCGTCCGGGGCCTCGGCGGCGCGGGCGCGGTGCGCGGCGCCCACCGCTCCGCCGGCCGGTCCGGAGAGCACGGTCCAGGAGCCGTGGCGGGCCGCGGTCGCGGCGTCGACCACGCCGCCGCCCGAGAGCATCACCTCCGGCGCGGGGAGACCGCAGTCGTGCGCGCGCTCGGCAAGGCGCTCGAGGTAGCGCCGGGTCGGCGGCGAGAGCGCCGCGTCGACCACCGTCGTCGCGCAGCGCTCGTACTCGCGGAACACGCCGGCGGTCGCGTGCGAGGTCGAGACGTGGATCTCGGCTCCGAGGACCTCGGCGATCAGCTCCTCACAGCGCTGCTCGTGCCCCGAGTGGCGGAAGCCCCACAACAGGCACACGGCCGCGGCCTCGAGCGGGCCGTCGTCGCCCGGCTCGGCCAAGGGGACGAGAGCGGACCGCAGACCGTCCTCGTCGAGCTCACGTATGACCCCGTCGGGGCCCGAGCGCTCGGGCACGGCGACCCGCAGATCGGCCCCGACCAGCGGGGGCGGGCGCCCGACGCAGAGGCGGTAGAGCTCCGCTCGGGCCTGACGGCCGAGCTCCTCGAGATCGGTGAAGCCTTCGGTGGCGAGCAGCGCGGTGCGCGCCACCCTTCCCTCGAGCAGCGCGTTGGTCCCGACGGTCATGCCGTGCACGAACCGGGTCACCCCGCCGGCCTCGGCCCCGGCGCGCGCGAGCACGGCCTCGACCGCGTCGAGGGCTCCCCGGGACTGGTCGTCCGGCGTGGTCGGCGCCTTGGCGGTGACGAGATCGCCGTGGCTGGTGAGCAGCGCGGCGTCGGTGAAGGTCCCGCCGACGTCGACCCCGAGGAGCATGGAGAGAAGTTACCCGGCTCCCCGAGGGGGCCTCCGCCTTCTCCCCGGCGCGTGCGCGATCGTTGACGCGAGGGGGTTGGGTTCAAGCCGATCGGGAAGGATCCAGCCAACCGGATGGCGCTACCAGGTGGCACAGCAGCGGCCGCGGGCCGAACGTGGGAGCCGAGTCCGGGCAGCGCCCCGTCGGCTAACGCGATCGCCTCGGGGCGCCTCTCCCGGACCAGGGCGCTCATGCGCGACGATCGGCTCGCCGGGCGCGCGGCCCGGGGTGACCACCAAGCCTTTGCCGAGCTCTACCGCCGCCATCACCAGCGCCTCTACCGCTACTGCCTGAGCCTCGTCGGGGACCCCGAGGACGCGGCCGACGCGCTCCAGGGCACGATGGCCAAGGCGCTGTCGTCGCTCGAGCGCGGTGAGACGGTCAAGAACGTGCGCCCGTGGCTCTTCCGGATCGCCCACAACGCCGCGATCGACCTGATCCGCCTGCGCCGTCCTCGCGCGCCCCTCGAGGAGATCGAGGAGATCGAGTCCTCGGCGCTGACCGCTCCCAGCGCGGCCAGCCAGGCCCAGAGTCGTGAGGAGCTCGCCGAGGTCGTCTCCGACATCCGCGGGCTGCCCGAGCGCCAGAGCAGCGCCCTCGTCATGCGCGAGCTCTCTGAGCTCTCCTACGCGGAGATCGCCGGGGCGCTCGAGACCTCGCCGCTGGCGGCGCGCCAGCTCGTGCACCAGGCGCGGTCGCTGCTGCACGACAACCGAGCAGGGAGGACCATGGATTGCTACACGGTTCGTCAGGCGCTCGACGAGACCGACGGACGACGACCCCGCGACCGGCGTATCCGCGCCCACATCTCCGCCTGCCGGGACTGCGAGGCCTACCGGCGCTCGATCCGCGCGCGCCGCTCGGTCCTCGCCGCACTCGCCCCGCCGCTCACGCCGGCCGCCGCGAGCGAGATCTTCGGCCGCCTGTTCCCCTCCAGCTCGGCCCCGGGGGCCGGCCTCGCCGCGGGCGGGCTCACCGCGGGCGCGGCCGAGCTCGCCGGCGCCTCGGGGATCGTCAAGGCAGCGACCGCGGCCGCGGCCGCCGCCGTGGCGGTCGCCGCGGTGGGTGGCGCGGTCGTGGCCGGCGGGGCACTGCTGGGTCCCGACGAGCCCGGCTCCCGCGCCACGGCGCCGGGCGACGCCGACGCGGTGCTCAGGCCGGACCTGCCGGCGCTGCGCCCCTTGCCCTCGCCGGCGGAGCGGGCGGAGGCCGCAAAGAGCAGAGACGAAGACGCCGAGCCTGACGAAGCCGGCTCACCGGCGGGCCCGTCGGGCGACGGTAGTCCCCCGGTCGACCTGGCGCAGAGCGATCCGCCGGTCGACCTGGCCACGGTCGAAGCTCCGGCCGACGCGGACGAGACGCTGGCGGGCGCGGACGACCTGGAGATCGACGTTCCCGACGGATCGTCGGGGACGAGCGTCGGTGACACCGACCTCCCCGGCGACTCCGACGGCCCCGGAGTGAAGGTTCCCGACATCGACCTCCCGAGCGACTCGGGCGGCGCCGGAGCGGAGATCCCAGACGTCGAGGTCCCCGACGTCGAGGTCGACACCCCTGACGTCGAGGTGCCCGACGGCTCGGCTGGCCCTCGGGTGGATATCCCCGACGTCCAGATTCCCGAGGTCGACGTCCCCGACGGCTCGGACGGGCCCGGCGGGATCGACGTGGACGTGCCCGAGCCCGACGTGGAGGTACCCGGCGGGGGCCTGGTCGGTTAGAAGCTCGCGGCCCTCGGGGCCGGCGCCGGCTACCGGCGGGCTCAGGACGAGCCCAGCGTGGCCTCAGGCCGCGGCGAGGCCCTCGAAGCGCTCGTCCAGGTGCTTGTGGGAGGGGCAGTACAGGCCACCGGGCAGAGGGTTGCGTTGGCAGGCGCCCCCCTTGCGGGTGGTCGCGTGACAGCACAGCGGCGTCCCGTCGCAGCTGACGCCCCGCTCGGCGTAGCTGTCGACGAGCTGGGCGGCCTCGGTCATGTGGCGTTCGATGACCTGACGCACGTGGAGCTGGCGGGAGAGGGGGAAGAGGGTGCGCACGTCGTAGAAGAGCGTCCGGGTGGGGAAGGCGAAGTAGTGGCGATCGTGCGCGAGGCGTTCGACCGACGCCTCACACGCGCGCAGCAGTCGTTGCCTTCCCTCGACCGTCGACCCGCGCCGGTCCGGCGCGACCTCGCGGCATAGGTCGCGGTACATCGAGCGGCTGATCTCGTACACAGCGGACCTCTCTCTCCCCTGAACGCTTCTCCACCCCGTCGTGGCGCGAGCGATTGTGTCACCGGCTTGTGAAGGCTCGCCGGGGGCTTGTGTTAAGCATGATTAAGCGCAAGTTCCAGGGAATTCGCCGCCGGGCGCCGACCGGCTCACTCCCAGCGCTCGGCGGTCGGCGCGAGATCGCCTCGAACCACGAGGTGACGGCCGTCGAGGGCGCGGTCGACGTCGGGTCGATCGCGGCGGCGGTGCGCCCCTCGGCTCTCGCCTCGGGCCAGCGCCGCGGCGGCGACGGAACGAGCCAGCGCGTGCTCGTCCTCGGCCAGGGCGAGCAGCCCCTCCTCCGAGCGCTCGAGTCCCGCGAACCGCCACAGGGCGCGGCGCGTGGCCGGGGTCGGAGGCTCGACGACCGTCGGTCCCGCCTGCGAGAACCCCGGTCGCGACCGGGCCCTCGGAGGCGGCTCGTCGAGCGCCGCCTCGGCCGCGCGGCGCCCGAAGACGAAGCACTCGGCCAGCGAGTTCGAGGCCAGGCGATTGGCTCCGTGCAGCCCCGTGCACGCGCATTCGCCGACCGCCAGCAGGCCGGGCAGGGTGGAGCGACCGTCGAGATCGGTGGCCACCCCGCCCATCGTGTAGTGCGCGGCGGGCGCGACGGGTACCGGCGCGGCGGCGGGATCGAGGCCGGCCTGCTCCAGGGCGCTCACGACGTTCGGGAACCTCGTCGTGTCCAGCGTCCGCATGTCCAGGACCACGCGCGCCGCCGGCCGCGCGCGCAGCTCGTCCTCGATGGCCAGCGCCACCTCGTCACGGGGCGCCAGCTCGTCGACGAAGCGCTCTCCGGCCTCGTTCAGCAGGACCGCGCCCTCGCCGCGGAGGGCCTCGGTGAGGAGGAAGCCATCGTGGCCGTCGTCGGAGACGAGTGCGGTGGGATGGAACTGGACGAGCTCGAGGTCGGCCAGGGCGGCGCCGGCCGCGAGAGCCAGCGAGAGGCCGGCGCCGATCGCCCCGGAGGGGTTGGTCGTTCGTTCCCAGAGGGCCGCCGCGCCGCCGGTGGCCAGGACGGTCCCGCGAGCGCGGACCTCGATCTCGCCGGCCGGAGCGCCGGAGCAGGTGGACTCGGCGTAGAGCCCGGCGCAGCGGCCGTCCTCGACGACCAGCGCGGTCACCGTGGTCTCCTCGAGCACCTCGATGCGCTCGTCGGTGGCCGCGTGGGCCGAGAGGCAGCGGGTGATCCGCCGACCGGTCGCGCTCCCGCCCGCGTGGGCCACCCGCCGGCGCGAGTGCCCGCCCTCGAGCCCGAGCGCGAGGCCGCCGGCCGCCTCGGCGTCGAAGCGGACGCCGAGCGCCTCGAGGTCGCGCACGCGATCCGCCGACTCGGTGGTCAGGACCTCGACGGCGCTCGGGCGTGAGGCGCCGCGCCCGGCCACCAGCGTGTCCTCGGCGTGCAGGGCGGGGGAGTCCTCGGGCGCCAGAGCCGCCGCCACCCCGCCCTGGGCCCAATAGCTCGCCGAGGCCGCGAGCGGCGAGCGCGAGACGAGCGCGACCCGCGCCCCGGCGCGAGCGGCGCAGAGCGCCGCATAGAGCCCGGCCGCGCCCGAGCCGACCACGGCCACCTCGACCTCGAGGGCGCCGGCCCGACCGGCCGGCGGAGGCGAGGGAGTGCGGGCGGCCACGGTCGGGAAGGAACCGTACCGGCATGGGATCCCCGCTCCTCTTTCGCCACCCCTCGTCGCTCGAGCACGAGACCGGCGCCCACCCGGAGGGCTCGGGGCGGATCGAGGCCATCGAGGCCGAGCTCGCGGCGCGCGACTGGCTCGGGTGGGAGCCCCGCGAGGCGCCCGCCGTCGACCTCGGCGTCCTGCGCGCGGTGCACCCCGACGCCCACATCGAGGCCGTCCGGGCCGTGAGCCAGCGGGGCGGCGGAGCGTTCGACCCCGACACCGTCGCGAGCGCCGGTTCCTACGTCGCCGCCCTGCACGCCGCCGGCGGCGCGTGCGCGATGGCCGAGGCGCTGCTGGCCGGTGATGCGGGCGCGGGATTCTGCGCCCTGCGCCCGCCCGGCCACCACGCCGAGCCGGCTCAGGCCATGGGCTTCTGCCTGTTCAACAACGTGGCCGTGGCCGCGCGCCACGCCCTCGACTCCCTCGGCGCCCGCCGGGTCTTCGTGCTCGACTGGGACGTCCACCACGGCAACGGGACCAACGACATCTTCCACGCGAGCGACGAGCTGCTGTTCGCCAGCATCCACCAGTCGCCGCTGTACCCGGGGACCGGACCGCTCTCCGACACCGGCTCGGGCCGGGGCGAGGGGTACACGATCAACCTGCCGGTCGCGCCCGGCTCGGGCGAGCAGAGTTGGCTCGCGCTCGTCGAGCACGTCGTCGCGCCGGCCGCCGCGGCCTTCGAGCCGGACCTCGTGCTCGCCTCTGCCGGATTCGACGCCCACCGCGCCGACCCGCTCGCCACCTGCCGGCTCGAGACGTCCTCCTTCGGTGAGCTGGCTCGCCACGCGCGGGCGATCGCCGACGCCGCGGGCGCCCCGGTCGGAGCGGTGCTCGAGGGCGGCTACGACGTCGACGCGCTTGCGGCCTCGGTGGCGGCGACGCTCGAGGGGCTGGCGGAGGGCGGCGCGCCCCGCGCGGTCGAGCCCGACGCGGCGACCGAGCGGGCCAGGCAGGCGGTCGGGCGCTTCTGGGCGCTGGCCTGAGCGCCGCTCGACGGCCTCGTGCTCGTCCTCTCCGGACCGCGTGACACCATGGACCGATGACCGAGCCCTTGCGACCCGAGCTCCCGATCGCCGTCTTCGACTCCGGGGTCGGGGGACTCACCGTACTGCACGAGTGCCTCGTGTCCCTGCCCCACGAGGACTTCCTCTACCTCGGCGACACGGCCCGCTTTCCGTACGGCGAGCGCTCGGCGCGGGAGCTGCGCGACTTCGCCCTCGAGCTCGCCGACATCCTGCTCGCGCACGGATCGAAGCTCCTGATCGTCGCCTGCAACTCGGCCACCGCGGCGGCTCTGCCGGCGCTGCGCGAGCACCTCGCCGGCCGGGTCGGGGTGGTCGCCGTGGTCGCGCCGGAGTCGCGGCTCGCCGCTCAGGTCACCCGCAACGGGCGAGTCGGGCTCCTGGCCACGCCGGCGACCGTCGCGAGCGGCGCCTACGACCGGGCACTCGCCGCGGTCGCCCCCGACGCCACGCTCGAGTCCGTCCCCGCGCCGGATCTCGCTCCGCTGATCCAGGCCGGCCACGAGGTCGACGAGCGCGTGGTCGAGCTGGTCGAGCGGCTGTGCGCGCCGCTGCGCGCCGCGGAGGTCGACACCGTGATCCTCGGGTGCACCCACTATCCGCTCGTGCGGCCGATGCTCCAGCGCGCGCTGGGGCGACGCGTCGAGATCGTCTCCTCGGGCGCGGCCATCGCCGAGGAGGTCGAGCGCTCGCTGGCCGACGGTGGCCTCGCCCGGCCCGAGGGCCGGCGCGGCGGCTATCGCTTCCTGTGCTCGGGCGATCCGGAGGCCTTCCGGGCGCTCGGCACGCGCTTCCTCCAGCTTCCGCTCGGCGAGGTGCGCCACGTCGGGGTCGCACCGGTGGTCGATGGGATCGAACGTCCGGTGGCCGCGTGAGGAACGACGGCCGCAGCCCGGAGGACCTGCGCCCGGTCGAGATCGCCGCCGGATTCGTGCGCTCGGCCACCGGCTCGGCGCTGTTCGCCCAGGGCGCCACCCGGGTCATCTGCACGGCCTCGGTGGTCGACTCGGTGCCGCGCTGGATGGCCGGCCGCGGGCGCGGATGGGTGACCTCCGAGTACGGGATGCTCCCCGCCTCGACCGGCGAGCGCAAGCAGCGCGACGTGACCCGCGGGCGCCCCGACGGGCGCACGGTGGAAATCCAGCGGCTGATCGGGCGCTCCCTGCGCGGGGTGATCGACTTCGAGGCGCTCGGCGAGCGCACGGTCTACGTCGACTGCGACGTGCTCGAGGCCGACGGCGGCACGCGCTGCGCGTCGATCACCGGCGGGTTCGTCGCCCTCCAGCTCGCGCTGGCGCGGCTGGTCGACGAGGGGAAGCTGAGCCGCCTGCCCCTCAACGGTTCGATCGCGGCGGTGTCGTGCGGCATGGTCGGCGGCGAGGCCCTGCTCGACCTCGACTACTCCGAGGACTCGACCGCGGAGGTCGACGCCAACGTGGTCATGGCCGGCGACGGCGGGCTGGTCGAGGTCCAGACCACGGCCGAGCGCACGCCGCTCTCGCGCGCCTCGCTCGACACCCTGCTCGAGCTCGCGGCTTCGGGGATCGAGGAGCTGCGGGCGGCCCAGGCCGAGGCCACGGGCGGACTGCCCGGCTGAGATGGTTGATTCCACGACCGCGTCCGGCCGGATGGCGCGCCATAGCGTCGCTGGACCTTTGTCCTCAGCCTCGCCGATGCCATCAGCATCGAGGGGGAGGCGGTCTTGGCCGCCGAGGGGGCGGAGCCCCCGTGCCTGCGTCCGCGGCCAGCTCGCTCTGGCGCGCCCCTGGACGCACGCGGGCGCGGAATCGACCATCTGAGCGGCCGGGTGACGACCGCCTTCGGTCCCGTGCCCTTCGCGCTCGTGCTCGCCTCGCGCAACGCCCACAAGGCGCGGGAGCTCGAGACGCTGCTCGCACCCTGGACGCTCGAGCCGCTCGCCGCGGAGGTCGAGCTCCCCCCCGAGACCGGCGAAACGTTCGCGGAGAACGCGGCCGTCAAGGCGCTCGCGGCGGCACGGGCGACCGGCCGGCCCGCGCTGGCCGACGACTCCGGCATCGAGGCGGCCGCCCTCGGCGGTGCGCCCGGGGTCCGCTCCGCCCGCTTCGCCGGGGAGCACGCGACCGACGAGGACAACCTGACCAAACTGCTGCGCGCGGTTCCCCCGGGGGGGGACCGTCGGGTGGCCTACGTCTGCGCCCTGGCCCTTGCCGACCCGGCGGAGGAGGGACCGCCACAACTCTTCGAGGCCCGCTGCGAGGGCACGCTCGCCGAGCACCCGCGGGGAGACGGCGGCTTCGGCTACGACCCGGCCTTTCTCCCGGCCGACCTACCCGACGGACGGACGATGGCGGAGCTCAGCCCCGAGGAGAAGGATGCGATCAGCCATCGTGGGCGCGCGGCGCGCGCGCTCGCCGCGCGGTTGCGCCAGCGCGCCGGCTCGGGCCCGTGAGCGATCCCGGCGAAGGCATCCGCTCGGCGGGCGCCGCGGTGCTCGGCGCCGGCCCGCGGACGCGACCGAAGTCGCGCGCCGCCGCGCTGTCGATCGCCTCGAACTCGACGCTCATCGTGCTCAAGCTCGTGGCCGGCGTGCTCACCGGCTCGATCGCCATCCTCACCGAGGCGATCCACTCGAGCATCGACCTGATCGCCTCGGTCGTCGCCTTTGTGTCGGTGCGCAAGGCCGGGGTGCCGGCCGACCGCGAGCATCCCTACGGGCACGCCAAGGTCGAGAACCTGGCCGCGGCCTTCGAGGGCGTGCTCATCCTCGTCGGCGCCGCGGTCATCGCCTTTGAGTCGGTGCGGCGGCTGTTCGTACCGGCCGAGGTCCAGCTGCTGTGGGTGGGGATCGCGGTGATCGGCTTCTCGGGCGTGGCCAACGTCGCCGTCTCGACCTTCCTCGCCCGCCGGGCGGCCGCCACCGACTCGCCGGCCCTCGAGGGCGACGCCGCCCACCTGCGCACCGACGCCCTGACCTCGTTCGGCGTCCTCGCGGGCCTGCTGCTCGTCGAGGTGACGGGTATCGAGCGCATCGACCCGATCGTCGCGCTGCTCGTCGCCGTGGCGATCGTCTTCTCCGGCCTGCGCCTGGTCAGCCGCTCCTCGCGCGTGCTCGTCGACGAGGCGCTGCCGGCCGTGGAGCTCGCGGGGGTGCGCGAGGCCGTCCAGGGCCACGGCGCGGAGGAGATCGCCGGCTTCCACGCGCTGCGCGCCCGCCGCGCCGGAAGCGACCGCTACGTCGACCTCCACGTCCAGTTCCGCCGCGGGACCTCGCTCGAGCGCGCCCACGACCTCGCGCACGAGCTCACGCGCGACATCCGCCTCCGCCTGAGCGGAGCCGACGTGCTCATCCACCTCGAGCCCGAGGACGCCGTGCGGCCCGACGAGTGGGTCGGGGCCGGCGGGAGCTCGACCGGCGCGTCCGGCCGCGGGGTCGAGGCCTCGGACCCCGCCGACGCTGCACGGCGGCGCGGCCGCTGAGCGGCGCTCAGCGCAGGTTAACCGCGGCCGAGGCGGCCACCGCCAGCAGGACGGCCATGTAGCCGACGTAGCCGTTCACGAACACCAGCACCGCGGCGAGGACGAACACCGCCACGGTCACCAGCCACGAGATCCTGACCAGGTTCACGAGGGGTATTCTCGCGGTCCGTGCGCTCGCCCGCATCCACCCCCGCCGCGGCGCTGCGAGAACTGAGCGAGCGGACCGCCGACGTGCGCGCGGCGATCGCCCTCGGCCCGGACGACTCGCTGCTCGCCGCCGAGCCCACGCGCGGAGACCTCGGTGAGCGCCTACGGGACTTGACGCTCGCCGTGCTCGAAGGTGCGGACGCCGCCGCGGATGAGCCCCCGGCCGAGGTGGAGATCGCGACCCACGCGGGTGCGGTCTACGTGGTCCGCGGCGAGGGCGCGACCCTGGCCGTGGTCGCCGGGCGCCTCACCCTGTCCTCGCTGATGCGCTACGACCTGCGCCGCGCCCTCGCCGAGCTCGCGGAAGGATCGGCGTGAAGGAGCGCCGCGGCACGGTCGCCCGCCTCACGGGCCTGGCCGAGGGTGTCGCGGCGGCCGCGCGGCGGCGCCAGCGCGAGCGCGCTCCGAGGGTCACGCTGTACGACGCCGAGGGCGGGGTGCGGCGTCTGGCGCCCGACGCCGCGGCCTTCGAGGACGTCGTCTCGGCCGCGGAGCGCATGCTCGAGCTGGGAGCGGGTGGCCGTCGCGGGGCCGCGGCCGGCGAGGACCCCGCACGGCCGTCGTCCACCGGCGGTGTTAGCTTCCCCGCCGCCGAGTTGAATAAGGACCGAGAAGCAGACGGGAAGAGGAGGAACGCGTGACAAAGGCTGAGGTAGTCGATCAGGTCGCCGCCGAGGCGGACCTTTCGAAGAGCGACGCGGGCGAGGCGGTGGACGCCGTGCTCAAGGTGATCGAGGACGCGCTCGCGCGCGGAGGCGAGGTGAACTTCACCGGATTCGGCAAGTTCACGGTCGCCGAGCGCGGCGCCCGCCAGGGCGTGAACCCCCAGACGGGCGAGCGCATCGAGATCTCCGCGAGCCGGGTTCCTCGCTTCAGCGCCGGCTCCGCGCTCAAGAAGTCCGTCAAGGGCTAGGCCCCGGGCTCAAGCGCTGGACCCATCGCCCGGCGAGAGCTCCGGCCCTCGTCCCTTCGCCGACCGGCTCGCGGCGCTCGTGCTCGAGCGCCGAAGCCAGGTCGTGCTCGGGCTCGATCCCGACCCGGCCCGGCTCTGGCCGGGCTCAGAGGAAGAGGGCGAAGACGCACCCGGCGGCGTGCCCGAGCGCACGGCTGCGGCGGTCGAGCGCCACTGTCGGGCCGCCATCGCCGCCGCCGGGCCGGCCTGCGTCGCCGTCAAGCTCCAGCTGGCCTGCTTCGAGCGGCTCGGCCGGCCCGGCTGGAGTGTCCTCGAGACGGTCGCGGCCGCCGCCCGCGCGGACGGTCTCTTGGTCATCGCCGACGGCAAGCGCGGCGATGTCCCGGTCACCGCGCGGGCCTACGCGCAGGCCCTCGTCGGCCAGACCCCCGGCCCCTTCGGTCCCGTGCCCGGTCTCGGAGCCGACGCGTTCACCGCCAACCCGCTGCTCGGGCGCGACGCCCTCGAGCCGCTGACCGAAGCGGCCGCCGCGGCCGGCGCCGGCTGCTTCTGCCTCGTGCGCACCTCGAACCCGGGCGCGGCGGCGCTCCAGGACCGCCCGGCGCCCGAGGCCCCGTTCCACGAGCGGCTGGCCGAGTTGGTGTGCGGGCTCGGAGAGACCTCGATCGCCCAGTGCGGCCTCTCGAGCGTCGGTGCGGTCACCGGCGCGACGCGCCCCGACCTGCTCGCGCGCCTGCGTGAGCTCATGCCGCGCGCCGTCTTCCTGCTTCCCGGAGTAGGCGCCCAGGGGGGCGAGGTCGACGCCCTGCGCGCGGCCTTCGAGCCGCATCCGGCCGCCGGGCTCGTCACCGCCTCGCGGTCGATCGTCGACGCGCACTCTGCCGGCGCGGCCGACCCCGCGACGGCGGCCCGCGCCGCTGCCGAGGAGCTTCGGCAAGCGACCTGGGCGCTCGCGGGGTGAGCAGACCCCAGTCGCCGGCGGTCGCGAGGCGGTCGTCGCCGAGCGCCCGGATACCATGCGCGCCATGCCGGACAGCCCGGGTCCCAACCTGCGCCTGCTCGCTCCGGTCGCCGTGGGCGTCTTCGCGGTCGCCTTGCTGATCGTCCTGGCCACGTCCGGCGCGCTCTTCGGCGGCGGCGCCGACCAGAGCGCCGGCGGCTCCAGCCCCTCGGCCGACCGTGAGGGCGAGTCCTCCGAGCGCCGCCGCGCGCGGCGCGAGCGCTCGCGCCGCGCGGGCTCCTACACCGTCCAGGCCGGCGACACCCTCGGCTCGATCGCCGAGGACAAGAACCTGAGCGTGGAGCAGATCCAGGAGCTCAACCCCCAGCTCGATCCCCAGGCGCTCAGCGCGGGCCAGAGGATCAGGCTTCGCGAGTGACCCCGTCGGCCGCCCGCGCGCGGCGCTTCGCCGCCCCGGCGGCCCTCGTCGCGGCGTTCCTGCTCGCCCCCGCCATGGCGCCGGTCGCGTCGGCCGCCGTGCCGCGCCCGGAACCGGACGCTCGGGCGGCGATCGTCGTCGACGCCCGCTCGAGCGAGGTCCTGCTCGCCGACGGCGCCGACGAGCGTCACTCCATCGCCAGCACCACCAAGCTGATGACCGCCCTGCTCCTCCTGGAGCGAGCCGAGCCGAACGAGGTGTTGACCGCGACCGGCTACCAGGCCGCGGCCGTCGAGTCGCAGATCGGCCTCGAGCGCGGCGAGCGACTGCGCGCCCGCGATCTGCTGACCGCGCTCCTGCTCGCGAGCGCGAACGACGCCGCGGCGACCATCGCCACCAACGTATCGGGCTCGCGGCGCGCCTTTGTGCGAGACATGAATCGCCGGGCGGCCGAGCTCGGCCTGCGCTCGACGAGCTACTCGGACCCGATCGGCCTCGCCCGCCGCAACCGCTCCTCGGCCCGCGATCTCGCCTCGCTGACGCGCAGGCTCCTGCGCAACCGCCGCTTCGCCGCCACCGTGGACCGCACCCAGGCTCGGCTGCGCAGCGGCGCGCGCCGGCGCACGGTGCGCAACCGCAACACGCTGGTCGAGGCCTACCCGTTCGTCGAGGGGGTGAAGACCGGCTACACCCAGCGCGCCCAGTACGTGCTGATCGGCGCGGGCAAGGGCCGCGGCGCCGAGGTCGTCAGCGTGGTGCTCGGCGCGCCGAGCGAGCTGTCGCGCAACCAGTCCACGCTCGATCTCCTGCGCTTCGGGCTCGACCAGTTCCGCCGCGTCCGGGTGGCCCGGGCGGGAGCGCCGGTGGCGCGCCGGCCCGTGGACGGCCGTGACGGGCTCGTCGTCGGTCTCGCCACCCCGCGCGGGCTGACCGCGACCGTTCGCCGCGGCCGGCGCCCGGCCACTCGCCTCCGCGTGGCCGAGGAGATCGAGGGACCGCTTCCGCCGGGGCGGCGCGTCGGCCGGCTCGAGGTCCGCGACGGCGCACGGGTGCTGGCGAGCGCGCCGCTGCTGACCACGAGCGCCGTCCCCGAGGCCGAGCCGTTCGCCGACCTGCGCTCGCCCGCCGGCCTGGCCGTTCTCCTGACCGCGGTGGTCGTCCTCGCCCTCGTGGTGGCCACCGTCCGGGCTCGCAGGCGCCGGCGACCCTGGGCGACGAGCCGATGAACCCCGATCGTCCCGGCAGTCGATCCAGCCGGGTCCGTGGCCCGGAACCTCGGTAGACATGATCATCACCGTCACCCTCAACGCCGCGATCGACAAGACCCTCGCCGTCCCCAACTTCGCCCTCGGGCGGCGTCACCGCGCGGTCGAGCAGGCCTCGATGGCGGGCGGCAAGGGCGTCAACGTCGCGCGCACGCTCAAGGCGCTCGGCCAGCCGGTGATCGCCACCGGCGTGGCCGGCGGCTCGACCGGCACGCGGATCATCGAGCAGCTGACCGCGGACGCGGTGCTCAACGACTTCGTGCGCATCCGCGAGGAGTCGCGCACCTCGACCGCGGTCGTCGACCCGACCTCCGGCGAGCAGACCGAGATCAACGA
>CADCVU010000049.1 GCA_902806245.1 uncultured Solirubrobacterales bacterium
CACGCGCCGCCGACCAGGCCGCCGGCCCCGAGGACGAGCCCGACCCTCACTCGGCCCCAGCGCTCAGGTGAACGCCCCTACGCCCGTGATGTCGCGCCCGACGATCAGGGACTGGATGGTCTCGGTGCCCTCGAAGGTGTGGATGGCCTCGATGTCGGCCATGTGGCGCATGACGTGGTAGTCGAGCAGGATGCCGTTGCCGCCGAGCATGTCGCGGGCCTCGGCGATGACCTCGCGGGCCTTGCGGGTGTTGTTCATCTTGGCCAGGCCCGCGATGGTGTCGATGGGGTGGCCGGCGTCGGCCAGCCGGGCAATGCGGAAGCAGTAGAGCTGCATGGAGGTGACCTCGCCCAGCATCCGCGCGAGCCGGCTCTGGATCAGCTGGAAGCCGGCGAGCGGCTGGCCGAACTGCTCGCGCTGCTTGACGTACGAGAGCGCCGCGTCGAAGGCGGCGACCGCGTGGCCGAGCGCCCCGTACGCGCAAGTGTTGCGTGTGGAGGCCAGCACCCTGCCCGTGTCCTTGAAGTTGCTCGCCCCCGGCAACCGGCTGTCGGCGGGGACACGTACGCCGTCGAGGGTCAAGTCGGCCTGCCAGACCGCGCGGACCGAGATCTTGCCCTTGATCTCGGCGGCCTCGAAGCCGGGAGTGTCGGGCTCGACGAGGAAGCCCTTGACCTGGTCGTCCTCGGTATCGCGCGCCCACACCACGATCACGTCGGCCACCGTGCCGTTGCCGATCCAGCGCTTGCGCCCGTCGATGACGTACTCGTCGCCCTCGCGGCGCGCCGTGGTCTCGAGCGCGACCGAGTCCGAGCCGTGCTCGGGCTCGGTCAACGCAAAGGCGCCGATCTTCTCCACGCTGGCCAGGCCGGGCAGCCAGCGCGCCTTCTGCTCGGCGGAGCCGTGCATGTCGATCGCCCGCATGGCCAGGCCGGCCTGCACCCCGAGGAACGTGCCGAGGCTCCCGTCGCCGCGGTTGACCTCCATGTGCACGAGGCCGGAGGCCAACGAGCTCATGCCCGGGCAGCCGTAGCCCTCGATCTCGTCGCCGACCAGCCCCAGCTCACCGAGGCGGCGGACGAGATCCCACGGGAACTCGGCCTTCTCCCAGTAGTCGCCTATCACCGGGATGACCTCCTCGTCGACGAACTTCCGCGTGCGCTCCAGCAGCTCGACCTCGGTCTCGGTCAGCTCGTCGCGGATATGGAAGTAGTCGGTGCCGAGCGCCGCGCCGATGCCGTGGTAGCCCACGGCCTCGGCCACGGCGCCGTCCGAGCCCGGCATCAGCTCTTCACCGTCTCCGGCACCTCGATGTCCTTCTTGAGGATCTTGCCCGTCGGGCCCTTCGGCAGCTCGTCCTCGAACCAGATCTTGCGCGGGTACTTGTAGCCCGCGACCTGCTCCTTGACGAACGAGCGCAGGTCGTCCTCGCTGACGTCCTGACCGCTCTTGAGCACGACCGCGGCGCCGACCTCCTCGCCCATGCTCTCGTCGGGCACGCCGAGCACGGCGGCCTCGGCCACCGCCTCGTGCTCGTACAGGATCTCCTCGATCTCGCGCGGATAGACGTTGTAGCCGCCGCGGATGATCATGTCCTTCTTGCGGTCGACGATGAAGTAGTAGCCCTCGTCGTCGGCGTAGGCCATGTCGCCGGTGTAGAACCAGCCCTCGCCGTCGATCGACTCCTCGGTGGCGTCGGGACGGCCCCAGTAGCCCTTCATGACGTTGTGGCCCTTGATGGCGATCTCCCCCACGTCGCCCTGGCCCACCTCGTTGCGGTCCTCGTCCACGACGCGCATCTCGACGCCCTCGATCGGCGTGCCGATCGAGCCCTCCTTGCGCTCGCGATCGGGGTGGTTGAACGAGGCGACCGGCGAGGTCTCCGACAGGCCGTAGCCCTCGAGCACCTTGCAGCCGAACTGCTCCTCGAAGGAGCGCATGATCTCGCCGGGCATGGCCGACCCACCTGAGACGCACAACCGCAGGCAGGACAAGTCGACGTCGTCCTTCTTGTCGGAGTTGAGCATCGCCGTGTACATCGTCGGGACGCCCTCGAAGATCGTCACCTTGTCGCGCTGGATGATTTCGAGCGCCTTGTCGGGGTCGAAGCGCGGGATCAGCGTGAGCCGCCCGCCCGCCGCCACGCAGCAGTTGAGCCCGCACGTCTGTCCGAAGGAGTGGAACAACGGCAGCGCGCCGAGGAGGGTGTCCTCCTCGGTGATCTGGATCAGCGTCTTGAGCGTGATCTCGACGTTCTGCGTGAGGTTCGAGTGAGTCAGCTCGGCGCCCTTGGGGCTGCCGGTCGTGCCGGAGGTGTAGAGCAGGACCGCAGCATCGTCGCCGTTCACGTCGGCGAGCTCGTAGACCGGGTCGGCGTCCTGCACGAGGTTCTCGAACTCGCCGGGGACGACCGAGATCAGGTCGGCGCCGGCCTCGTCGGCGCCCTTCTGGGCCTCGTCCTGGAAGTCGTGCCAGGCGAACATGAGCTTCGCTCCGGGATCCTCGAGGTAGAACTTGACCTCGCGCCCCTTGAGCAGCGGGTTCATGGGGACGACGATGCCGCCGGCGCGCAGGATCCCGTAGTAGATGAAGGCGAAGTAGGGGACGTTCGGGAGCATGATTCCGACCCGGTCTCCCGCCTCGAAGCCGTGGTCCTTGAGGATGCCGACGACGCGTGCCGAGCCCTCGTTGAGGAAGTCGTAGCTGACCTCCGTGTCGTCGAGCTTGAGCGCCGTGCGCTCGCCGTGACGCTCCGCGGTGTCGGTCAGCAGGCTGGCCAGGTTCGTACCCATTTTCTCTTCCTCCCGTTGGTTCTCCGAAAGACCGTACCCGTCTCGGGGCCGAGCAACGCTCCAGAGCTCTCCGCCAGCCCGCGTACGGCGCCTTTGGTCGTCGTCAGAGCAGCGCGGCCGGCGAGTTCGGGGGTCACCATGCTCGGAGCCCTAGGCGCCGCCGCGCGGGTAGGTCCGCCCCCGCCACGTGCGGATCGGTCGCACCGTCGACAGGGTGAGCCGCGTGGCCGCCACCACGTCGGCGAATGGTGAGAGCCAGAAGGCGACGCCGCGGCGCTCGTACACCCGGCGCAGCGGGAGCAGCAGCGCGAAGCGCACGCCGGCGAGCACGAGGTCCAGCACGCCCGCCCGGCGGGTGAGGATGCGCGGCAGCGGCAGCGCCACCGCCAGCCACAGGACGAGCAGGTCGACCACCTGCCAGGCGCGCGGGGTGACGTCCTGCATCGACAGCGAACGTCCCCACTCGCGCCAGACCTCGCGCATCGAGGCGTGCATGCGCACCGAGATCAGGTCGGCCCCGTCGAGGAAGCGGATGCGCCAGCCCGCTGCGGCGAGCGAGCGGGCCAGCGCGATGTCGTCGGTCATGCGATCCGGCACGCGCGTGAAGCCGCCGGCGCCGGCCAGCGCCTCGCGCCGGAAGGCCTGGCACTGGCCGTTGGCCATGACGCGATCGACGCGCTCGGGCCCTGCGTCCTCACCGCCGGCGGGGCCGAAGCGGTAGACGAGGGTGGCGAGCATGGCGGGGTGCAGCAGCCGCTCACCGGCGGTCTCGCACACGAAGCGCGTTCCCGCGGTGACGAGATCGGCGCCGTCGTCGAGTTCCCGGTTGAGGGCGGCGAACAGGCCGGGGCGCGGACGGGTGTCGGCGTCGAGGGTGGCCAGGACGGCGCCGCTCGCCGCCTCGAGCCCGTGCTGCAGGGCCCACGGCTTGCCGACCCAGCCGGGCGGCAGCGGCGGCGCCACTACGACCCGCGCACCGCTCGCCGCCGCGACCGCGGCCGTGGGCGAGTGGTCGTCGGAGTCGACCACGACGATCGTCTCGGTGACGTCCGGATCGCTCGCGAGGCCGGCCAGGCAGGAGCCGATGCGCTCGGCCTCGTCACGGGCGGGGATGACGACGCTGACGCCGCCCGAGGGGGCGGGCGCGCCGGCGCGCAGGGGTGGGCGCCGCGTGCGCCCCCGCGCCAGCCGGGCGAGGACCAGG
>CADCVU010000050.1 GCA_902806245.1 uncultured Solirubrobacterales bacterium
CGCGCCCCGCCGCCTCCTCGCCGCCCGCGCGGCGCGAGCGCTCGCGGCGCGGCCGGCCGCGTTGCGCCACGCCCTGCGCTGGGTTCCGCGCTTCGTGCGGCGCGCGGGGGGCCTGCGCGCGCTGCGCCGCGACCGTCCGTCGGCGGTCACCTACGTCGTTCACAATTTCATGGATGCGGAGCTCGTCCGCCCGGCGTGGAAGCTGCTGCGGCGCGGCGAGCTCTCGCCGGAGCCGCGCGTGCGCGAGGCCCAGGAGCGCCTCCAGGCCTGCAGCTACGCGATGGCTCACCCCGAAACCGACGAGCTCGTGCCCGCGTGCGCGCAGCACAGCGTGCTCGATCCGCTCGAGAACGAGGCGCTCCAGACCTTGTTGCCGCGGTGAGGCGCGGCGACGTTCAGGGAAGACCGCCGGCCGCGGACGGGCATCCGCTCGCGGCTCGCGCGCGAAGCAACCTGAGCATGGAGCTCAGCCCGCCGCACATCGCCATCCTCGGGGCCGGCCCGATCGGCCTCGAGGCCGGCCTGGCCGCCGCCGAGCGCCGCCTTCCGTTCACGGTCTACGAGGCCGACCCCGAGGTCGGCGGCCACGTCCGCCGCTGGGGCCACGTGCGCACGTTCACCCCGTGGGAGATGAACGTGTCAGAGCGAGTGCGGCACACCTTGGCGGCGTCCGGCCGCGAAGCTCCGCTCGATCCCGCGCTGCCGACCGGGCGCGAGCTGGTCGAGCGGCTGCTCGAACCGATCGCGTCGCTCCCCGCCCTGGCCGGCCGGCTCCGGCTCGGCGCGCGCATCGTCGCGGTCGGTCGCCAAGGCCTGCTCAAGCACGAGGAGATCGGCTCCGACCGGCGCGCGCTGCGGCCCTTCCGCCTGCTCGTGGCGGATCGCGGAGGCGAGGAGCGGGTCGAGCACGCCGACGTGGTGATCGACTGCACCGGCACGTACGGGAATCCGAACCGACTGGGCGACGGAGGCATACCCGCCGCCGGAGAGTCGGCCTTCGAGGAGCGAATCGTGCGCTCGCTGCCCGACGTTGCGCGCGAGGCCCCGGAGTGGGCCGGGCAGACGATCCTCCTCACCGGCGCCGGGCACTCGGCGCAGACCGCGGCCCGCGAGCTGGCGGAGTTCGCGCGTGGCGCCGCGGGGACGCGCGTCGTCTGGGCGGTGCGCAGTCCGGCGCCGAGCTGGGGCGCCGTCGCCGACGATCCGCTGCCCGAGCGGGCGGCGCTGAACGCGGCCGCGCGCGAGCTTGCGGCCGGTGGGTCGGGCGCGGTCGAGATGCGTCCGGGGACGGTCACCGAGGCGCTCGCCGGTCGCGACGGGCGCATCGTCGCCACGTTGCGCAACGGCGAGGTCGAGGAGGTCGAGGTCGACCGCGTGCTGGCCCTGAACGGCGGGGTCGGCGACGCATCGCTCTACCGCCAGCTCCAGGTGCACGAGTGCTACGCGACCGGCGGCCCGATCAAGCTCGCCGCGGCGTTGCTCGGCGAGTCCGGCGGCGGCGACTGCCTGGCCCAGGGGGGACACGGACCGGAGACGCTGGTCAACCCCGAACCGGGCTTCTTCGTCCTCGGCAGCAAGTCCTACGGCCGCAACAGCCAGTTCCTGCTGCGCGTCGGCTGGGAGCAGGTCGACCAGGTGTTCACGTTGATCGCGGGCGAATCCACCGCAGACTGAGGCGGAGCACCGCGAGCTACGGGCTCCGCTCGAGCGCTCGCAGCAGCGCCAGCGCGGGCCGGGTCACCCGGCGGACACGATCGTTGAAGAACCGCGCGCGCAGGTGCTCGTCCGCCGCCCGCGCCGGGCCCTCGGCGAAGGTCGGGTAGGCGTGCACGCTGCGCGAGACGTCCGCCAGCTTGCCGCCGGACTCGATCCGCGCGGCGAGCTCGGCGATCGCCTCGCCGCCGGCGGGCGCGGCCACGGTGGCGCCGACGAGCCGCCCGCGCGGGCCGGCGACGAGCTTCGCGAAGCCGTAGGCGCGGCCGGCGGTGATCGCGCGGTCGAGCTCGTCGTAGGAGCGGCGCTCGACCGCGACCCGGTCGCCGAAGCGCTCACGAGCCTGGGCCTCGGTCAGACCCACCCGGGCGACCTCCGGGTCGGTGAAGGTCACCCACGGCACCGCGTCGGCCCGGAATCTCTGGCGGGCGTGGAAGAGCGCGTTGGCGACGACCAGGCGCCCGTGCTGGCCGGCGACGTGAGTGAACGGCAGCGTGGGGGTCACGTCGCCGCCGGCGAAGATCCCGCGCGCGGTGGTACGCAGCGTGTCGTCGACCTTCACCGCGCCGTGGAGGTCGGTCTCCACGCCGACGGTCTCGAGGCCGAGGCCTGAGCTCACCGGCCGCCGACCGGTGGCGACGAGGATGCGGTCGAAGGGCAGCCGCTCCTCGGCCCCCGCTCGACGGATCACCAGGCTTCGCTCGCCCCCGCGTTCCTCGACGCGGACGGCCTCGGCCCCGAGCCGCAGTTCGACGCCCTCCTCGGCCAGCCGCTCCGCCAGCAGCGCTCGCGCCTCGGGCTCCTCCCGGCCGAGCAGATCCGGGGCTTGATCGACCAGGGTGACCCGCGAGCCGAGCCGGGCAAAGGCCTGCCCGAGCTCGCAGCCGAGTGGCCCGCCGCCGAGGACCAGCAGTCGCCGCGGCTGGTGCTCGAGGTCCCAGACCGACTCGTTGGTGAGCGGCTCCGCTTCGCTCAGCCCCTCGAGCGCGGGCACGACCGGCTCCGAGCCCGTGGCGATAAGGGCGCTGCGAAAGCGCAGCTCGTGCCCGTCGACGGCGATCCGGTCCGGCCCGACGAAGCGCGCCGAGCCCCGCACCACCTCCACCCCCTCGCGGCGCAGGCGCGCGATCGAGTCGTGCGGGGCGATCCGCTCGCGGGCCCCGTGGACGTGAGCCATGACGCGCTGAAAGTCGACCGCGGGCTCGGTCGGCTCGAGACCGACCGAGCCCGCGGTCCGCATGCGGTGGGCGAGCTCGGCGGCGGCGAGCAGGCTCTTGCTCGGCACGCAGCCCGTCCACAGGCAGTCGCCGCCGGTCTCGGCGCGGCGCTCGCAGAGGACGACGCGCGCGCCCAGGCCGGCCGCGCCGAACGCGGCGACCAGCCCGGCCGTGCCGCCTCCGACGATCGCCAGGTCGCAGCGGGGCACGCTCAGGCCTTCGGCGGCGTGCCCGGACCCGCGTTTGTCCGGCGGCGACGGAATCGGTCGACGAGCGGCGCGGCGACGGCGAGGAAGATGACCAGGGCGACCGCGGCGAGGAAGGTGGGAGAGAGCGGATCGTCGAGCGAGCCGCCGAGGGCGGAGTAGGCGAAGGCAGCCGGGATGATCCCGACCGCGGTCGCGAGCACGTAGTCGCGGCGCATGACGCCCGTGACCCCGGCTGCGTAGCTGAAGGCGCCGAACGGGATGATCGGGATGAGCCGGACGTAGAGGACGGCGAGAAAGCCGCGCCGCTCGAGCCAGGCATCGACGGCGGTGATCCGGCGCCCGGCGATCCTCTCCACCTCCTCGCGTCCGAGGCGGCGCGCGATCATGAATCCCCCCGTCGCGCCGATCGTGGCCCCGACGACCGTGAGCGCCGTGCCGAGCACCGCCCCGAACAGAGCCCCGCCGGCGATCGTGACCACCGACGCGGGAAACAGCAGCACGGTCAGCAGGACGTAGAGCGCGACGTACACCAGCGGCGCGGCCAGCCCGCCCTCTTCCACGACGCGCGCGATCGACCTCTCGCTGGGCGGGCCGACGAGGATCACCACTGTCGAGGCCCCGACGAGCACGGCGCCGAAGATCGCCAACCGCAGCCGGGGGGAGGCGAGCAGCGATGTCAGGGCGCCTCGGCCGGTGCCGCTCCTCGTCATTCCGTAGAGCCTCGCAGCACCGAGCCCGGATAACCTTTCGGGTTAATGACCGTCGAAGACACCGACCAGACCGTCGCGCCCGAGCGTGTCGCCGAGCTGATTACGGCGGGCGAGGTTCAGCTCGTCGACGTCCGCACCGCCGCCGAGTACGAGGCCGGACACGTGGCCGGGGCGCGCCATGTCCCCTTCGACGAGCTCGCCGCGCGATCGCAGGAGCTCGACCGCTCCCGCCCGCTCGTCCTCTACTGCCGCGGCGGTGCGCGCTCGGGAGCGGCGACCCAGGCCTTCGCCGCGTCGGGATGGCAGGCTGAGAGCATGGCCGGAGGCCTAGCCGAATGGGTCGCTCGCGGCCACCCGCTCGAACCCGACGACGGGCGCGTGGCCGACACCACCGGGCTGCCCGACCAGCCCACCTCCACCTAGCGAGGCCTAAAGCCTTAAAGCCGACAGGCTTTTGCTAGTTTTCGCGCCTTCGGTGGCCGCTCCGCGGCGCCGAGGCTCGAGCTTCCGGCTACAGGAGAAGGCGCGATGGAGCCCACGGCGGTGGCGCAGGACCTCAAGAAGAAGGGCCGCAAGGGCTCGCTCGAGAACCCCGAGGTCGTCGAGGACGTGCCCGGCCACGTCATCCCGATCCTCGAGCGCGAATTCGACGACTTCGACAACGAGGCCGAGCGCTACCTCGCGAACGACGTCGCCGAGGACGACTTCATCAAGTTCCGCCTCCGCCAGGGCGTCTACGGCCAGCGCCAGGCCGACGTCCAGATGATCCGCGTGAAGCTGCCCTTCGGTGGCGTGACCCCCGAGCAGATGGAGGCCTTCGCCGACGTTGTCGAGCGCTATGCGCCGCTCGACAAGGGCCACATCACCACGCGCCAGAACATCCAGATCCACCACGTTCCGCTGCGCGACGCCGCCGCGGCGATCCGCGAGCTCGGCGACGCCGGACTCTCCTCGCGCGAGGGCTGCGGCAACACCGTGCGCAACGTCACCGGCGATCCGTGGGCCGGCATCTGCGAGGACGAGATCTTCGACCCGACGCCCTACGCCGGTGCGTTCGTGCGCTACTTCGTGCGCCACGAGGTCTGCCAGCTCATGCCGCGCAAGATCAAGACCGCGTTCACGGCGAGCGACGAGGACCGCGCCATCACCGGCATCCACGACATCGGCTTCATCCCGCGGATCCGCGACGGCGTGCGCGGCTTCGAGCTGCGCGTGGGCGGCGGCACCTCGATCATGCCGCGCGTCGCCCCGACGATCCACGACTTCGTCACCGCCGACGACGGCGAGTACCTCAAGGTCACCGAGGCCGTGCTGCGGATCTTCGACCGCCAGGACTGGCTGCGCGTGAACCGGGCCCGCGCGCGGGTGAAGGTGCTGGTCGACAAGATCGGCGCCGAGGAGTTCCGTCGCCAGGTCGACGAGGAGCTCGAGGGCGACTGGGTCGCCATGCGTGACTACTCGCTTGACGGGCGCCTGTTCGAGCACGACGAGGAGGCGAACGCGCCGGCGAAGCCCGTTGTCGCCGGAAGCCCCAACGGCGACAACCGCGAGTTCGATCGCTTCGTGGCCTCGAACGTGCGCCCGCAGCGCCAGGACGGCTTCTCGTCGGTCGAGATCAAGGTCACCCGCGGGGACCTCACGCCCGAGCTCTTCCGCCGGCTCGCGGGCCTCATGCGCTCCTACAGCGGCGGCTACGCGCGAACCACCGTGCACCAGAACTTCGTTCTCCGCTGGGTGCGCGACGAGTCGGTCTACGACCTGTGGCGCGCCCTGGGCGAGATCGGCCTCGGCGACGCCGGTGCCCATGAGATCGCCGACGTGGTCTCCTGCCCCGGCACCGACTCGTGCAAGCTCGGGATCACGAGCTCCATGGGCCTGAACCGCGCCGTGCAGGAGCGCCTCGAGGAGATGAACATCGAGGACGACCTGACCAGGCGCATCCACATCAAGATGAGCGGCTGCCCCAATGGCTGCTCGCAGCACCACATCGCTGACATCGGCTTCTACGGGGCCTCGATCAAGGTCAAGGACAAGACCATCCCCGCCTACGTGGCGCACGTCGGCGGCCGCTACGAGGGCGGCGAGGTCGCGATGGGCCAGCGGCTCAAGGTGCGCCTTCCGGCCAAGCGGGTGCCCGACGCCATCGAACGCTGGCTCGACCTCTACGAGGAGCGCCGCACCGAGGGCGAGGAGTGGCGCGACTTCGCCGGGCGGATCGGCGCAGCCGAGCTCGAGGCGACGGTCAAGGACCTCTCGCTGCCGGTCGAGTTCTCGCTCGAGAACCTCGACTTGTTCGTGGACTGGAAGGGCAGGGAACCCTTCCAGGTCATCCGCGGCGAGGGCGAGTGCGCGGTCTGAGCCCGCAGGCGCCATGACGCTCGCTCCCAGTCCCCTCACCGACCTCGAGGAGCTCTCCTCCGCGGAGGTGCTCGAGCACGCGGCCGAGCGCTTCGGCCAGAGAATGTACGTCGCCTGCTCGTTCCAGAAGGAGTCCTCGGTGCTCATGCACCAGCTGCTCGAGATCGATCCGCAGGCGCGCTTCTTCACGCTCGACACGGGACTCTTCTTCCCGGAGACCTACGAGACCTGGGCAGCGCTCGAGCACCGCTTCGGGATCGAGATCGACGTCTACCAGGGGCCGAGCGTGGCTCGTCAGGCCGCTCTGCACGGCGACGAGCTGTGGAAGCGCAACCCGGACGCGTGCTGCGGTCTGCGCAAGGTCTCGCCGCTCGAGGAAGCGCTCGCCGACGTCGACGCGTGGGTCAGCGGCCTGCGCCGCGACCAGTCGCCGGGGCGCTCGCGCGCGCCGAAGATCGACTGGGACGATCGGCGCGGCGTGTGGAAGGTCAACCCGCTGGCCGACTGGGACGACCGCGACGTCTGGCGCTACATCCACCGCCACGACCTGCCCTACAACGGACTGCACGATCGCGGCTACGGCTCGATCGGGTGCACGCACTGCACGAAGCCGGGCGAGGGCCGCGAGGGGCGCTGGGCCAACAGCGGCCGGAGTGAGTGCGGGCTGCACTGAGGGCCGGCGTAGTGCGCCGGGTGGGCGCCTCGCTCAGTAGCGCTTTCAGCAGAGTCACCCACGTGCCGCGGGTGCACGGCAGGCGCGAGTCGGTAGACCGCGCGATTCGTCCTGGAAGTTCCCGTTCCCGACCTCGCCGCGGGCTCTGGCGGAGTGCCACCGTCGTCCCGACGGCGACGTTCTCAGAGAACTGCCAGGGCACTCTCACGATCCTCCAATAGTTCGCAGCGAGCATCGTCTTCGACCGGCTCGCGGAGCCACGAACGAACCGAAGGAGTCAGGATGCGACGCAAGAAGACGGTGGCGGCCTCGGTGGTCGCAGTGCTCGCGCTCGCGGCGGGGACGACGGCGATCGCGGCGCCGGGCGGCGGTCCGCTCAGGCTGTTCCACGACGGTGACGAGCGACGCGCCGAGAAGGCCGAGGCGCTCGGGGAGAAGCTCGGCGTCGAGCCGGCGCGCGTCGAGCGCGCGCTCGACGAGATCCACCGGGAGCGCCACGAGGCGCGCCGGGACGAGATGGCCAAGGCGCTGGCTGCGCGTCTCGACGTTCCCCGGGCCGACGCCGAGCGGGCCCTGGAGCGTGCCTTCGCGGCCAAGCGCGACCAACGCGAGGGACCGCCCGAGCAGGGAGCACGTCGCGAGCGTCGCGAGCGGGGAGGCGCCATGGCCCGGGTCATCGCCGCGGAGCTCGACAAGAGGCCCGAGGAGGTCAGACAGGCGTTGATCGCGATCCGCCGGGAGCGGATCGAGGCGCGCCTCGCCGAGGGGGTCGAGGAGGGGCGGATCGCCGAGGACCAGGCCAGGGAGATCCGCGAGCAGGCGGAGTCGGGACGCGGTCGTGGCTTCGACTCACCCCACGGCGGGCCTGAACGCGGTCCGGGCGGCGACGGATCCGAAGGGTTCGAGGGCCGCGGTGGGCGCGGCGGCCCCGACGGTCCGCTCGGCGGCTTCTAGGCGCACGTCGACTCGAGTGCGAGCGGCGAAGCATCCGCTGCTGGGACCCTTCGGCCCGTGAGCTCCGCCGCTACGCCCCGCGTCCTCGTCGTCGACGACGAGACGGCGATCCGAGAGGCCCTCGAGCGCGCGCTGCGCCTCGAGGGCTTCGTAGTCGATCTCGCCGAGGGCGGGACGGTCGCGCTCGAGCGCGTCGCAGCCGAGCCTCCCGACGTGGTCGTGCTCGACGTGCTCATGCCCGATCTCGACGGCATCGAGGTCACGCGTCGGTTGCGCGGGGCGGGCAGCCGCGTGCCGATCTGCATCCTCTCCGCCCGCGACGAGGTGGCCGACCGCGTGGCCGGCCTGCGCGCCGGCGCCGACGACTATCTGGTCAAGCCCTTTGCGCTCGAGGAGCTGACCGCTCGCCTGCACGCGCTCCTGCGCCGCACGCCGAGCGACGACGGCGTGCCGATCCGCGTCGGCGACCTCAGCGTCGATCCGGCGCGCCGGCTGGTGCGCCGGGGCGCCCGCGAGGTCGAGCTGACCAACCGCGAGTTCGAGCTGCTCGAGGCCCTCGCCCGCCATCCCGGGATGGTGCTCTCGCGCACGCAGCTGCTGGAGCAGGTCTGGGGCTACACCTTCGAGGTCGACTCCAACGTGGTCGACGTCTTCGTCTCCTACCTGCGCCGCAAGCTCGAGGCCGGCGGCGAGTCGCGCCTGCTGCACACCGTTCGCGGCGTGGGCTTCGTCGTGCGCACGTGAGGGCCCTGCGGAGCATCCGTGGCCGCGTCGCCGCGCTCGCCACCCTGGCGGTCGCCGTGGTGCTCGCCGTGGTCGGCGCGGTGGTGGTCACGACCTTCGCCGAGCGCGAGCGCGACCGCCTCGACGAGCGGTTGGCCGAGCCCTCGCCACGGGCGCTCGGCCGGGCTCTGGCCGAGGGGCGGGTGCCGTTCGCGCGGCGGGGCGAGCGGGGCGGCCGGCGCCGCG
>CADCVU010000051.1 GCA_902806245.1 uncultured Solirubrobacterales bacterium
CCTCCGAAGCGCTCGTCGGCGACGATCGCCCCGCAGCCCGCGAGGACGAGGAAGAACGTGCCGAGCCCCTCGGCGAGCGCGCGTCGCCAGAGGGCGAGCGAGTGGTCCATCTCCAGCACCTCCTCCTTGCCGAGCTTGTGGCCGCTCCGCGGGCCGCCGACGATCCGGAGCTTAAGAGATTGACAAGCATCATCTCAATCGATATACGTAGATCGATGGCGGTTGATCTCGAGCTGACTCCAAAGCACAAGCGAGCTCCGGGAGAGCCGTGCTGCGAGCCGGTGGTCTACCCCGAGGTCGAGCGGCAGGAGGCCGAGCGGATGGCGGTCGTCGCCAAGGCCCTGGCCGATCCGGTCCGGCTGCAGCTGGTCGACGTCCTGCGCCGGCACGCGGGCGAAGTCTGCGTCTGCGAGCTCACCCCGCTCTTCGACGTCGCCCAGCCGACGGTCTCCCATCACCTGAAGGTGCTGCGCGGGGCGGGAATCGTCGACTCCGTGCGCCGCAGACTGTGGGCCTACTACTTCGTCCGGCCCGAGGCGCTCGAGGAGCTCTCGGACTGGCTGCGTTCGTGACGCGGCGCTTGCGCTGCGTGCCCGTCTGATCTCCGCGCTGCCATCGCCGCCGTGACTGCTCTACGTCGTCGCGTCGGTCGGGCTCGGCGTGGCGCCGCGGCGGCCGGCTACTTCGCCGGACGGGCGCTGGCCTGAGCGGCGTCGCGGTCGTGCTGTCCGCGTCCTCCGGCCCAGTCGATCGGACCGGCTACCAGGACGTGGCTTCCGAGCCGGCGACCGAGCACTCGCTGGGCCTCCCGCGCCGCGCCGACGAGAGCCTCGAGATCGACGCCGGTCTCGTAGCCCATCTCGTGCAGCATGGACACCAGGTCCTCGGTGGCGATGTTGCCGGTCGCCCCCGGCGGAACCGGGCACCCGCCCAGCTCGCCGAACGACGACTCGAAGGAGCGCACGCCCGCCTCGAGTGCGGCGAGCACGTTGGCGAGGCCCTGGCCGCGCGTGTTGTGAAAATGGGCGGTCAGCTCGACGTCGTGCCCGAAGCGCTCACGCGCCGCGGCGAAGAAGGCGCCGACCTGGCGAGGGTTGGCCATGCCGGTGGTGTCGCCGAAGCCGACCTCGACGCAGCCGGCGGCGGCCAGGCGATCGGCCACATCGAGCGTGCGCTCGGGTGCGACCTCGCCCTCGTAGGGGCAGCCAAAGGCGACGGCCACCACGCCCTCGCAGCGCAGGCCGGCCTCGCGGGCGCGGGCGATCACGCGCTCCAGTCCTTCGAGCGACTCGGCGACCGAGCGGTTGACGTTCCTGCGGTTGTGGGTCTCGGTGGCCGAGAGGAAGACGTTGATCTCGTCGAAGCGCGCGGTCCCGTCGGCGCGCTCGCGCAGGGCGAGCGCGTTCTCGAGGCCGCGCTCGTTGGGGATGAGGACCGAGGCCGCGACCTCGGGCGGAAGCGAGACCGCCTCGAGCACCTCGCGGGCGTCGGCGAGCTGGGGGATGACGTCGGCGCGGACGAAGCTCGTGAGCTCGAGCCGGCGCAGACCGGTCCGCGCCAGCAGCTCGACGAGGCGGACCTTGTCGGCGGTGGCGATGGTCTCGGGCTCGTTCTGGAACCCGTCGCGCGGTCCGACCTCGCGGATGCGGATCCGGTCGGTTCCGGCGGCCATCGCCCTCAGACCATCCCCAGCCCGCCGCTCACCCCGAGCGTCTCGCCGGTCACGTAGGAGGCGTCGTCGGAGGCCAGGAAGGCGATCGCCGCGGCGACCTCGTCGGGCTGGCCGAGGCGGCCGAGCTGAGTTGCGCCGACCATCCCCTGCACCAGCCGCTCCCCCATCTCGCCGAGCTGCTCGGGAGCGGCCATAAGCAGCGGCGTCTCGATCGGGCCGGGCGCGACGGCGTTGGCGGTCACCTCGTAGCGCGCGGCCTCGCGCGCGACGGTCTTGGTGAAGCCGATGACGCCGGCCTTGGCCGCGGAGTAGATCGCCGATCCGCGCGAGCCGACCCGGCCGGCCTCGGAGGCGACGTTTACGATCCGCCCGCGCCGGCGCTCCTGCATGCCGGGCAGGACCGCGTGGGTGACGGCGATGGTGCCGCGTAGATTCACGGCGAGCACTCGATCCCACATCGCCTCGTCGCTGCGGGCGAAGAACCCGAACTCGTCGTAGCCCGCGTTGTTGACGAGCACCTCGAGCGGCCCGAGGTCGCGCTCGGCGGCCGCCACGGCGGCGGAGATCGAGGCGGTCGAGCGCACGTCGAGCTCGTAGGCGGCGCCGTCGAGCTCCCCGGCGACGGCCTGGGCAGTACCGGCGTTCAGGTCGGTGACGGCCACGCGCGCTCCCTCGGCGGCCAGGCGCCGGCAGGTGGCCGCGCCGATGCCGCTCGCGCCGCCGGTGACGAGCGCGACGCGTCCCTCGAGCCTCATGGCGGCCAGCCTACCGCCGCCTGGTCCGGCGATGCGGCTGGGCGGCCTCCGCGCCTCGATAGGCTCGCGCCGCGTGAGCCCCTCCCCCGTTCCCATCGTCGGCGGCACCGGCGCGCTCGGCTTCGGATTGGCCCTGCGGCTCGCGCGCGCCGGCGTCCCGGTGATCGTCGGCTCGCGCGGCGCGGACCGCGCCGAGGAGGCCGCCGCCAAGGCGCGCGAGCGGGTACCCGACGGCGAGATCGAGGGCCTCGAGAACGCCGAGGCCGTCCCTCGCGGCGAGATCGTCTTCCTGACCGTCCCCTTCCGTGCGCAGTCCGAGAACCTGACCAACCTGCGCGAGGTTCTCCGGCCTGGCCAGATCCTCGTCGATGCCACGGTGCCACTCGCGGCGGCGATCTCGGGCAAGGCGACGCGGCTGCTCGGCGTGCCGCAGGGCTCGGCGGCCGAGCAGGCCCAGGAGATGGTCCCCGACGGCGTGACCGTGATCAGCGCCCTGCACACCGTGGCCGGCCACGCGCTGACCGACCTCGACCACGAGCTCGACGAGGACGTGCTGATCTGCGGGGACCAGCGCGACTCGAAGCGCGCGGTCGCCGACATCATCGAGAAGATCCCCGGGCTGCGACCGGTCAACGCCGGCGCCCTCGAGACGGCGCGCCTGGTCGAGGGGCTGACCCCGCTGCTGATCTCGGTCAACACCCGCAACAAGATCACCGCCGGGATCAAGCTCGCGGGGCTGGACGAGCCGCGGTGGTAGCGGTCCTCGCCGGGGGGACCGGCGGGGCCAAGCTGGCTCGGGGGATGCTCGACGTGGTCGGGGGCGAGGAGCTCGCCGTCATCGCCAACACCGCCGACGACGTCGAGGTCTACGGCGCCCACGTCTCCCCCGACCCCGACCTGATCGCCTACGCCCTGGCCGACGTGCTCGACGAGCGCGGCTACGGGATCGCCGGCGACACCTGGGCCGTGATGGACGCGCTCGCCGCCGCGGGACGCGACACGTGGTTTCGTCTCGGCGACCGGGACCTGGCTCTGTGCCTGCTGCGGACCGAGCTCCTGCGCGACCGCGCTCGCCTCACCGAGGCGCACGCCCGAGTGGTCGCCGGGCTCGGGCTGCGGGCACGCGTGCTGCCCATGGCCGACGAGCCGGTGCGCACGCACGTGCACGCGAACGGGCGGCGGCGGCCGTTCCAGGAGTTCATGATCGTGGACGGGGCGACCGGACCGGTGGAGGGCGTCGAGCTGCGCGGAGTCGAGGCGGCCCGGCCGACGCCCGAGGTCCTCGAGGCACTGACGACCGCCGAGGCGATCGTGGTCGGGCCGTCGAACCCGGTGATCTCGATCGGCCCGATCCTCGCCGTGTCGGGGATGCGCGACGCCGTGGCCGCGGCCCGGGCGCCGGTCGTGGCCGTCAGCCCCTTCGTGGGCGGGCGCGCCGTGAAGGGACCGACCGAGGCCTTCTGCGCTCAGGCGGGTATCGCGCTGAGCGCTCAAGGGATCGCCGATGCGTACGGCGATGTGATCGACGGGCTCGTGGCCGACGAGCCGGTGGCCGGAACGCCGGCGCTCGAGCTCGATACGCTGATGGACTCCCCCGCGGCCCGCGAGCGCGTGGCCCGGGCCACGCTCGAGTTCGCCCGCTCGCTCGCGCCGCGTTAGATTCGAACGCCGCGACCGCCGATGCGAACGCTCGCCGTCCTCCCCGTCAAGAGCTTCACCGCCGCCAAGGGGCGACTGGCCGACCGCCTCGGAGCCGACGAGCGCGCCGAGCTGGCCGAGGCCATGCTCGGCGACGTGCTCGACGCTCTGTCCACTGCGCGCGGACTCGACGGAATGGCGGTCGTCACCGCGGAGCCGCGAGCGGCGGCGGCCGGTGCCGCGGCGGGCGCGGCGGTCGTCGCCGACCGCGAGCAGGCCGGCCAGTCTCCGGCCGCCCTCCTCGGCGTCGCCCACGCGCTGCGAGAGGCGGCCGAGCGAGTCCTGCTCGTACCCGGCGACACGCCGCTGCTGAGCGCCGGCGACGTCGACGAGCTGCTGCGACGCTCGACGAGCGCGGGAACCGCCGCGACGATCGTGTCCGATCGCCACGGCACCGGCACCAACGCCCTCCTCCTCGCGCCCGCGGACGCGATCGCGCCCAGCTTCGGGCTCGGGAGCTGTGCCCGCCACCTCGCCGCGGCGAGGGAGGCGGCCGTCACGCACGCCGTCGAACGGGTAGCCGGTCTCGAGCACGACGTCGACACGCCCGAGGATCTGGCCGCCCTTGCCGCCCGCCTGCACCGCACCGACCGCGCCGTCGCGCAGCGGACCCGGGCCACCGCGGCGCTCTCGGCGGCGGTGGGCGGGAGCTAGCCATCGCCATCGCCATCGTCTCGCTCGGCCGCCTGCCCGAGATCCGCGTCGGCGACGATCTCGGGGCGCTGCTCGGCGCCGCCGTCCCGCCCGATCTCTCCGACGAAGACGTGCTCGTTATAGCCCACAAGGCGATCTCCAAGGCCGAGGGACGCACCGTGCGGCTGAGCGACGTCACCGCCGGCGAGCGCGCGCGCGCCCTGGCCGCCGAGCACGGCAGGGACCCGCGTCACGTCGAGGTCGTGCTGCGCGAGTCGGCCGAGCTCGTGCGCGCCGAGCGCGGCATCCTCATCTGCCGCACCCACCACGGGCTGGTGTGCGCCAATGCCGGAGTCGACGCCTCCAACGCGGCCGCAGACGACGAGCTGGTGATGCTCCCGGTGGATCCGGATCGCTCCGCGCGGGCGCTCCGCGAACACCTCGCCGCCGAGCGCGACGTGCGCCCCGCCGTGCTCGTAACCGACACCTTCGGCCGGGCCTGGCGCCTCGGCCAGACCGACGTGGCGATAGGAGCCGCCGGAATCGTCCCGCTCGAGGACTGGCGCGGACGGCGGGACGCCCACGGGCGCGAGATGCGCGCCACCGTGGTCGCGGTGGCCGACGCGGTGGCCGGCGCCGCCGATCTCGCCCGTAGCAAGGACGCCGGGGAGCCGGCGGTGCTGGTGCGGGGCCTCGGCCACCACGTCAGCGAGGCGGACGGTCCGGGCGCGGCTGCGCTTCGCCGCCCGCTGGACGAAGACCTGTTCGGCTAGCTGAGCCGCCCACACACGTTGTGAACGCCTGAGAAGACATCCGGCCCTCCTCGGAGGCTGTGGGTCCGCGACGACTCACCCTCAGAAGGAGGACCGGATGGACTTCCACGCTAACCACGCGCTCGGACCCC
>CADCVU010000052.1 GCA_902806245.1 uncultured Solirubrobacterales bacterium
GCGCCGGCCGGCGGCTGCCCTCGTTGCGGCGATCAGCCCAAACGCCAGCCCGGCCACGACGGCGATCGCCGCGCCCGGAGGCAGGTCGAGGGCACGGGCGAGCAGCAGGCCCGCGACCGTCTCGAGTGCGCACAGGCCCGTCGCCCAGGCGAGCATCGGCCCGAGACGCTCGGTCACGAGGCGAGCGCTCGCCGCCGGGGCGACGAGCAGCGCGGACACGAGCAGGCTGCCGACGGCCGGCAGGGCACAGACGACGACCAGCGAGACGAGAACGAGGATCGCGGAGGTGGTCGTTCGCTCGCGTGCGCCGGACGGTCCGGCCCAGGTGCGATCGAAGGTCGTTGCGGCCAGACGAGGCAGGAGGAGGGCGACGACGCCGACCGAGACGGCCGCGCCGACGAGGCAGAGGACGACGTCGGCGCTCGAGACCGCGAGCAGCGATCCGAAGAGCAGGCGGTCGACGGGAGCCACTCCCCCGCCCAGCGCGCTCAGGAGCACCGCACCCGCCGCCAGCGCCACGGCCAGGGCGAGGCCGGTCGCCGCGCCGCCGCGCAGCCGGTGGTCGGCCTCCGAGGCCGAGATCGCCGCCGAGAAGCCGAGCGCCGCGATGAGCGCGCCCGCGAACGGCCCGAGCGCGGGGAGCGCGAGCCCGACGACCACCCCGGGGAAGGTCGCGACGCCGACGGCGTGCGCGAAGAACGCGAGCTCGCGCAGGACGATCCAGCAGCCGAGCAGTCCCAGCGGAACCGACAGCACGAGCCCCGCGAGGAGCGCGCGCTGCAGGTAGGGAGCGTCGAGAGCTTCGAGCACCCCGGCGACGATACTGAGAATCAGTCGCGCGGACGAGCTCGCGCGCCGGCGCTGCCGCCCGAGTCAGGCGCCGCGCGCGCGGACGCCCAGCACTCATCCGCTCAGGCTTTGCTCGCCCGCCCCGTCGGACAGGCACGCCGCGCACGTGCCCCTCAGGGCGATGTCGTGGCCCTCGACCCGGAAGGCCAGGCGCCGCGCCATTCGCTGGACCGAGCGCTCGAGCCCCGCGTCCTCAAAGGCGCTGACCCGACCGCAGCGGTTGCAGATCAGGTGATGGTGGTGCTCGCCGCTCGGATGGGCAGGCTCGTAGCGCGACACTCCCTCTCGCTCGACCCGGTGCAGGAGGCCGAGGCCCTCGAGGAGCTCGAGCGACCGGTAAACGGTCGCCACGCCGATGTCGCGGCCCTCGGCCCTCAGGCGGTCGGCGATCTCACGTGCGGTGAGCAGACAGCCATGGCCGGCCAGCGTCGCCACGATGGCCATCCGGGGACCGCTCGAACGATGGCCCGCGTCCCGCAGCGCCGTCTCGGCGTGCTCACTCCAGTCGGCGCTCACCGAGGGCGCCCTGTCGGTCGTGGCCATCGGTTTGACGATATCGCGGCGGAGCACGTCCACCGCAGAGCCCGCTAGTGCGCGTGCCCGTGCTCGGCTCCGGCCAGCTCCGCCGCGTCGAGCCGCGCCGAGAGCAATGCCGCCAGCGCGGTGGTGATCGGCACCGCGGCGATCAGGCCGATCGAGCCGACGAGCGTGGCCACAATCTCCTTGGCCACCAACTCGCTGTTGAGCGTCTCCCCCAGCCCGAGCCGGGTCGAGGAGAGGATGAGCAGGGCCGGCAGCGAGGCGCCGACGTAGGCGAGCACCAGCGTGTTGACCGTGGCGGACACGTGGTCGCGGCCGACCTCGAGGGCGCGCCGGAACAGCATGGCGAAGCTCTGGGCGGGATTTGCGGCCCGCAGGGCGAGCACGGTCGAGGCCTGGCTCACGGTCACGTCGTCGAGAACGCCCAGGGCGGCGATCACTATGCCCGCGAGCAGCAGCCCCTCGAGTGAGACGCCGCTCGAGTTGGCCGCGAGCAGGGTGCCCTCCTCCGTGGCCAGGCCGGTGAGGTTGGTGAGGCCGGTGAAGGTGACGGCGAGCGCGGCCGTGAGCAGGAGGCTGGCCGCCGTTCCGAGCGCTGCCGCGAGGGCCTTGGGACCGACTCCGTGGGTCAGCAGGATGGTGACGAGCATGATGGCCAGCGCGCCGACCATGGCCACGGCCAGCGGCGGCTCGCCCGTGAGGATGCCCGGGAGGACAAAGGCGACGACCACGACGAGGCTCACACCCAGCCCGACGAGCGAGAGTGCACCGCGCAGCCGGCCGAAGACGACGACCAGCGCGGCAAAGGCGACGGCGAGCCAGAGCATCGGCGCGCGACGCTCGAAGTCGGCCAGGGTGTAGGAGCGCTCGCGCGCGCCGGGCAGCGGCTCCTCGGGGGCGACTCGCAGGACGTCGCCGACCGCGAGCGGCGGATCGATTCCCCCCACGCCGAGCTGGAAGGCGCGGACGCGACCACGGTCCGGTCCGGTCTCGATCCGCACCGCCACCCCTCGGCAGGTTCCGTCGAAGCCGGAGCATCGCGACGGCACGATTCGCAGGACCTCGGCCCGCTCGGTCTGGGTCCCGAGACCCGGGCCGAGATCGAGGGCCGGCTCGCCGGCCGGCCAGAGCAGGACGAGTCCGACTGTCGTCGCCACACCGATCAGCGCCAGCACCGCGACGAAGAAGCGGCCGATCGTCGAGCCGAGCACGATCACCGGCCTCTACCGCTCAGCGCGCTCGGCACCGGTCGTGAATCGACCGGAGAAGACTCGCGCCCCGCCACCGCTGGTCGAGCGGTGACGGGGCGCGGAAGCCTGAACCCTTGGCGAAGCGAGAGCTACTCGCTGGAGCCGGCGGTGTCCTCCGAGTCGCCGGCGGTGCCGGCCTCGCTGGACGAGCTGCCGCTCGCGCTGCCCTCACTCGAGGAGCCCGTCGAGCTGTCGCTCGCACCGCTCGAGCTGCCGGTGTCGCTCGGGGACGACGCGGACGCGCCGGACGAGCTGCTCGTCGCTCCCGAGGACGAGCTCTCGGTCGTCGACGCGCCGTCGCTCGAGTCACCGCTCACGGTGTCGGTCGAGGTCGAGGTGCCCGTGGAGCCGCTCGTGCTCGAGGAGCCCTCCGCACCTGCCGAGCCGACCGAGCCCGAGGACTCCGAGCCGGTCTCGACCTCGGTCTCCGTGCCGGCGTTCGAGCCGGTCGATTCGGTCGAGCTGCCGTCGCTCGCGCTCTCGTCCGACTCGGAGCCACTGGAGGCGGACTCGCCACCGTCGCTCGACGAGGTGTCGCCACTCGTCTCCGAGCCGCTGCTCTGGCCGGGCGAGGAGGCATCCTCGTCGTTGGAGGAGCCCTCCTCCTCGTTCGATTCGTCGTCGGACTCGCTCGACGCACTGTCGTCGGAGGGCTGCTCGTCCTCGGAGCTGTCGCCACCGGTCTCGCCGGAGCCGCCCGGGGTGTCGCCGGTCGACTCACCCTCGTACTCGGAGTCGGCCTCCTCGGCTGCTGCCTCCTCGGCCGCAGCCTCATCGGCGGCGGCCTCTTCCGCGGCTTCCTTCTCAGCGGCGGCCTCGCGGTCGGCAGCCTCCTGAGCGGCTGTCTCCTCGGCGGCGGCGTCCTGAGCCGCGGCCTCCTGAGCCGCGGCCTCCTCGGCCTCAGCCTCCTCAGCCGCCGCGTCCTCCGAGGTCGTCTCCTCGGCCTGCGGCTCGGACTCCTCCTCCGCCGCCGGAGCAGACTCTGCGCGCTCGTTCTCAGCGGAGGCGTCGGGCTCGCTCTGAGCTGCCTGCGCTGGGGCCTCCTCCTCCTCAACGACCGGCTCCTCGGACGGTGCGCTCTGGGTCGACTCCTCGGTCGCCGCCGGCTCCTGCGCCGCCGTCTCGCTCTCAGTCGTCGGAGCGGCCTGCTGCGTGGTCGAGGAGCTCTGCGAGCTCTCTACCGCCGTCGACTCGCTCGACTTCGTGCGGGGCTCGGGAGCTTCGTCGGTCTCCGTCGCCACCGCGACCGCCGAGCGGTCCTCCGTCGAGGATGCCGTCGACGACTTCTGCTGACGCGGCTGCTCCTCGAGGTCGGGGCCACCCTGGCCACCCGACGACGAGAAAGCACGTCCGTCGAGATACGGCTGGGGGTTCATCGGCGTACCGCCGTACGGTGCGCCGGTCCGCGTCTCGAAGTGGAGGTGCGGTCCGGTCGAGTTGCCGGTGCTGCCCACGTAGCCGATGATCTCGCCGGCCCTGACCCGGTCGCCCAGTCCCTCGTCGGAGAAGCGCGAGAGGTGGGCGTAGCACGTGGTGAAGCTGTTCGAGTGCTTCACGCAGATGAAGTTGCCGTAGCCCCCGCTCGAGGACGTGCCCCGGAGGAAGTTGACCACTCCGCACGCCGCGGCCCGGATCGGCGTGCCGGTCGGCGCCGCGAGGTCGATGCCCCCGTGGCTCGGCCGGCTCCGGGTCCGGTAGCCCGACGTGAACGTCCCCTTGCCGCTGAGCGGATCGCGCAGCTTGTTCGAGCAGTCACCCGTGCCGGCATTGCCCTCGTCGCGAGGCTTCGACTCCTCCTTGGGCTTATCGGGCTTGGGCTGGGCCGGCTTGGGCTTGGGCTTGGCCTCGGCGTCGCCTCCCGAGTCACGGTTGTCGCTCTTGGGCGGGGCGGCCTCGGGCGGAGCGGCGGACCGGCTGCGCTCGCCGCGGTCCCCGCGGTCGTCACCGGCGTCGTCGTCGCCCTGGTCGGCTCCGGCTGAGTCGTCGGAGGGCGCCGAGGCGACGAGGCCGCGGAGGCCGCCGTCGTCCGAGGGCGCCGATCCGTCGTCCGAGCTACCGGACTCGTCGCTCGGGGCGGCGTTCTGCTGGCTCGAGGCCTCCGGAGCGCGGAACTCGATGGCCACGAGACCACCGTCGTCCTCGCTCTTCTGAGGCGCCGCGGCCTTGGCGGCCTTGAGGCCCGCCCGCTCGTTCTCGTCGAGCTCGGTCTCCGAGGCCATGCGCACCGCGAACTGCGTGCGCTTGCCGACCGGAGTGCGGTCGTCTGCGACCGCCGGCGCGATCTTCAGGTCAGGTCCGCCGATGTTGGCGGCAGGACCCGTCCCGCCGCCGGAGCCGAACAGGGCGCCCCAGGTCTGCGGGCCGACGATGCCGTCGACGGCAAGGCCCTCGTTGCCCTGGTAGACGCGCACCGACTGGTCGGTCGAGGCGCCGAAGATCCCGTCGGCCTTCATGCCGAGCTCGCGCTGCACCTCGGCCACGGCGCGGCCGGTGCTGCCGAGGCGGAGCATGGCGCCGGACTGGGCGCCGCCCGCGATCGCGCGGTTGGCCGGCGACTCGGCGGCGATCCCGGTCTGGCTCGATCCGCCCGAGCCGGAGGAGGCGGAGCTCTGCGCAGCCGCCAGTGAAGCGCCGGGGCTGGCGATCATGGCGGCGGCCATGGCGGTCGAGGCACGCCGGCGGCGGGCAGCCTGACGACGAAGCTTGGGGGCGGTGACGCGACGGCGGCGTGAGCGCTCGAGCGACCGATGCCAAAGCTCGGGTGCGCTCAGATCCCTGTGGAGAGCTGTCATCGAAGGCGACCTTTCTTTCTCAGTGCCTACGGGGTTAGCTGACGGGCTCGCGTGGGAAAGATCACGCTACGTCGCACACTGGCGACGATTCGCCCCTACGGCTTGAGGCCGCTCTTGGGTTCCCCGCTCCGGTCCTCCCTGAGAGGCCGGACTCGGCGTTGTCTGGCGTTGGACCGGCGGCAGCATACATATTCCGGCGGCGTGCGTACGGACAATCGACCACGGCGCCGGTTTTTCCTGCCTGAAAGCGTTCTCCTTCCGCCCGCAAGGTCTCGCCCCGCCGCTCCTCGCCCTTCTCGGGGCGTCCCCGCGCTCGGGCGGACCGGTAGCGGGTCGAAGTGTCCGCGGCGCGCCCGCCCTCAGCGGTCGCACAGCTCGCGCCGCGCCGCCACCGGATCGGCGGGCACCCGTAGGGAGTGCAACTCTATGGCCTCGCCCACGTTCGCGACGAAGCGCCCCGGGGTGAGCGGCGCGTTGACGGCCTCGAGCACCCGGGCGAGCTCGCCGCACCCGAGCGCGGCCCGGGCGGCGGGGATGCGCGGGTTGGCTCCGAACCGGCGGCTCGCGCGGACGGCCGCCGGGTCGGCGAAGCGGGCGAGGAACCACGCCGCGGGCAGGAGCTTCTCGTGCCCGGCCCGCGCGGTGCGCTCGGGCTCGAGGCGCAGGCGCGCGGCGACCGGGTCGGCCAGCCCCAGCCGGTCGGCGATCCGCACCTCGGGTCCGGCGGCGTACCCGAGCCGACCGATCGACCCGGTGAAGATCACGACCGGCGCGCTCACCGCCGGGTCGGCACGCAGGTCGAGCGGCAGGGGTCGCTGGACCGGCAGCGCTCCTTCGGCGGTGCGCCGGCTGACCACCGGCGCGTCGAGCGAGAGCACGCTGCGGCCGGGCTGGGCCAGCGCCCGTGCCCCGTAGCCGACACTCGGCTGGGACAGCGGGAGGGCATCGTGGTCGGCGAGCGTCACGGGGTGGGGGTGCGCAGGCGTGTCGCGCTGCTTGGCCCGCTGGTCGAGGATCTGCCAGCGCCCGGCCTCGGGGCCGAACTGCGAGGGCGCGCGCAGCGCGAGCGCCGCCACCCCGGCCCAGACGACGATCGCCGCGGTGAGCGCGGCGGCCAGCGCGCGCCGGCGCGGAAGGGCGACCACGGCCACCGGCATGAGCGCGGCGAACACGCTCGGCAGGAGCATGCGCCCGTGCATGTAGTCGCCGCCGAGACGGAGGACGTAGACCACGTGCAGGAGCGCGCCGATCACCGGCGCCGCGGCCACAACGACCGCACGTCGGCGCCCTGCGCGCCACGCCGGGGCCGCCCGCCGCCAGCCGAGCCACCCGAGCAGGGCCAGTGGCAACGGCAACGCGTAGGTGAGCAGGAGGTCGCCCAGGTAGCCGAGGCCGCGCGTCCAAAAGGCGAGCCCGGCCTCCTTGGCGAGGGCCGTGCCGGGCACGAGCGCGGCGAAGTAGCCCATGCGAAAGACCTGGTAGGCCACGGGCAGGGCGAGCGCGGCAGCGATCAGGCCGACCGCGGATCGCAGGCGCAGCGGGCGGCAGAGGTAGACCAGGGCAAGGACGTAGGACGCCGAGAAGGGAGCGAGGTCGGGGCGCACGAGCGGGCCGAGCCCGAGGACCACGGCGAGGCCGAGGCGCGTGCGCGTCCCGGGGGCGTCGGGACCCGACTGCGCGGAGGCGCCGGCAAGCCGGGCGAGCGCATAGAACGACACCCCTAGCCACGCGAAGACCAGACTGGTCTCGAGGCCCGAGGTCACGAAGCCCCAAAAGGCCGGCGTGGCCGCGATCACGAGCGCGCCGAGCGGCAGGAGCACGCGGCGCGAGCCGGCGGCGAGCGCGCGGTCGAGCCGCAGCGCCCCCGCGCAGGCCGCCCATAACCCCGCGCCGGTGAGGGCCACGCCGAGCACGACCGAGATCGACTCGAGCCCCGCAACGGGGAGCGCACCGCCCGCGAGCGCGAGCACGGCCAGCCAAGCCGGACTCGTGTAGGCCTCGACCCGCTCGCCGGCGTTGAAGACCGGGCCGTCCCCGGCCAGCAGGTGGTCGACCACGCGGAAGTAGATGAAGCCGTCCTCGTTGACCCAGCGCAGCTCCCAGCCGACGACGAGCAGGACGAGCACGGGCACCACTGCGAGCACGAGCGAGGGATCCAGCCGTCGCAATCGCCCGGGCAGACGGCGCACGGGCGGAGAGAGCGCCGTCGACACGCTCCCTGCTTACCAGATCCCGCTCGCCGCGCCGGAGGGCTGCATACTCGGGCCGTGCGCGTCCTCTCAATCGTTCACCAGGCCGACGCGGGGCCGGGAACGTTCTCGCCGGTGCTCGCGGCGAGCGGGCACGAGCTCGAGCAGTGGCGACGCGACCCGAGTACGAGCCCCGCGCGCGCCGGCCTACCCGGGCGCCGCGTCGTAGAGCTCGAGCAACTCGAGCTCGGCGCCGGAGGCCCGGAGCAGCTCGGCGTGCGCGCTGCGGCGCCGATCGTCGCGGTAGGCCGTGAAGCCCTCGGGCGAGGGGAACTCCACGAGGTGGACCTCGGCCAGGCGGTCGGTGCTGCGCAGCCTTCGGACCAGCCGACCGCCGTGGGCCGAGAGCAGCGGCAGCACGCGGCGCTCGTACTCCTCGAACGCCGCGACGCCCTCGGCGGGCAGCCGGGCGATCAGCACGTAGACGACGGCCCTCGAGCCGCTACTCGTCGCTCTCGCCCTCTCCCTGTCCTTCCTCCGCCTCGTCCGTCTCCTCGTCCCGCGGGACGAAGAACTTCGCCTTTGAGTTGCCCACCTGCGGTTCGCTGGGGTCGACCGGCGGGTCGTCGTCGAAGGGAGCACCGGACCCTTCGGCGTCCTTCTGCCCTGCCGTCTCTTCCGGTTCCTGGGTCATCGCAAGTCACTCCCTTTCCCGTGGCCTGCGTGTAACTACCCGCCCCGGCGGGCCTCTACCCGGAGCGGTTCGGCGCTCTGGCGCGTGGGTAGGACCGCGGCGTGGACGTCTACCGCACCCCCGAGGAGCGCTTCGGGGACCTGCCGGGCTTTCCGTACGAGCCCCACTACCGCTACTGGGAGGGCATGCGCCTTGCTCACGTCGACGAGGGCGAGGGGTCGCCCGTGTTACTGCTGCACGGCGAGCCGACGTGGTCCTACCTCTACCGCAAGGTCATCGCCCGACTGCTCGAGGCCGGTCACCGCTGCATCGCGCCCGACCTGCCCGGATTCGGACGCTCCGACAAGCCGGTCGACGACGACTGGTACTCCTACGACAACCACACGCGAGCGGTCTCCTCCCTGGTCGAGGAGCTCGACCTGAGCGAGGTGACGCTGGTCGTGCAGGACTGGGGCGGCCCGATCGGCCTGCGCGTGGCGACGCTCGAGCAACCGCAGCGCATCGCGCGCTTCGTGGCCATGGACACCGGCGTGTTCACCGGCCATCAGGAGATGAGCGAGGGCTGGAAGCAGTTCGCCGCCTTTGTCGAGCGCACGCCCGACGTGCCGATCCGGCCGCTGATCGCCGGCGCCTGCAAGCACACGCCGCCCGACGATGTGCTGGCCGCTTACGAGGCGCCCTTCCCGGACGAGCGCTCCAAGGCCGGGCCGCGCACCTTCCCGCCGATGATCCCGCTCCAGCCCGACGAGCCCGGCGCCGCCGAGGGCCAGGCCGTCGCCGAGGCGCTCTCGCGCGACCGTCGCCCGTCGCTGCTCATGTGGGCCGACTCCGACCCGGCGCTGCCGCTCGAGCCGGTCGGGCGCGAGGTCCAGCAGCTCTTCCCGACCGCCGACGAGCTCACGGTGATCGACGACGCGAGCCACTTCCTCCAGGAGGACCAGGGCGAGCAGATAGGCGCGCTGATCGCCGACTGGCTCGGGACGCAGGCGCGGCGCTCGTAGCGCGTTGGGCGGGCGCCTCAGCGCCCGCGCGTCCGGAACGTCGCGCGCTTCGCCGCTCCGCGCCGGTCCATGCCGCGATGTGCCCTCGCGACGCTCCGCGCGGCGGTGCACGCTCAGCCGCCAATCGAGCGCGTCCCTGGCGCGGGGTTGGCCGGCCACCGGGCCAAAGGCGCTCGTGACCGCGCCCGCGGGCGCGGTCACGAGCGCCGGCGCGGCCATCAGCGCGAGGACGGCGACCGTCGTCGCAGTCTGTCGCGGACCTCACCGGGTCTTCGTCGGCCCGGAGGCGCACCTCCGCGAGCGTCGCCCGCTCAGCCGGACGAACCGTCGAGCAGCGCGGCCACCAGCGCGAGCGCCACCTCGGCGCGGGAGGCCAGCGACGAGGCGAGTACGAACTCCTCCGGCGCGTGGGCGCCGCCGCCGCGCGGCCCGAGGCCGTCTACGCAGAGTCGCACGTGCGGAGCGACGTGACTGGCGTCGCTCGCGCCGCCGCGCTCAGCGGCGATGATCGGGCGACCGAGGCGCTCGGACCCCGCCGCGAGGAGCTCGGTCGTGGCCGCCCGTGAGTCCATCCCGGGCCAGCGGCGGATGAGCTCGGCCTCGAGCCGCGCACCGCCGACCTCGGCCGGCACCGCCGCGGCCACGGGCTCGATCGCCTCGAGCCGGTCGGCGCGCAGGTCGCAGTAGAGCTCGCCCTCCGCGGGGACGACGTTGAAGGCCTCGCCCGAGCGCAGGATGGTAGGCACGGCACTGAGGCGCTCGCCGCCCGACGGCGCGTGAAAGGCGGCGACCCGCTCGGCGGCGGCGGCGAGCGCGAGCAGGGCGTTACGGCCCTTGTCTGGTGCCGCGCCGGAATGAGCCGAGGTGCCGTGGGCCTCGACGCGCAGGGTTCCCGCAGCCTTGCGCCGCACGACCACCCCCTCCTCACCGCCGGGGCCGCGCTCGCCGGCCTCGAAGCACAGGCACGCGTCCCAGCCGGCGAAGCGCTCGGCGTGCGTGAACGGGTGCCGACGCCACTCCTCGTCGTTGACGAGCAGGAGGGCGACCTCGCCAAAGGCGGGGAGCGGCGGCGAGTCCGCCGCGGGCTCGGCCAGGGCGCGCAGGACGCCGAGGGCGAGCACCACCCCTCCCTTCATGTCGATCGTCCCGGATCCCGACAGGCGCCCGTCGTTACGGCTCAGCGGCCGGTGCGCGGCGTGCGAGACCACGGTGTCGAGATGGCCGAGCAGGAGCAGCCGCGGCCCGCCCCGGCCCTCGATCCGCGCCAGCAGGTCGGGAGCGTGCCCGGGCGAGGAGCAGGGGATCCGCTCGGCCTCGACCGCGGGGCCGAGCAGCGCGGTGCAGAGCGCCACCGCCTCCTCGGCGCCGCCTACGTCGCCCGAGGGCGAGGAGACGCCGACCAGCGCCTCGAGCTCGCGCTCGGCCCGGGCGGCGATGGCTGGGGCCGCCGCGGCCACCCAGGGATCGATCGGCATGGCCGCCAGCTTAGGTGCGGCGGGCGCGTGCGGCGCGTGCGCGTCCGAGCTTCGACGCCGACCCGCCCATCCTCCGAGCGGGTCGGCGCTCACTCGCAGCCGCTCTGCACGTCCCCTCGATCGCTGCGGCAGGAGTCCGTGCCGGGGCCTCCGTTCGAGGTGTCGTTGCCCTCGCGGCCGTCGCCCGCGCCGAGCGAATCGTCGCCGGCCTGGCCGGCGTGGCCGTCGCCGCCCGGGCCGCCCTCGGCGCTGTCGTCGCCGTCGCCGCCTACGAGCTGGTCGTCGCCCTGGTCGCCCTGGAGATCGTCGTCGCCGTCACCGCCGCGCAGCACGTCGCTGCCCGCGCCGCCGATGAGCATGTCGTCGCCGCCGAGTCCGTAGACCACGTCGTTGCCGCCGCCGGCGCAGATCACGTCCGAACCCCCGGTGCCGCGCAGGATCTCCGCGCGGTCGCTCCCGCGCCTCGTGCAGCCCCGGTCTCCGGCCGCCGAGCCGCGCCCGTCGCCCTGCTGCGGGGAGCGCTCGAGGGTCGGCAGCTCGATCTCGGCGCTGAGCACGTTGACCGCAAAGGCGGAGTTGCTCGGTCGCAGGAAGGGCTCGTCCTTGCCCAGCAGCTCCACCTTCGGCCGGTGGCCGGGGGCGAAGCGGTAGCCGTTACCGAACAGCTGGAAGGTCACGCGGCCGCGCTGGTTGTTCTGGAGTCGATACGCACCGCGGCTGATCAGGCGCTGGCTGCCGTCGGGCGCGACGTCCCACAGCCGCGAGTTGAGCTGGCCGAAGAGGCCGGTGGTCTCGATCTGCGCGGTGACCTTGGGCAGCCCCATCATCGTGTAGCCCTTCGAGCGCGGACCCTCGTAGACCGCAGTGCCCGCGGCGCGCACCTTGGGCACCGTCCGGCACGCGTCGCCGCCGCCGGCGATCGGGTCGATCGCGCTGCCGTAGGGGTCGCCGTTGGCGGGCGAGGTCACGGTCTGAGGCCTCGAGCCCGAGAACCTGATCGCACCGGGATGGATCCGATCCCAGGAGCTCGCCCGATAGGGACCGTCGGACGGCGCGTCCTGCGGGCAGGTCTGGGTGAAGGTGGTCACCGCGCCCGGCTTCGGCACGCCGCTCGGGCTCCCGTTCTTGAGGTGGAAGGCGAGGAAGCGCGCGCCCTGGTCGTTGAAGAAGCGATCGCTGTTCTCCTTGTTCGAGGCCCGCGGGTGGCCGAGATCGCCGAACTGCAGCGACACGGGCGCCCTCGGGTTGCGTGCGCGCTGCTGGTTGTAGATCCGCAGCGCCTCGCCGACCGGGAAGAGGTCGTCGGTGAATCCGTCCTGGAGCAGCAGCGGCGCGGGCACGCCGCCGAGGCCGTAGCCCTGCTTGTGGTTGAAGATCTCGTTCGCGATCCGGTTGGCCTGGGGGTCGGGCGGCTCCCCGGCCGAGACACGGGTGAAGAAGAGGCGCAGGTTGGCGCTGAAGTCGTCGCAGCCGAACGGGCCGACGCGGGTCTGGGCCTCCTCCCCGCAGTACGTACCCGTGGCGTCGCCGCTGGCGAGCAGACCGTCCACGTAGGTCTCCTTCTTGATCCCCAGCGGGTTGCGGCTGTCGCTCTCGCGCGGAGTGCGGTCGTCGCGGAAGCGGCCGTTGGGCAGCAGCGAGTTGACGAGGTCCGACCACAGCCAGCGCGGAAAGGCGGCGGCGACCTCCATCGGCTTGCCCTCGGGGCTGCGCCAAGGCGCGAAGGAGTCGTCGAGGCGGCGGATCCGGTTGCGCAGAAAGGCGAGCTCGAGGCTCTGACCGCCGCCGTAGGAGATGCCGGTCACGCCGATGTCGCGCGGCTTGGTCACGCCCTGATCGGCGAGCCTGCCGAGCAGGTGCTGGGTGTCGCGGGCCTCCCAGCGCTGGTCCGCGAGGTGCACGTAGCTGCGCTCGGTGCTGCACGGAGGCGAGTTAGGGCTGCCCGCCTCGCCGCACGAGCCGCCGAAGCCGCGCGCCGAGTAGTTGATGACCGCGTAGCCCTGCCTTGCGAAGAAGTTGTTGTTCCAGTGGTAGGTGGTGTCGTTGTCGGGGTCGTCGCCCTCGGGGCTCGTCGCCTCGAAGTCCTCCTTGCTGCCGCCGTAGCCGTGCATCATCACGATCGTCGGAAACGGTCCGCGCCCGGTGCGCGGAAGCGTCACGTCGGCGTCGAGCGGAGCTCCGTCGAAGCTCGGCACCCGGTCGTCGAGCGACTGCGCGGGACAGAAGCGCACTCCGTTCTCGGGGCGGCACTCGTTGCCGAACGGCCGTGGCGCAGCCGCCGCCGTGGACGGAACCGCAAACGCGGCGACGAGCGTGACCGCGACGACAAGACGTCGCATCCGGACTACCTCCCCCGTTGACTCCAGTGCGGAAGGTAGCCGAGCGGCGGACCGGTGTACGCCGGTCCACCGCTCGTTGAGACGTTGCCGCCGACGAAAGCGCCGGTCAGCGGCTCAGCTGTAGGCGTCCCAGCGCTGCAGAGACGGCAGGGGGTCGAAGCGGTGCCCGCCGTCGAACCAGTGCGCCGTCCACATCTCGAAGTGCAGGTGCGGCCCGCTCGACGCACCCGTCGAGCCGACGCGGCCGACCTGCTGCCCGGTCCGCACGCGCTGGCCGGGCGAGACGAAGGCCGACGCCGACTCGCGCAGGTGCATGTACACGTAGTCGATCCGGTCGTCGCCCTGGATGACCACGTAATAGCCGGCGCCGCCCGCCTGGTAGCGGACCTGGGACACGCGCCCGTTGGTGACCGCGACCAGCGGGGTCCCGGAGTTAGCAGCCAGGTCCTGGCCGCCGTGGCTGTGTCCGGAGCGCGGTGCGCCGAAGCGCGAGCCCGAACCACCGTAGGAGTGCGGTCCCTTGATCGGGAAGACGTGGTCACGCGAGCTCGTTGAGCTCCGCTCGGCCGCCCGCCGCTTGATCGTCCTCTGCTCGGCGCGGCTCGCCACGCCGTTCACGTTGAGGCCGGTGGTGCGCTCGTAGTTGCGGAAGTCGCTCTTCGTACGGCTGGTGTAGCGCCCGGTGCGCGGCGTCGGGTAACCCAGCTCGGTGACGAGGCGCTGGAGGGTGAGCACGTCGCCGCCCTTGAGTCCGAGGCGCAGGGTGCGCTCGGTGAAGGCGTACGAGCCGGCGGTGTCGGGCTGGGCCTCGCGCGCGCGCTTCTCGTTTGCGCGGCGGACGATCGTGCTCCCTTCCGACTGCGAGACGACGCCGTCGACGCTCAGGCCGGTCGCACGCTCGTAGCCGATGATGTCGCTCTTCGTCTCGCTCGTGAAGTTGCCGGTGCGCGGCGTGGGGTAGCCGAGGTAGGTGACCTCGCGCTGAAGCTCGAGTACGTCGTCGCCCTCTGAGCCCTGGCTCAGAGTCCGATCGCCGAGGCTGGCGAAGGCGGCGCCGGCGAAGGTCATCATTATCGCGAGAGAAGCGGCCAGCAGCGTCAGCAGGCGGATGGCGATCAAAGGTCTCATGTCGTGACTCCGTTCACTTCGTTCGATTCCGTTCGGATCGTCAACTCGGGCGGGTCGCTTGAGACGTGCAAGGGTCCTGGCGGAACTCTTTCGCCCCCCCGGGATGTGCAGCGACGGCCGACGGATGCGGAGGCTTCCGAAGCCACATCGCGCGTCGGCTTATCGCGCCGTTTCCGGACGGTCGGCGTTGCCAGACAATGAAAGGCCTGTAACCGACGAGCGGGCCCGTAGTTGCGCCGTGGGCGCCAACCTGCGCTCTCCGCAGCCTCGAGCGGCGCGGCGTCGGAGCCCGGGCGGGTGGCGCCTGATGAAGCCTGCGGTCGAGCGCGAGCCCGCCTGCCAGCGGGTACCCCCCGCGGCACCGCTCGTGTCGAATCTCAGCCCGGCCACGGTCATGAACATGTGGCCGGACCGCGCGTAGACGGTGATCCAGCGTCCCGGCCCGCTCGCGCCATAGCGCATGAACGGCCCGGAGGCGAGCGGCGCGTCGAGCAGCCGTGCGCCCGCGAGCGCGAACGACACCGAGCCCGAGCAGTCGTAGCCGGAGTCCTTCCACGCGCCGTGCCCGCCGCCCCACTTGTAGGCTTGGTGGCGATCTCGTTCGCCGCGGCGACGACGAGCGCGACCTCGCGCGGAGCGCCCTCGGGGAGGACCGCACGGCCGTCCTTGCCGACGTAGGCGCGCGCCCCCTTGCGCGGGTCGATGTCGCCGAGGTGGTCGCGGAACTCAGCGAGCTGGCCGCGGATCTCGACGTCGGAGGCGAGCTCGCCATCTCCGGGGTCGGCCGGTCCGTCCACGTCCTCGACGTCGGCCGTTCCGGCCGCCGCCGCAGGGGCCGAGAACTCACCGGTGCCGACGCCGATCACCTCGGCGGTCTTCGGCGGCGGACCGCTCGGCGCGGGCTCGTCGTCGGTGCGGCTGCGCGGTCGCTCGAGCCCGTCGAGGGAGACGGCCTCCTCGCCCGGGAGGCTGGTCGCGGCCGCCCGCTCGGCCATCGGTGAGGAGTCCGGATCGGGCCGCAGCAGCGCGGCGGCGCCAACCCCCGCGCCGGCCAGCAGGACAATCACGAGCAGGCCGCTCAGCAGGGGCCGCAGCGCCGCTCGCGTGGTCAAGCTGTTCCCTCCCGGTCGTCGCGCCCTGCGAGCACCGCGGCGTTCCTCTCCCCCTCGGTCGCGCCGCAGGCTAGCGCGACGCTGCGCCCGCGGCCGCCCGGCCGCGGGCCGCGATCTAGCCGGTGCTCGACTCCGCGTCGGACGCGTCGAGGTCGAGCGAGAGCGAGTTGATGCAGTAGCGCTGACCGGTCGGGTTCGGTCCGTCGTCGAAGACGTGGCCGAGGTGCGAGCCGCAACGCCGGCACGTGACCTCGGTTCGGGTCATGCCGTGGCTGCGGTCGCTGTGCAGCTCGACCGCCTCAGCCGTGGCGGGCTCGGTGAAGCTGGGCCAGCCGGTGCCCGAGTCGAACTTGGTGTCGGAGGGAAAGAGCTCGGCGCCGCAGGCGGCGCAGCGATACATCCCGCTGTCCTTGGCGTAGTTGTAGGCGCCGCTGAAGGGAGGCTCGGTACCGGCGCGGCGGAGCACCTCGTACTGCTCCGGGGTGAGCTGCTCGCGCCACTCCTGCTCGCTCTTCTCGACCTTCGTGCCGGCGTCCATGGAGACCTCCTGTAGCTCTCGTCGACGCGGCGCGCGCGCCGCATCCGCCCTGTGATTCTAGTGCCGCCCGACCACGCGGGCGACCTAGTCGACGTCCGGCAGGAGCACGTCGACGCGGTCCCAATCGCCGATCTCGCAGGCGTCGGTGCGAGCGAGGCGGCGATCGACTCTGCGGCCGTCGATCCGGCCGCTGACCCGGGCCTTGGCCGGGCCTCCGAAGACCTCGGCACAGGCCCGCCCGCGCGCCGGCGGCGAGGTCAGCGATCCCTTGAGCTCGCCGAGGCGCCGACACAGGTCGGAAGCGTCCGAGAGGCGCAGGTATCCAGTCGCCTTGTCGGCCGCGGCGGCGCAGTTCAGGGACGCCTCGCGCTTCTCGCCCTCGCCGTCGTCGAAGTTGACGGTCAACAAGGCGGCGGGCGTGGGTCGCACGACCGGATCGTCGCCGGGCACCGCACCCGACGAACCATCCCCGCCGCTCGGGGGGCCGCAGCCGACGAGCATCGTCAACGCCGCCAGCAGCGTCGGGACGGGGCGGGCGGCGGACATGCGGGCTCAACCGTACCGGCTCGCCGCGCACCCGGGCCGGCGGGGCATCACTACTCTCCCCTCCTGATGACCGACGCCACGCCCGCGTCCGAGACCGGTGACGAGGAGCGCACCGCGCTCGAGGCCGCCGCCTTTCGCCGTCTCGTCGAGCACCTGCGCGAGCGCGACGACGTGCAGAACATCGAGCTCATGGAGCTCGCCGGGTTCTGTCGCAACTGCCTGTCCAAGTGGTATCGCGGCGCCGCCGAGGAGCGGGGGGTCGAAGTCAGCGACGCCGAGGCCCGCGAACGGATCTACGGCATGCCCTACGAGGAGTGGAAGGCGCTGCACCAGCGACCGGCGGCGCCATAGCCGCGTCGGCTCAGGCCAGCTTGCCCGAGGCCGCCTTCTTTGCGCCCGAGGGCGATCGTTACCGCGCGAGCGAGCTCACGCGTGGCCCCTGGGATCACGAGCTCCAGCACGCCGGTCCGCCGACCGCGCTGCTCGGGCGCGCGCTCGAGCGCTGCGAGCCGCGCCCCGCGGCGCAGATCGCACGCGTCACCTTCGAGATCCTGCGACCCATCCCGATCTCGACGCTCGTCGACGCGGGCCCGCGTGGTGAGGCCGGGCCGCAGCGTCGAGCTGCTCGAGGGTGAGCTGCTCGACGAACAGGGGCGCGAGCTCGTGCGGGCGCGGGCCTGGCGCCTGCGCACGGCGGAGATCGAGCTCACGCCCGCGCCCGCGCCCGCGCCCGAGCCGCCTCCCGGCCCCGAGCATGGCCGCGCCTCCGCGTTCTTTCCCACCGCGGCGACGGTCGGTTACCACACGGCGATCGAGTGGCGTTTCATCGCCGGAGGCTTTCGCGAGCTCGGCCCGGCCACGGTGTGGATGCGCTCGCGCGTCGCCCTGGTCCCCGGGGAGGCGCTCAGCCCGCTCGAGCGGGTGCTCGTCGCCGCCGACTCGGGCAACGGAGTGAGCGCCGCCCTCGACTTCGCCAGCCACCGCTTCGTCAACGTCGATCTCGGCGTGCACCTCCACCGCCTTCCCGCCGGCGAGTGGGTTGGCCTCGAGGCGACGACCACCCCGCAGCCGAGCGGGATCGGGCTGGCCGACACCGCGTTGTGGGACGAGCGCGGACCGCTCGGGCGGGCGCTTCAGACTCTGCTGATCGAGCGCCGCCCGGACTGACGCGGGCGGAGCAAGCGGCCGGCGGCGGCCCGTGAGCCGAGGCCGAGCAGCTCCGACACGGTGACCACGGCGAGGCCGCGCCCGGCCAGCGTCTCGAGGATGCGCTCGGTCGCGACGACGGTCTGATGCAACGCACGACGATCGTCGTGCAACAGCACGATCGAGCCGGGCTTGACCGCCGCGGCGACGCGGTCGTGGATCGCCTCGGCGCCCGGAGTCTCGTAGTCGCGCGGATCGACGTCCCAGCCGACGGTCACGAGGCCGCCGAGCCGGGCGGCGCGGATCACCCCCGTGCTCACCTCGCCGTAGGGAGCGCGAAAGACGCGCGGCGCGCGGCCGGTCGCTCGGCGCAGCGCCGCGTTCGTGCGCAAGAGCTGTCGCAGGGCCTCGAGCGGGCGACCGCCCAGGCGCTCGTGGCGCTCGGCATGGCTGCCGAGCTCGTGGCCCTCGGCCAGCGTGCGCCGCAACAGCGGCTCGCGGCCGGCGACGCGCTCTCCGAGCACATGGAAGGTCGCCCGCGCGCCGCGGACCCCGAGCACGTCGAGCAGGTCGGCGGTCAGCGCTCCCGGCCCGTCGTCGAAGCTGAGCGCGACCCGGGACCGCGCGCGTGAGCCGTGGTCGGCGTAGGCCGGACCGCCGCGCGCAGCTGTGATCGCCACCCCGCGGACGAGCTCGACCCCGAGCGCCGGCTCAACCGCCACGGCCGGCGTCCTCCGCCGGAACCAGCTCGAAGGCCAGAGTCACCCACGGCGCTCGGCCGAGGGCGGCGCGCATCTCCTCCTCGTCCTCGTAGCGGCCCTCGAGCCGGCGCCCCTCGCAGCGAACGCCGACGCGATCGGAGGAGAACGGCCACGGATCGAGCGAGCACCGCCCCGGCGAGCCGTCCTGCGCTCGGAGGCTCATCGCGAGGACCCCGTCTCTCGCCGGGACGTCGCGAGCCTCGTGCGGCGTCCAGTCGAGCAGGAGCGCCAGCGAGAGCGAGTCCCAGGTCCAGACCAGGCTCCGGTTGCGAGCCACCGTCGCGGGGTCGGCGTGCGCGGCGGTCGCGGGGTCGGCGCGGAGCTCCGCGAGCAGCTCGTCCTGAAGGGCGCGTCCGCTCCGCAGGAAGTCGCGCACCTCCCGCGCCTGCTCCGCCTCGAGCGCGGCGAGGTCGCGACGCTCGTAGAGCCCGGTCCCGTGCATGGACACGAGCAGCGCCGCGTAGCGACTCTGCGCGCGCAGCCGCCCGGGCGCCGCCGACCACAGCTCGAGGTGGGTCTCGAGCGCCATCTCCATGAACGACCGCGGCCGGCCGGTCTCGGGGTTGAGCTCGGGTTCGAGGTCCCAGCCGGCCATGCCCACGTCGTGCTGCTCGGCGCCGAGGCAGACCTCCTCCCAGGGAGAGACGGCGCCGAAGCGCTCGTTGCCCCAGGCGCGGGCGAGCTGACCCGAGAGCCAGGCGTGAGAAGGCTGCCCCACGGCGATGACCGCGTCGCCGTCTTCGTGAAGGACCATGGCGTCCTCCTACCCGGCGCTCAGAGCATCCGACCCCTTTATCGCCGCGGCTCGCCGCCGCGTCCGCCTAGCCCTCCGACACGCCTCGCTCGATCAGGAAGGAGATGCGCACGTGGGCACGCCACTCCTCGAGGTTCTCGCCGCGCAGTCCGACCGACACAACGTCGACCGCCTTGATGGATCGCAGCGATCCCCGCGCATCCTCCAAAGCGCTCTTGACCGCGTCGTCCGAGCTCTCGCGCGACGACCCGACCACCTCGATGATCTTGGTTACCGCCATCAAATTCCCCCTCGCGTCGACGACCTACCGTGCTTGGGACGTGCCCACGCCGACCGCCTCCTACACGTCGTGAGCGGGCGGCGTACGCACGCGACGGGGCCGCCTCAGGGACCGACGGCTCTGGTAGCTTGGCGCCACGGGCCGGGGAGAACGACTCGGCCGCAATCGGGGAGGGAACGAAGAATGGTCATTGCCGTCGTCGCCGTCGTCTGTGTGGTTCTCGTGGTGCTCGCCTTTCTCGTTCCCAGGCTCTCGCACGGTCCTCAGCGTGGCGCGGACCGCACGTTGAGCGCCGGCCAGCGCGTGGCGGGCAAGGCGCCCGGCTTCCTCGGTCGCTGGTTCCAGAAGCCGTTCAGCTCCGGCCGCAAGGCTCAGAGCAAGAGCGCCTCGGCCGGGCGCAGGGGGCGTGACAAGCTCCCGATGTAGCCGGCCTCGCCGCGGCGGGCGGCGAGCAGCGTGAGCGAGCTAGTCCTCGGGCCCCTCCTGCGTTACGTCGGCGAGCGCGAGGCGACGATCTGGGTCGAGACCGACTGCGCCTGCGAGGTGGAGATCCTCGGGAACCGTACGCCGACCTTCGAGGTATCGGGCCACCACTACGCACTCGCGCGCATCGACGAACTCGAGCCCGGGACGGCGACGCCCTACGAGGTTCACGTCGACGGTGAGTGCCGCTGGCCGCCGGCGCACTCGCCCCACCCTCCCAGCGTCATCCGCACCATCAAGGAGGGAACCTCCTACCGGGTCATCTTCGGCTCCTGCCGGGTAGCCCGCCCCCACGAGCCGCCGTACAACCTGAAGCGCGACGCGGACGCGCGGGCCAAGGAGATCGACGCGCTGTACACCTACGCGCTTCGCATGACCACCCGGCCACCGGAGGAGTGGCCCGATCTCCTGCTCTGGCTCGGCGACCAGGTCTACGCCGACGACGTCTCGAACGGGACGGAGCGCTTCATCGCCTCGCGGCGCACCACCGACGACGCACCGGGTTCCGAGGTGGCGGACTTCGAGGAGTACACGCGGCTCTACCTCGACTCGTGGAGCGACCCCCTCATCCGCTGGATCCTCTCGACGGTCTCGAGCGCGATGATCTTCGACGACCACGACATCGTGGACGACTGGAACATCTCCGAGGCGTGGATCCGGGAGATCCGTCGCCAGCCGTGGTGGCACGAGCGGATCGTCGGCGGCATCATGTCCTACTGGGTCTACCAGCACCTCGGCAATCTCTCGCCGAGCCAGCTCGACGACGATCCGGTCTACCGGCGGATCACCGCCGGCGAGGACGCCGGCCCGCTCGTGCGCGAGTTGGCCGAGCGCTCCGACCACGACGTGGGCGCGATGCGCTGGAGCTTTCACCGCGACCTCGGCCGGACGCGGCTCGTGGTCATCGACTCGCGGGCCGGTCGCGTCCTCGGCGAGCAGGAGCGGCGCATGGTCGACGAGCGCGAGTGGGACTACATCCAGCGCAGCGCGAGCGGTGACTTCGACCATGTGCTGATCGCCACCTCGGTTCCGTTCTTGCTCGCTCCCGGCATGCACCATCTCGAGCAGTGGAACGAGCGGGTCTGCGCCGGAGCGTGGGGCGGGCTGGCCGCTCGGGCCGCCGAGCGGATCCGTCAGGCCATCGACCTCGAGCACTGGGCGGCCTTCGACCGCTCCTTCCGCGAGCTCGCCGAGCTCGAGCGCTCGGTCGCGAGCGGGGAGCGCGGAAGACCACCGGCGACGGTCATCACCCTCTCGGGCGACGTCCACCACGCCTACGTGCAGGAGGTCGCGTTCCGCTCGAACGGGCGCGGCGACAGGGCCGGCGAACGCGCCGCTGTCTACCAGGCGGTCTGCTCGCCGATGCGCAACGCGCTCTCGAGCAAGGAGCGACGGATCATGCGCTTCGGCTGGTCCCGGCCGTTCACCGCGGTCGCCCGGCTTTTGGCCCGCGCGGCCGGAGCGCGCGACCAGGACATCCGCTGGCGCTCGGTCGACGAGAGCGAGCCGTGGTTCAACAACCAGCTCGCCACGCTCGACCTCGACGGCCGCACGGCCCGCGTCCGGCTCGAGCGCCCCGGACCCGGCGACGGCGGCCCGCCCCAGCTCGAGCAGCTGGCCGAGCGCCGCCTGGCCTGAGCGGACCCGGGCGGCTCGGGGACGCCCTCAGCTCGCGCCCGGCAGGGGCGAGCCGGCGTAGAAGAAGAACCACACCGCCAGCAGCGTCATGGCCAACCCGACCGAGCAGGCCATGATCACGTCGAGCGCCCGTCGAGGCTCGGACGAGGAGCGGTCCGCGGCCTGGCTGCGCAGCCACGACGTCTGGCGGGGCCCGTCGGGCTCGTTGCTGGCCCGCACGTAGATCGCGTTCAGCCGGTACAGGACCCAGCCGACCCCGACCATGGTCAGCGGAATGGCGAACAGGGCCCACAGGTAGATGGCCTGGTAGTCCGTGGCGACCTGAGCGGCGATCCATAGCCACCCGAGCGGGACGCCGATCCACATGAACAGGCTGACCATGCTCATCGCCAGTATCAGCCCTGCCGCTCGCAGACGGTGCGGGCGCCGCTCCTGCTGATGCGCCACACCGGCCGGCGCCGAGGTCGCCTTCATGCCGTCTCCCTGGTCCGAGGACAGCGTCTGTTCCTATCTACCCCTCACCGGGCGTGGCCAACCGGGCCGGCGCGGCGCTCCACGGACGTTCAGTACGCGTAGCTCGTCGCCCGGCGCTTCTCGATGTAGCGCTGGTGGTAGTCCTCGGCGGCGTGGAACTCCGGAGCGGGGACGATCTCGGTCACGACGTCCCGGCTGAACCGCGACTGGGCCGCCTCCCGGGACGCTACGGCCGCGGTCTCCTGCTCGGGGGAGTGGAAGAAGATGGCCGAGCGGTACTGAGTGCCGACGTCCGGCCCCTGACGGTTGAGCTGGGTGGGGTCGTGGACCTCCCAGAAGAGCTCGAGCAGCTGCTCGTAGCTCACCTGCTCGGGATCGAAGTCGACCTCGAGCGTCTCGGCGTGGCCGGTGGCTCCGGAGCAGACATCGCCGTAGGTCGGGTTCGGCGTCTCGCCGCCCTGGTAGCCGACCCGGGTGGCGCTGACCCCCGGGACGCGCCGGAAGGTCTCCTCGACCTGCCAGAAGCAACCTGCCGCGAAACCGGCCTTCTCCATGACTTCCTCCTCGCGCTCGATCCGGCGGACCGTGCCGGATCTCTGAGGTTAGCGAGCGGCGCGTGCGCGCCGGCGCAGGTCGTCGCCGAGCGCGAGCACTCGCTCGGCCGACTCCTCGACCCGCCGGCGGAAGGCCCGCGAGCGACGGGCTCGGGCCAGGATCCGCTCGGAGACCGTCGCGAAGCTGCCGGCGCCGGTCATGAGCACGAGGTCGGCGCCCGCAGCCACGGAGCGAACGCCGGCGACCTCGACCGAGGAGCGGCTGAGGACGGCGTCGGCCTCGACGCTGTCGGTCACCACGACCCCGCGAAAGCCGAGCCGGCGGCGCAGCAGCCCCTTCAGCACGGCGGGCGACTGCGAGGCGATGCGCTTGCGGTCGAGCGCCGGATAGAGCGCGTGTGAGGCCATGACCAGCGGTGTCCCGGATCTCACCGCCGCCCGGAACGGCTCGAGGTCACGCTCGACTATGCGCTCGCGCGGCGAGTCGATGGTCACCGGTTCGTCGTCGGTGTTGGCCTGGGCCGAGCCGAAGCCCGGAAAGTGCTTGGGGGTCGGCAGGACACCGGCCCGCAGGTGCGAGCGCACCGACGCTGCGACGCTCGCCGCCACCTCGCCCGCCTCACCGGGATAGGCGCGAGCGCCGACCGCCGATCCGGCCTCGGTGCCGACGTCGGCTATCGGCGCGAGGTTCACGTTGACCCCGACCGAGCGCAGATCGACGGCACCCTCGCGAGCGGCCGAGGCGGCTTCCCGGCGGCTGGACTGAGAGGGCTGCGCCTCCTCCGGAGCACCGAACGGGACCTGCCGGATCGAGCCCCCCTCCTGATCGGTGGCGATGACCGCCCGCCCGCGGGCGGCGCGCTGGAGGTCGCGGGTGAGCTCGCGCAACTGGCTGCGCGAGACGACGTTCGGGCCGAACAGGACCACCCCCGCGACGCGGCGACGGCGCAGCGCCTTGAGGACGTAGTCGGGAGCCTCGGGGCCGGCAAACGACAGCAACAGGGTCTGGCCGACCTGCTGCTTCAGGTTGAGGCGGTCGACGGCGCGCTCGGGGCGAGCGGGCGCCGCCCGCGCGCCGGGCTCAGCCGGCTCGCCGGGCGCGGCGCCGGCGCTCAGGCCGGAGAGCAGGGCTATCGCAGCGACCGCGCCGAGGCC
>CADCVU010000053.1 GCA_902806245.1 uncultured Solirubrobacterales bacterium
ATCTCCTGGGTGATCTGCGCCTGACGCTCGCGGTTGGCCTGCATGGTCAGGTCGTCGATCATCTCCGAGGCGTTGTCGGAGGCGCTGCGCATGGCGGTCATGCGCGCGCCGTGCTCCGAGGCCGTCGACTCGAGCATGGCCCGATAGATCGAGATCTCGACGTAGTCGGGAGCCAGCTGGCGCAGGATCTCGCCGGGCTCGGGCTCGTAGATCCACAGCGCGCGGCTGTGGTCGGGGCTGTCGCCGTCGTCACCGGAGTCGCGGTTCTCGCGCTCGGAGGACGCCTCGCCGTCCTCGCCGTCCTCTTCGCTCTCGCCGTAGAAGTCGGCCTGCTGGAGCGGCATGAGCGTCTCGTGGCGAACCACCTGGCTCATCGGGGAGATGTAGCCGTTGTAGAAGAGCTCGGCGCGGTCGATCTTGCCGTCGGTGTAGGCGGAGATCATGTCCTGGCCGACCTCGCGCGCGTTCGCGTAGGCGGGCCGGTCGGTGAAGCCGGTGTAGGTCCCCTCGACGTCGTAGCCGCGGAAGGTGAGCGAGGAGCCGCCCTTTGCCCCGATCACGTACCAGGCCGCCTCCTGCCCCTCGCGCTGGAGCTCACGCGCGCGTCGCTCACCCGCGCGGATGATCTGCGAGTTGAACGCGCCGGCGAGGCCGCGGTCCCCGGTCACGAGCAGCAGCCCGACCCGATCGATCGAGTCGTGCTCCTCGAGCAGCGGCAGATCGGGGAGGCGCTCGGCCGCCTCGACGGCGCGCCGGGTCATCCGGCGCAGCGCGTCGGCGTAGGGCCGCAGGGCCTCGATCCGCTGCTCGGCCTTGCGCAGACGCGCGGCTGCGACCATCTCCATGGCCCGCGTGATCTGCTTGACGTTCTTGACCGACTCGATGCGGTCCTTGATGTCGTTTCCGGCGGGCATCAGTCGGTCCGCGTCGCGTTACTCATCGTCGTCGTCCTTGTTGCTCTTATTGAACTTCCCGTCGTTCTCGGACGTGTTGTCGTCGTCCTCGTCGTCCTTCTTGGACCTCGTCTCGTTGCCTCTCGTCTCGTCGTCTGCGTCCGAGTCGGACCCGCTCCGGGACTCGGCCTCACCGCTGCCTCCCTGCTGGGCGCGGTCGGACTCGCCCTCCTCGAGGTCGTTGCCCTCGGCGTCGAAGTCGGGACCGAAGTCGTCGATCGCCTCGCCGATGGCTTCGCTGAGCTCGTTCTCGGTCCTGTCCTCCCACTCGCCGTCCTTGATGCGGTCGAGGAGGTCGCCGCTCCCGGAGCTCAGCCGGTCGGTGAGGAAGACCTGGAACTCGCCGATGCGATCGGTCCTGATGCGGTCGAGCCAGCCGCTCGTGCCCGCGTAGATGATCGCGCTCTGGTCCTGCGTCGACATGACCTGCTGCTCGCCCTGCTTGAGCGTCTCGACGAGCCGCTCGCCGCGGTTGAGCGTGGCCTGGGTCTCCGGGTCGAGGTCGGACCCGAACTGCGCAAAGGACTGCAGCTCGCGGAACTGCGAGAGGTCGAGGCGCAGCGTTCCGGCCACCTTCTTCATCGGCTTCGGCTGCGCGCTCCCGCCCACGCGCGAGACCGACATGCCGACGTCGATCGCCGGTCGCGTGCCGGAGAGGAACAGGTCCTGGTCGAGGAAGATCTGGCCGTCGGTGATCGAGATCACGTTGGTCGGGATGTAGGCCGAGATGTCGCCGGCCTGGGTCTCGACGATCGGCAGCGCCGTGAGCGAGCCGCCCCCGAGATCGTCGTTGAGCTTTGCCGCGCGCTCGAGCAGGCGCGAGTGGAGGTAGAAGACGTCTCCCGGAAAGGCCTCGCGGCCCGGCGGGCGGCGCAGTAGCAGCGAGAGCTGCCGGTAGGCGTAGGCGTGCTTGGTCAGGTCGTCGTAGATGCACAGCGCGTGCTGGCCGGTGTCGCGGTAGTACTCGCCCATGGCCGTGCCGGCGTAGGGCGCCATCCACTTGATCGGCGCGGCCTCGTTGGCGGCGGCGGCGACGATGATCGTGTTCTCGAGCGCGCCGTGCTCCTCGAGCGTCTGCGCGGCGGCGACCACCGTCGAGAGGCGCTGGCCGATGCACACGTACACGCACTTGACCGTCTCGTCGTGGCGGTTGGAGATGATCGCGTCGAGGGCGATCGCCGACTTGCCCGTCTGGCGGTCGCCGATGATCAGCTCGCGCTGCCCGCGGCCGATCGGGACCATCGCGTCGATGGCCTTGAGGCCGGTGAGCATCGGCTCCTCGACGGGCTGGCGCATGACCACCCCGGGCGCCGGACCTTCGGCCGGGCGCGTGTGCGTGGCGTTGATCTCGCCCTTACCGTCGAGCGGGTTGCCGAGCGGGTCGACGATGCGCCCGAGCAGCTCGTCGCCGACGGGGACCTCGAGCAGGCGGCCGGTGCGCTTGACGGTGTCGCCCTCGTCGATCGTCTCCCAGGCGCCGAAGAGCACGACGCCGACGTTGTCGGACTCGAGGTTGAAGGCGAGGCCGGTGACGTCGTTGGGGAACTCGAGCAGCTCGAGCGACATGGCGTTCTCGAGGCCGTGCACGCGGGCGATGCCGTCGGCGATCGACAGCACGGTCCCCACCTCGGAGAGGTCGGCCGCACCGTTGGAATCGAGCCCCTCGATGCGGCTCTTGAGGATGCTCGTGATCTCGTCGGGCTTGATCTGCATGGGTGTGTAGCTACCTCTCGCTCTCTGCCTGGTCGGTGTTGTCGGAGCCGCGCGGCGCTAGGCCGCAGCGGTCGAAACCTGTCTGCGCAGTCGCTCGAGCCGGGCGCGCACACTGGCGTCGAGGATCATGTTGCCAACTCGTAGGACGATCCCGCCGACGACGTCGGGGTCGACGTGCGTCGAGAGCTGTACGTCGCGCCCGGTCTGCTCCTCGATCCGCTCGCCGATCGTCTCGACGGTCTCCTCGTCGAGCTCGACGGCGCTGGTGATCGAGACCTCGAGGCGCTTGCGCTCCTCGGCCCACATGTCGTCGAACGTCCGCCGCACGCGGAAGACCACCGGCATGCGATGGCGCTCGGCCAGGAGCTCGAGGAAGCGGAAGAGGTTCTCGTCCGCGCCCTCGACGACCTGGGCGAGGCTCTCCTTCTTCTCCTGAGCCGAGAAGTACGGCGAGAACATGAAGACCTGGAGGTCGTGGCTCTCGTTCATCGCGTCGGCGAACTGGCCGAGCTGCTCGTGGATGTCGTCGAGCGAGTCCTGTTCCTGCGCGACCTGGAACAGCGATCGCGCGTAGACGTCGGCGATCTCCTGCACGCGATTCCTAGCTCTCCTCGCGGCGCTCGCCGCTGCCGTTCGAGCTCTCGTTGGTCGTGTCCTCGACCCTCGTCCCCGCCGGCGCCAGCGCCGAGAAGTCGACCTCGTCGAGGGCCTCGCGCACGAGCCGCTGGTGGTCGTCGTCGTTCAGCGACTTGCGCGTGACCTTCTCGGTGGCGGTGATGGTGAGGTTCGCGACCTCCTTGCGGATCTGCTCGAGCGAGCGCTGGGTCTCCCGCTCGATCTCTCGCCGCGTCGACTCCATCATCTCCTCGTGCTGCTTCTTGGCGTCCTGCTTCGACTCGTTCTCGATGTGATCGGCGGAGCGGTGCGCCCGGCCGACGATGTCGTCGGCCTGCTCGCGCGCCTCCTTGAGGCGCTCGCGGTAATCGGCCAGGATCTTGTCCGCCTCCTCGCGCGTGTGCTCGGCGTGGTCGATCGACTCCTCGATCGCCCTGCGCCGCTTGTCGAGCCCTTCGGCGATCTTCGGAAAGGCGTACTTGCGCAGGATCAGGAAGGTGCCCGCAAAGGCGAGCAGCGTCCAGATCATCAGGCCGATGTTCGGCGAGACGAGCGACGCGCCGCTCGAGGCGATGGGCGCGGCCAGACCGGAGAGCACCATCACGAGGGCGAGAGGAAGAAGGCGATCAGGCCGAAGATGAAGGCGTAGAAGATGATCGCTTCGGTGAGCGCGAAGCCGAGCCACTGGATCGACGTGATCTCGTCACGCATCTCGGGCTGGCGGGTGACCGACTCGATGACCTTGCCGAAGATGTAGCCGACGCCGATGCCGGGGCCGATCGTGCCGAGGCCGGCACCGACGCCGAGGGCGATGCCCTTCGTGCTGCCGCCCTGGGCGATGATCGTGATGAGACCGAGGGTCTCTTCCATGCTGCTGCCTCCTTAGTGAGCTTCTGCGGTTGCCTCACCGACGTAGATCGCGGTGAGGATGGCAAAGATGAAAGCCTGCAGGCCTGCGATCAGCACGACCTCGAAGGTGAAGAAGGCGATTGCAATCGGGAGGGTGACCGCCCCGATGGCGGCGATCCCGAGGATCACCGCGAGGCCACCGGCCATGAACAGGATCAGCAGGTGGCCGGCCAGCAGGTTGGCGAAGAGCCGCACCGACAGCGAGATGATCCGCACGAAGTGGGAGATGCTCTCGATCAGGAAGAGGCCGGCCTTGGCGAAGAAGTTGTCTGGCGTGCCGGCGGGGATCCAGCTCTTGAAGTAGCCGACGAAGCCCTTCTTGATGATGCCCTGGATGTTGTAGGCGAACCAGACGATCAGGGTCAGGACGAGCGGCACCGAGATGTTCGCGGTGGCGGCGTAGACCGCAAGGGAGGGGATCTCGAAGCCGAGGATCGGAACGGGGTGCGTCGTGTTGGTCGGCAGCGGCAGGTAGCCGATCAGGTTCGAGACGACGATGAACAGGAAGAGCGTGGCCACGAGCGGGAACCAGCGGGCGCCCATCCGCCGGTCCATGTTGCCGAGCGTGAGCTGGTTGCGCGTGAGGTCGTAGGCGGCCTCCACGGCGGTCTGGACGTTGTTGGGCCGCGCCTGCATCCGCCGCGCGATGAACAGCATCCCGCCGACGGTGATGATGCAGGCGAGGAACACGAAGAACACTGCCTTGTTGATGCTGAGGTCGAGCCCTCCGAGGCAGGCTCCGGCAATCGGGTCGACGGCCCCGCCGAGGCAGATCGGGATCCACGGCGTGAGCTCGAACTCCTCCGCCGGCATGAACGGCTCGGGCGGGATCGGCGGGAAGATCAGGTACACCGCGACGATCACGGCGAGGTAGATGCCGAGCCCGATCGCGACCTTCCACTTCGTGGAGAGCCGACCGAAGCGTCCCTTCGCGCCTGAGGTGGCGGCGCTCACCGGCTCGGCCTCGCGGTCGGCGCGGGTGTGGCTCTGCCCTGCGGCCGGACGATGGCCTGCATGGTGAAGAAAATGCTGAACAGGAAGAGGAACAGGATCGCCGCCGCGAGGCCCGCGTCGTTGTCGCTCAGGCCGACGGCGAAGAGCGCAAAGGCGACGAGCCAGCCGCGGATGAGCATGCTCGCGGCGGTGAGCCCAACCGAGGTCCTCACGTCGGTCGCGGCCTCGGCGCGGCGCTGGACGAGCTCGCGCACCGCACGCTGGATGAGCCAGGCGGCCGCGGCCACCGCGTAGCCGAGCATGGAGAAGCCCGCGACCAGGAACAGCGGCAGGCAGAGCGCGAGCGCGAACAGGTCCAGGTAGAGCAGGAAGCTCAGGACCTTCGGGGTCTCGGCGTCAGAGGGTTCGATAGCGGGAGATGACAAGGGCGAGACCGGCGAAGAAGCCTAGGAAGACACCGACGATGAGCAGGGGCGTGACGGCGCCGAGGAGCGCTCCGAGGCCGGCGCCGACCCCGCTGCAGAGCACCACGACGGAGAGGAGCAGGTAGCCGGCGGTCGCGCCGCTCGGGCCCTGAGGGCGCGCACGCTGGGGTGTCGGGCTCGGCAAGAGGTGAACAGAGGGGGCGGACGGTTGGTGGACTGAGGCGCTCCGCGGTGGAGAGGCTCTCGGCGAAGTCGAGTCTACATGAGCACGGGCTTCGTGGCCCCGTGTCAGCTGCGCCCTCAGGACGACGGATGCCGCTCAGGCTCGCGCTCGGGCCCGCGGGAGATGGCGGCGACGCGGCGTGCACTGCTGGGCGACGAGTCGCTCTACTCGGGCGGGTCGGCGGCGAAGCTCGTACGGCGCTTCATGACGACGATGTCCCCGGCGGAGAAGATCGTCTCGTAGCTTCCGCCCTTGTCGAAGAAGAGCCGCTGGCGGTCGCGGTAGCCGGCCTTGGGCCAGCGCGTCCAGAAGTACTCCTCGGGGTCGGTGACGATGTAGTCGGTCGCCTTCCTGTGGGCGCGCATCTCGTAGACCTTGTCCCGGTGAGTGAGGTGGGGCATCATCCGGCTCCCGGTCAGCACCGAGGCGTCGCTCGGGATCTGCGCGAGGGCGGACCGGCGGGCCTGGTCCTCGGCGGAGGGAACGTAGAAGTCCGGGTCGACGAGGTCGGCGAGGGGGAACCGGGTCGCCACCGCGACGTTGGCCACGGCGATGGCCGCGGCCCCCCCGACCAGCACCGTCCGCGCGCGGGGCACGAGCGGCCGCCAGCGCGCGAGTCGCGCGAGAGCGTCGGCCGAGGCCATGACGAGGACCGGCGCGATGGTGAGCGAGTAGTGCAGGTACGGCGTCCACAGCCACGGGTTGCCGGCCAGCATCCGCTCGAGCAGCAGGGGCAGCAGCAGCAGACCGATCGGCGACAGCAGCGCGAGTCCGAAGAACGGCGCGAAGATGAGGCCCAGGGTGCCGAGCTTGGTCGAGTCCGCCCAACCCGTGCCAGGATCGAAGCTGCCGGTGAAGAACACATAGGGCAGGCGCGTCGGGTCGGTGACGATGTTGACGAGCGCGCTCGTCAGATCGCGGCCGATCGCTCCGTACATCCAGTGGCGATAGTCCCGACCCTCGACGAACATGGGCTGGATCAGGTCGGTGGCGAGCACGAACCAGGTCACGCCGACGCTCGCCGTGATCGCGGCCTTGCGCCACTCACGCTGGGTGTAGCCGACGTAGAGCCCGAGGAAGACGACGAGCACCGCCATGTTCTCCTTGACGAGCAGCAGGGTCATCACGAGAGCGGCGAAGAGCCGCCACCGGCGGTCCTCCACGGCGATCAGGATCAGGCCGAGGAGGAGGGGAACGAACGCGACCTCGTGGAAGCCGAAGGCGACCGCCGAGGCGATCCCCCAGAACGACGCGTAGGCGAGCGTCATGAGGTAGGCGCCGGTGCGCCCCAGGCGCCGGCGGCAGAAGACGAAGACCGGCACGATCGACGCGGCCAGCAGCAGGCCCTGCGCGATCAACAGGACGCCGACGTTGTCCCAGATCCAGTAGAGCGGGGCCAGCAGGATCAGGATCGGCGTGAGGTGGTCGCCGAGGATGTTGCCGTAGCCGAAGGGCGAGAGGAAGGTCGAGGTCGGTGCCTCGAAGCGGCTGTAGTTCCAGATCGCCTGGTCGAAGATGGCCAGGTCGGTACCGCTGTTGTAGTGGAAGTGGTTGAGGAACGAGAACCCGATGTAGAGCGCCGCGGTCGCGACCAGCGCGACGGCCAGCGCGGGCTCGCGGCGGCCGAGGGCGAGCAGTCGCTCGCCCTCGGTGCGCGCGAAGGCCGAGAACGCAGCCCTTCTCATCGGGCCGCCGCTACGGCGTGGCGCCCGGCTGACCGCCGGGTGCGGGCTCGACCTCTTCCTCCTCCTCGACGGAGATCGTCATCATCGGGCCCTCGCCGCCCTTGATCTCCTCGTCCTTGATCTCGTAGGTGCCGACCTCGTCGAGAACCTGGCTGAAGGTGGAGCCGGGCTGGAGCGGCCCGGAATTGAAGTCCGAGCCGGGTCCCTTGGTCTTGGCGATCCCGTGCTCGACCTCGTCCGAGTTTGTCCAGACGACCTGGGTCTCGGCCGGGACGGTGAGGTCCTCGCAGACGAACTCGGTCTCTCGAATGTCGACCACGACACGTCCGTCGACCACCTGGCAGGGCTCCTGGAAGGGCGGTGCGTACGGACCGCTCGACGAGCCGCCGCCCATGGCCATGCCTCCGCCGCCGCCGCATCCGGCGACGAGCAGCGCCATCGCCCCTACCAAGCCGACACTCCTCGAACGCATCCTTCCCCGCTTTCTGTCGCCCGCCGAACCCGACCGTTCCTCGATGCGCTCGTCCTCCCGCGCTGGCGCGGGAAAGTAACCGAAAACCGGTCGCCGCGCGCCTCGGCTACGGTCGGCGCCGATGTGGGCGCAGCGAGAGCTCCGGCTCGAGGAACGATCGCGCGGGTTCCATCTCGTCACCGGCGAGGTCGTCGAAGCACTGCCCGAGCTCGGCCGGCTGGCCGTCGGGCTGCTCCACGTCTTCGTGCGCCACACCTCGGCCTCGCTCACCGTCAACGAGAACGCCAGCGCGGCCGTGCTGAACGACTTCGGCTCGTGGTTCGACGCCGCCGTGCCCGAGGACGCGCCGTTCTGGACCCACCGCTCGGAGGGACCCGACGACATGCCCGCCCACGTGAAGTCCTCGCTGCTCGGAAGCGCGGTCAGCCTGCCGGTCGCCAACGGCCGGCTTGCGCTCGGGGCCTGGCAGGGGGTCTACCTGTGCGAGCACCGCGACGCCGGCGGGCCTCGCACGCTCGTTCTGACCGCCTGGGGCGAGGAGCTCGGCGGCTGATCCAGGTGCCTCGTCCGCCCGCTGTGCGAACATGTGTTCGTGCGCTGGGACAACCTTAGCCTCGAAGGCGACGAGGAGGCGCGCCTGCCCGGCTACGCCGAAACCGCTCGGGTGCGGCGCTTCGACGCGCCCGAGGCTCTGGACGTGCGCTTCTACGAGGTGCGGGCGAAGTCGGCCCTGAACCGTGTGCCGAACCGCTCGCGCATGCCGTTTCGGTGGACGATCAACCCGTATCGGGGTTGCACTCATGCCTGTACCTATTGTTTCGCCCGTCCCACGCACACCTACCTCGACCTCGACGCCGGGCGCGACTTCGAGCGCGAGATCGTCGTCAAGGTCAACGCTCCCGAGCTCGTGCGCGCCGAGCTCGCCCGGCCCGCGTGGGACGGCGAGCACGTCGCTCTCGGAACCAACACCGATCCCTACCAGTGGGTCGAGAGCCGCTACCGGCTGCTGCCGCCGATCTGGGAGGCGATGCGCGACGCCGCCAACCCGGCGTCGGTCCTCACCAAGTCACCGCTGATCCTGCGCGACCTGCCACTACTGCGCCAGATCGCCGAGCGCACGAGCTTCCAGGCCAACCTGTCCGTTCCGACGCTCGACGAGCGGGCCTGGCGCGCGACCGAGCCTCACACTCCTCATCCGCGCAAGCGGCTCGAGGCGGTCGGCGAGCTGAACCGGGCCGGAATTCCGACCGGCGTCCTGATCGCGCCCCTGATGCCCGGCATCAACGACTCTCCCGCGCAGGTCGAGCGCATCCTCGAGCTCGCGACCGAGGCGGGGGCCACCGACATCGGCGGGGTAGCCCTGCACCTGCGCGGAGAGGTGCGGGGGATCTTCTTCGACTGGCTGCGCGACCAGCGCCCAGACCTGGTGGAGCGCTACGAGGAGCTGTACCGCCGGGGGGCTTACGCGCCGGTGCAGGAGCGCCGGCGCCTCGGAGCGCTCGTCGGGCGTGGGCGCACCGCAACGCGGGCGCTCTCGATGCGCGGTCGCGACCTCGGACCCGCCGAACGGCGGAGAGATCCCGCGCCGTCCCGACGATCGGAGCCCCCTGTGCAGGCCTCGCTCTTCTGAGGTCCAGTCCCGCTTCGACGGCGGGCGAGGTCGGCGTCGCCCGCGCGTGTAAGAATCGCCGTATGATCGGCCGCCCCCTCGCATGCGTCTGCGCCCTCGCGTTCGCGATCGCCGCGCTCGGCGGGTGCTCGACCGGCGTGGCCGAAGCCGACCGCGCGATCTTCGTGAACGCCTGCGCCGGCACCACCGGAGCCACGCAGGCCGACTGCGCCTGCGCCTACGACGATCTCTCGGGCTCGGGCGGCTCGTCGGACCAGCTGATCCAGAGCACCATCGACGACCTCCAGCGGGGCCGGGTCCCGCAGCAGCTGACGCGGGCGATCGCGCGCTGCTCGACGCCGCGCTGAGAAGAGGCCGGCGCCCTTTCACTCCCGCCCGACCGCGCTGAACTCGCCGGTCTGGACCTCGCGCTCGATCTCCGCGGTGATCTGTTCCTCGGCGGGAGGGGCGAGGCCGCGCGTGATGGCCTCCCGCCGCAACTGGCGCTCGCGGAAGCGGCGAAACTTGAGGATCTCGAGGATGTAGACGAGGTAGACGCTCGTGGCGGCCGCGGCCAGGCCGGCGACCAGCAGCACCGCCGTCCACTCCGCGTCGAAGTTGCCGCGGTCGTCGGAGTAGGGAACGAAGCGCAGCGCGAGCGCGAGCCCGGCCAGCGCAACCGTCCAGCCGTAGAGGTAGAGCACGGTGCGCCGCTGCGAGAACCCGATGTTGGCGAAGCGATGGTGGAAGTGGGAGCGGTCGCCGAGGTAGACGGGGCGCCGGTACTTGATCCGCTTGGCGACCACGAAGCCCGTGTCGAGGATGGGCACCGCAAGAATCACCAGCGGGAAGGCGAGGGCGACCACGGCCGCGGTCTTGAGCACCCCCTGGATGGCCACGCAGGCGAGCAGCAGCCCGAGCAGGCCCGAGCCCGACTCCCCCATGAAGATCGAGGCCGGGTGGAAGTTGTGCGGCAGGAAGCCGAGCGCTGCCCCGGCGGTCAACGCGGCGAGCACGCCGGCCTCCTCCCGCCCGAGCGAGAGCGCGATGGCAGCGAAGGTGATCGCCGCGATCGCACAGACGCCGGCGGCGAGCCCGTCGACGCCGTCCGTGAAGTTGACCACGTTCATGACGGCGACGATCCCGACGAGGGTGAGGACGCCGCCGAGGATCGGCCCGAAGTAGAGAGCCCCCAGAAAGGGGAGGGTCGCGTTCTCGACGCGCACCTCCGAGAGCACGGGGACGGCCGCGGCGAGCACCTGGCCCGCGAGCTTGGGGGCCGCGGGCAGGTCGAAGGTGTCGTCGAGCGCCCCGAGCAGAGCGGCGATGGCCGCCCCGACCATGATCCCCCGCGCCTCGAGGCCGAGCGGGAGGAACAGCGCCGCCGCCAACAGCGCACCGGCCAGGATGGCCAGCCCGCCGAGGCGCGGCATCGGCCGGTCGTGCAGGCCACGTTCCTTCGGCTTGTCGAGCGCGCCGACCCGGCGAGCGAGCGCGGCCGCCGCCGGAGTCGCGACGAGGGTCAGCGCCGCCGCCACGAGGAGGGCCCAGACGGCGTCGAGCGCGCTCATCGAGCGGCAGGGTACCCGCGCGGGCGGGCGCGCCGGAGCCGGGCGCTCGCGGTCGGGGGCGTGGTCGCCTGAAGCGCTGAGCCAGGTCAGGCCGGAGCAGCGCGACGCAGCGAACGCGTGAGCAGCCTCTAGCTGGGGCTCTCACTCGGTTCACGCCTTCGACTGGGAGGGTCGGGCGCCTTCGACTCCCCGGGGGACGATGGTGTCTCTGGCTCTCCGTGGCCGACCGGGAAGTCGGTTAGACGGACGTGAGGAACTTCTTAAGCGTCCGGCTGGGCCGGGCGACAGGTCGCCGTGCCGCGGCGCAGCACCCGGCCGCCGACCGCGACGAAGGCGTAGTCCGCGCGGCCGGGGCGCAGCCGTAGTCGCAGAGCGCCGTCGCGGGTCACGTTGGACCACCCGAGCCGCGGGTCGCTCCTATCGAGCCGATAGTGGCTGCGCCCACCGGCGCCCGAGATCAGCTCGCGAATGCCGTCGCGCACCCGCAGCTCCTGCATGTTGTGCTCGTGACCGTTGACCACGAGCGCCGCCCGGCCACGAAGCGCGCGCCAGAACGGCGCGACGGTGGGCTGATCGCCGTGGCTGCCGGCGCTGAACCGAGGCCGGTGCCAGAACGCCAGTCGGCACGTCCCGCCCGAGGCGACCGTGCGCTCGAGCCGGCGGACCTGCGGCGAAGTGGGGCCCACCGTCTCCGAGTTCAGGCTGAGGAGATCCCAACCAGCAATTCGGGTGACGTACGAGCTCGGCATGGACCTGCCGGTCACGCGCTCCCAGTAGGGGTCGTAGCCCTCTGCGTGGCGCGGCCAATCGTGGTTGCCGGGGGTGGGCAGGGTCCGGCGCGCCAGCGCACCGTAGACCGAGGCGTAGTTGCGCGCGAACTCCCCGCGGGTGCCGCGCTCGTAGACGTCGCCGAGATAGAGCATCCGGGCCGGGCGGGCGGCCGCGATCATGGCCGCCACGCGCTTGCCGGCCTCGCTGCCGTCGGCCCCGTCGCCGACCGCCCAGACCTCCACGGGCGCCGGCGACACCGCGGCCTTGCCCGAGTACAGGCCGGGAAGCCGCGATACGGGCTCGCTGGAGAGCGTCGAGCCGGCCACCACGGCAACGGCCACGATGGCCAGAGCGGCGGCCAGTCCGCCGGCGCGCGCCCGCGGCGGCCGACGGCGCGGCGCGTTCTCGGGGACGCTGTCGGCCGCGTCGGCGCGGCCTCGGCGGGTCTCGTGTCGCCGCATCGCTGAGCCTCTCGAGCCCGAGGTCGCCCGACGCGGCTAGGCGGCCGCGCCCGCGAGCTGACGGTCGTAGAGCGGATGAGCATCGGACAGCCTCCGTGAGCGCTCGGCGAGCTCGGTGCGCCGGTCCTCGCTCCAGTCACCGGTCAGCGCCGCGGCGATGACCTGGCCGACCTCGCGGAAGTCCTCGACCTCGAAGCCGCGGGTGGACAGCGCCGGCGTGCCGATCCGCAGACCCGAGGAGACCGCCGGCGGACGAGGATCGAACGGGATGGCGTTGCGGTTGACGGTGATCCCCACCTCGTGCAGGCGATTCTCGGCCTGGAGGCCGTCGAGCTCCGAGTCGCGGAGGTCGACCAGGGCGAGGTGCACGTCGGTTCCGCCGGTGAGCACGTTGACGCCGCCCTGCTGGAGCTCCTCGGCGAGGGCGGCGGCACCGGCGCGGGTGCGCCGCTGGCGCTCGCGGAAGGTCTCCGAGGCGGCGATCCGCAGGGCCACGGCCTTGGCGGCAATGACGTGCATGAGCGGACCGCCCTGCTGACCGGGGAAGACCGCCGAGTCGATCTTCTTCGCGTGCTCGGAGCGGCACAGGATCATCCCGCCGCGCGGGCCGGTCAGCGTCTTGTGGGTGGTCGTGGTGACGACGTCGGCGTAGGGGATCGGGCTCGGATGCTCCCCGGCGGCCACGAGGCCCGAGAAGTGAGCCATGTCGACCATGAACAGCGCTCCGACCGAGTCGGCGATCTCGCGAAAGGCGGCGAAGTCGAGCTGGCGCGGGTAGGCCGACCAACCGGCGACGATCATCTGCGGGCGAGCCTCGTGGGCGACGCGCGCGACCTCGTCCATGTCGATGATCGAGTCCTGCTCGCGAACGCCGTAGGTCGAGACCTCGAACAGGCGGCCGGAGAAGTTCGCCTTCATCCCGTGGGTGAGGTGGCCGCCGTGGTCGAGGCGCATGCCGAGGATGCCGTCGCCGGGGCGGATCAGCGCGTGATAGACCGACGCGTTGGCCTGCGCCCCGGAGTGCGGCTGGACGTTGACGTGCTCGGCTCCGAACAGCGCCCTGGCACGGTCGATGGCAAGCTGCTCGGCCACGTCGACGTACTCGCAGCCGCCGTAGTAGCGCCGACCGGGGTAACCCTCGGCGTACTTGTTGGTCAGCACCGAGCCCTGGCAGTCGAGGATGGCCTGCGGCACGAAGTTCTCGGAGGCGATCATCTCGAGCGTCGTCTCCTGGCGGCGGAGCTCGTCCTCGAGGACCTGGGCGATCTCGGGATCGACCTCGTCCACGGGCTTCAGGAAGTGGTCGGCACTGATCTCGGTCACTGGCTTCTCCTCTCGATGGCGGCGATCTGGTCGACCCGGCGACCGTGGCGGCCGCCCTCGAAGTCGGCGGCGAGAAAGGCGTGCACGATGTCGGCGGCGTCGCGCTCGTCGAGGCGCCGGCCGGCGAGGGCGAGCACGTTGGCGTCGTTGTGGCGGCGTCCGAGCTCGGCCTCCTCGGCGTCGTGCGCATTCACCGCCCGGACCCCGTCGACCTTGTTGGCGGCGATCGAGACCCCTGTGCCCGAGCCGCATACGACGACCCCGCGCTCGGCCTCGCCTCCGGCCACCAGGCGGGCGGCGAGCTCGGCGTAGAGCGGGTAGTCGGCCGACTCCTCGGAGGTCGCGCCCACGTCCACCACCTGATGGCCCTCGGCCTCGAGCAGGGGCACGACGCGGGACTTGAGCCCGTATCCGGCGTGGTCGGATCCGACGGCGATGCGCACTCGGATGAAGGTACCAAGGGGGTCCGCGGTCTCCCGCCGCCAGGCCATCGCGCGGACCTCAGAGCAGCGCGTCCACCTGAGCCCGCGGCACGGCCCCCTCGCGGAGAACGCGGTGAGCCTCTTCGTCCTCGTAGGCGGTCAGGTCGACCACGGTCGAGGGCGTGCCCGCGAGCTCGCCGCCGTCCACGCCCTGATCGACGCCACGACGGATGCTCGGCTCGACGTCCTCGTAGCGGCGGGCGTCGGCCCCGCCCGAGCGGTTGGCGCTGGTCTGGAGGACGGGCCACCGCGCTCCGGCCAGCGGGGCGAGCGCGCCGTCGAGCGCGGGAACGCGCAGGCCGAGGCGCTCGGGCTCGGGGCCGCAGGCGAGCGGGAAGCGCTGAGCCGGGTTGGGCAGGAGGACGGTGAGCGCGCCGGGCAGAAGCCGCTCGAGCGCGGCGCGCGTGCGCTCTCCGAGCTCTGGCAGCGCGGCCAGCGCGAGCTCGAGCTCGAAGAACATGACCGCGGCGGGGCGGTCCGGCGGACGGCCCTTGAGCGCGTAGATCCGCCTGACGCCCTCCTTCGAGGTGGGCTCGGTGGCGAGCCCGTAGACCGTGTCGGTCGGGATCAGGGCGACCCCGCCGACGGCCATGCAGCGGCGGAAGGTCGCGACCTCGCGCTCGGTCACGGCGCGGCTCCGAGCGTTACGTCCTCTTCGCCGCTGAGGCCGCGGCGGCTCTCGGCCTCGCGCAGCAGAGCCCGCACCGAAGCGGCCTGTGCGGGGGCGTGCTCGAGGGCCAGTCGCATCCCCGAAGGTACGGCGGCGATCAGCTCTCGGATGGCCTCGAGCCCGTCGGGCCCGCCGCCGAGCAGGGCCTCGCGTGGCTCGTAGCGGACGATGTCGGGCGCCAGCCCGGCCCACTCGTCGTCGCGGATGTAGGGAAGGTTGGCGACCACGAGATCGAAGTCGGCTGCCGGGACACCGGCCGCGCACGAGAGCGCGACGTCGAGGCCGAGGCGTGTAGCGTTTGTACGCGCCACCGCGACCGCCGATGCCGAGAGGTCCGATGCGCTGACCACGAGATCGGGGCGCTCGTCCTTGAGGGCGAGGGCGATCGCCCCCGAGCCGGTACCGACGTCGTGGACGCGCCCGCCGTGCGGAAGGGCGTCGAGGGCGACCTCGACGAGCAGCTCGGTCTCGGGCCGCGGAATGAGCACGCGGTCGTCGATCTCGAGCTCGAGCCGTCGAAAGGCGCGGCGGCCGAGGACGTAGGCCACGGGCTCGCTCGCGGCGCGCCGCCCGAGGTGGTGCGCAAACGCTGCGGTAGCCTCGGTCGGGAGCGCGCGGTCCGCACGGGCGTACAGCGCCGCGCGGTCGACCCCGAGCGCGTCGGCGAGCAGGAGCTCGGCGTCGAGGCGGGCGGAGACCGAGCCCGCTGCCGTCAGCCGTTCCTCGGCGTCGCGCAGCGCGGAGCGAACCGTGCTCGCCGCGCCCGCGATCGTCATCGGCTCAGCCCGCGACGAGCGCGGCCGCCGCCAGCTTGCGGCGCTTCTCCTCGGACTCGAGCGCCGAGGTGAGCTCGTCGAGCTCGCCGTCGAGCACGCCCTCGAGATTGCCGCGCGTGACCTTGACGCGGTGGTCGGTCACGCGGTCCTGCGGGAAGTTGTAGGTGCGGACCTTCTCGGCCCGCTCGCCGCTGCCGACCTGCGCCTTGCGATCGGCCGAGAGCTCGGCCTGCTGCGCGGCGACCTGCTGCTCGAGCAGCCGGGCGCGCAGCACGCGCATGGCCTTCTCCCGGTTCTGGAGCTGCGACTTCTCGTCCTGCATCGAGACCACGAGGCCGCTCCGCTTATGCGTGATGCGGACCGCCGAGTCGGTGGTGTTGACCGACTGCCCGCCCGGACCCGACGAGCGGTAGACGTCGATCTGGAGGTCGTTCTGGTCGATCGCCACCTCGACCTCCTCGGCCTCGGGGAGCACGGCCACGGTCGCGGTCGAGGTGTGGATACGGCCCTGAGACTCGGTCGAGGGGATGCGCTGCACGCGGTGGGTGCCGCCCTCGTGCTTGAACACCGAGTAGGCGCCGTCGCCCTTGATGGCGAAGGTGTAGTCGCCGTCGGCGAGCGAGATCGGCTCCGGCCGAAAGCCCCGGCGCTCGGCGTAGCGGGTGAGCATGCGATAGACGTCGCCGGCGAACAGCCCGGCCTCCTCGCCACCGGCGCCCCCTCGCACCTCGACGATCACGTTCTTGTCGTCGTTGGGGTCGCGTTCGACCATGGCCAGGCGGATCTCCTCGTCGAGCTCGCCGATGCGAGCCTCGGCGGCCTCGAGCTCGCCCCGCAGGCCGGCGTCGTCGCCCTCCTCGTCGAGCAGCTCGCGCGCGCTCGCCGCGTCGGAGCGGGCCTGGCGGTACTCGAGCGCCAGCTCGTGCGCCGGCGCGAGCCCGCGCCACGCCCGCCCGACCTCGGCGTAGCGCTCCCGATCGCCGATCACCGCGGGATCCGACATCTGCTCGGAGAGCTCGGCGAACCGGCTCTCGATCTGGTCGACGAGCTGCTCGATCACGGCTCGAGCGTAGTGGGGGACGATGGCCTCGCACGACGCGTTCTCTTGCTCGAGGCTGCGCGAAGCTCGGCCTCGGCACGGTCGCACCAGTCGACGAGCCATTCGTAGTACTCGGCGCCGAAACGAGCGGTCAGGAGCGGGAACGCTCCGGGCGATTCCGCGGCCAGCGGTTCGATCTCGTCGCGCAGCCGGCGGGCGAGCGCGTCGTAACGGCGGCGCATGGCCGCCAGGTTCGCCAGCCTCGCCTCAGGATCCGCCGCGTCCGCGAAGAAGAGCTTGAGCATGCCCTCGTCGCGGATCTCGTGGACGAACTCGTCGTCCGCGTGAAGCCAGCTCTCGAGGGCTTCGCGTCCCGCTCGCGTCAGCTCGTGGACGGTCCGCGCGCGCCCGCCCTGCCCGCCCGGCTCGCCGCGTACGAGGCCCCGCTCGGTCAGCCCGCGCAGCTCGGGATAGATCTGACCGTAGCTCGCGCTCCAGAAGAAGCGCGTCGAACGGTCGACGATGCGCTTTATGTCGTAGCCGCTCTTGGTCCCGCTGGAGAGCAGTCCGAGGATGACGAGCGCGGTATGCGAGAGCTTGCGTTCCATAACTCAGTCCGATATATCAGCTAGATATGTCCTAGGACCTGGGAGGCCTTCATGTACCACTTCTTCGTGCGCCGCATCGTCCGTCGAGCCTTCGGCCGCATCCGCCCCGACACCGTCGACGACGTCCTTCGTAACTTCGACGACGATGCCGTCTTCAGGTTCTACGGCGACCACGCCCTGGGCGGCGAACTGCGTGGCCGCGAGGCGGTGCGCGGGTTCTTCGAGCGCACGTTTCGCCTCTTCCCCGACATGCATCTCCAGGCGCTTACCGTCGTCGCGGGCGGTCCGCCCTGGAACACCGTGGCGTCGACTCGGTTCGCTCTCCGCGCGAGCCTTCCCGGAGGAGAGACCTACCGCAACGAGGGAATGCAGTTCCTGCGCCTGCGCTGGGGCAAGGTCGTCGAAGACCGGCTCTACGAGGACACTCAACTGCTTTCCGAGGCGCTCGCGCACCTCGCCGAGCGCGGTCACGATGAGGCGCTCGCTCCTCCGCTCGGGACCGTGCCCGAGGCGGAGCTCGCGCGGGTCTGAGGCCGGGCGGCTGAGGCGCCCTAGGCCACGACCTCCATGCCGACCTTGTCCTCCTCGCTCGCCTCGGCCGGATCCTCCACCGCCAGCACCGCCTCGAGCGCCGCGATCGACACCGCGAGCTGATCGAGGTCGGGCTCGCGCGTGGTCAACCGCTGGAGCTGGAGGCCGGGCCACATCAGCGCCCGCGCCCACGCCTTGTCGCGCTTGCGGCCGAAGAGCTTGAGGACCTCGAAGGAGAGGCCCGCGACGAGCGGGATGCCGATCACCCGCGTGCTGAACAGCCAGTACCACTCCGGCAGCAGGTAGGTGACCGGAGCGAAGACCACGATCGCCACGATCATCACGATCAGCAGGAAGCTGGTACCACAGCGCGGGTGCAGACGCGAGAAGCCCTGGGCGTTCTCGGGGGAGAGCGGCAGGCCGGCCTCGTAGCACGAGATCGTCTTGTGCTCGGCCCCGTGGTACTCGAAGACGCGTTGAAGGTCGCGCATGCGCGAGATCAGCAGGATGTAGGCGAGGAAGATGCCGATCCGGATCACCTTCTCGATGACCACGAAGACCAGCGAGTTGGGCAGCGCGTCGCCGAACAGACTGGTAAGTCCTGCCGGCAGCAGGAAGAACAGGCCGATGCCGAAGATCAACGAGGCGGCGACCGTCCCGGCCCAGGTCTTGCCGCCGATCTCGCCCTGGTCGTCGGAGAGCTGCGCGTTGGCGGAGATGGCCAGCGCCCGGAAGCCGAGCTTCATCGACTCGACGAGGGCGACGACGCCGCGGATGATCGGCAGGCGCAGGGCGCGATGCCGGCGGGTCCAGGACACGAGCGGCTCGGAGTGGATCTCGATCTCGCCGAGCGCGGCCTCCTCGGGCTGAAGCTCGCGACCGCCCTCGATCTGCTCCGGCGTCGGCGCCCGCACGGCAACCGCCCAGGTCGAGATGCCGCGCATCATGACGCCCTCGAGCACGGCCTGGCCGCCGATCGGCGCGTCGCCGCGGGGCTGGGGCTCGGCCCCCGGCTCCCCGGCCGCCGGCTCGCCGCCGTTCGTGGAGGAGATTCGCGCTGACTCGCTCATCGTCGAGATGCTATCGGCGCGAACGGCCCGCGACCTGAGTGCGCCCTTCACCTGGAGGACGGACTCGACGGACTCTGCTCAGGAAGGCCCGGCCCGGCGCGCCCGGGCCACCGCCTCCGCGGCCCCGCCCGTCCAGGCCTCGCCGTGGCCGGTGAGGACCGTCGCGGCCCCGGTCTCGGCCAGCGCGTCGAGCGAGGCGAGGTTGCGGGCGCTGTCGGCCGTCGCCGCGCCGGCGACGATCTTCGGGCCCCGCTCGGCGGTGTAGGGATCCAGGGCGACGACCGCGTCACCGGCGATCACCGCGTCGCGATCCGGGAAGTGCAGGGCACAGTGGCCGAGCGTATGGCCGGGGGTGAACACGACCTGCGGGGAGCCGGGCACCGGCAACGTCCCGTCGACGTAGCGGCGCACCTCGCGCACCGGCGGTGGGAAGAAGGCGCGGCTGCGCACCAGGGCCGCCACGATGGGAAAGGCGCGGAACTGGGTCAGGAGGTAGCGGCTGCGCGCGCGCTCGTGCGCGTACTGGAGCGGGTGCCTGGTCAGCGGCTCGTCGTTCTCGTGCACGTACACCGGCACCAGCAGGTCCGAGCGCGCGCGCTCAGCGAACCCGAGGTGGTCGAAGTGAGCGTGGGTGAGGACCAGCGCCCGCACGTCGCCCGGCGCGCGTCCGATCGCCCGCAGCGCCTCGTGCAGCGCGTCCCACGCGGTGGGGACGCAGGCATCGACGATCGTGATCCCGCCCTCGTCCTCCACGAGGTAGAAGTTGGTGTAGGCCTCCTGGACGCGGTGGATGCCCTCGGCGACGTTTGGCTCGATCACGTCAGCGGTCCTGCGCCTTCTCGGAGTCGTCGAGTACTCCAGTGACGACATGTACGTTGACAAAGGCCATCGTCGGCTCCTGTTCGCCGGATGGCCGCGCCGAGGCACGGCCGGTGGAGGCGTCCTCTACCCCGCACACGCGGATTGCTCACCTGAATACGCGGCTCGAGGATGTCCGGTTCGCGCGAGCTCGCGGCCGGCTACATGAGCCGCCGCGACGCCTCGATCAACGACGTCCCGATCCAGGAGTCCGAGCGGCGACTGAGCGACTGAGCCAGATGTAGCTCCTCACAGACCGGCGGAGGTCGACCGCCGCCAACGCTCAGTCGTCGGACGCGCGCGCTCGCGCCACCGCATCGGCCATGCTCCCCCGCCACGGATCCCCGTGTCCGGGCAGCAGGGTGTCGGCGCCGACGGCTTCGATCTCGGCCAGCGAGGTGTGCGCAAGCGCGGTGTCGGAGTTGACCACGTCGTGCACCACCCGGGGGCCGGTGGCGCCGGTGATCGGGTCGTAGGTCGCCATCGCGTCGCCGGCGATGAGCACCCCTCGCGCAGAAAGGGCAAAGGAGACGTGACCCTCGGTGTGGCCCGGCGTGGCCAGCACCCGCGGGCGCCCGGGCACGTCGAGCTCCTCACCGGGCTCGAAGGTCACCGCGTTCCTGACCCAGGTCGGAAACAGGAAGCCCCGCGCCGTGGCCTGGAGGACGAAGCGCAGCGCCGACCGCGGCGCAGCTGGGGGACGAGCGCGGGCACGAGCTTGACCGGCGAGGCCTCCTTCGACTCTCCGCGCAGCCGTGGGTTTTCCTCGCGGTGCACCCAGACGGGTGCGCCGGTGGCCTTGCGTGCTCGCTCGGCCGCGCCCATGTGATCGGGGTGCGCATGGGTGAGGACGATCGCCTCGACGTCACCCGGCGAACGGCCGAGCGCAGCAAGAGCTCCCTCGATCGTCGGCCAGCTGCGCGGCCAGCCGACGTCGAAGAGCGCCAGCCGCCCGTCCTCCTCCACGACGTACCAGTTGACCAGCCCGTCGGCGACGCGGTGAACGCCATCGCCGACGAGCTCGGGCGGAACCGCGGTCAAGGCTGGAGCACGACCTTGATCGCCCCGTCCTGCTTCTTCTGGAAGATCTCGTACCCGTGCGGCGCCTGGTCGAGCGGGATCTTGTGGGTCGCGAGGCCCTCGACGTCGAGGGGATCGCCGTCCTCGGTCAGCAGCGGCATGATGTCGTCGATCCAGCGCTTGACGTGAGCCTGGCCCTGGGTGATGACCACGCCCTTGTCGAACAGCTGGAGCAGGTTCATCGGCGTGGCGGTACCGCCGTAGACCCCGCTGATGGAGATCGTGCCGGCGCGGCGCACGGTCTCGATGCAGGCAACGAGCGCCGAGAGCCGATCCGTTCCCGCATTCTCGATCATCGCCCTCGCGGCCGAGTCGGGCAGGAAGCCGGCCAGCTTGTGGGCCATCTTCCCCACCGGTGAGCCGTGGGCCTCCATGCCGACCGCGTCGATCACCGAGTCGGTGCCGCGCCCGTCGGTCATCTCACGGACGGTCTCGGCGATGTCGTCGACGGCGCTGAGGTTGACGATCTCGATTCCGCGCTGCTCGGCGAGCCGCAGCCGCTCCGGCACGAGGTCGACGGCGATCACGCGGTAGCCGAGGTGCTTGGCGATCCGCGAGCTCATCTGGCCGATCGGCCCGAGCCCGAAGACCGTAACGCTCCCGCCCTCGGGGATGTTCGCGTACTCGACGGCCTGCCACGAGGTCGGCAGGACGTCGGAGAGGTAGAGGAAGCGGTCGTCGGGCGGTCCCTCGGGAACCTTGATCGGGCCGAACTGCGCCTGCGGCACGCGCAGGAACTCCGCCTGACCGCCGGGGATGTGCCCGTAGAGCTTGGTGTAGCCCAGGAACGACGCCCCGGTCCCGTACTCGCGGTTCTGGGTCGTCTCGCAGTGCGCGTACAGCTGCCGGTCGCACATCCAGCAGTGCCCGCAGACCACGTTGAACGGGATCACCACGCGGTCACCCGGCTTGATGTGGGTGACCTCCGAGCCGACCTCCTCGACGATGCCCATCGGCTCGTGGCCGAGGATGTCGCCGGGATCGATGTACGGACCGAGGACCTCGTAGAGGTGCAGGTCCGACCCGCAGATCGCCGTCGAGGTGATCCGCACGATCGCGTCGGTCGGCTCCTCGATCCGCGGATCGGGGACGTTGTCGACGCGGACGTCGTGGTTGCCGTGCCAGGTCAGTGCCTTCATAGGCGAAGCTCTCCAGTCGCCGCGGTGGTCAGGAGGCGGCGCCGGCGGTGGCGCCCTCGTCGTGAACCTGGTGCTCGCCCTCGGCGAACTCCTCGACGATCTTCTCGCAGAAGGCGGGGAGGTCGTCGGGCGAGCGGCTGGAGACGAGGCCGGCGTCGGTCACGACCTCCTCGTCGACGACGTTCGCGCCCGCGTTGCGCAGGTCGGTGCGGATGCTCGGGTACGAGGTGAGCGTGCGACCGCGTGCGACGTCCGCCTCGATCAGCGTCCAGGGTCCGTGGCAGATCACCCCGACCGGCTTGCCGGTCTTGAAGAACTCCTGCACGAACGAGACCGCGTTCTGGTCGACGCGCAGATTGTCGGGGTTCATGGTGCCGCCGGGGAGGATCAGCCCTGCGTAGTCGCCGGGTGAGGCGTCGCCCACCAGCTTGTCGACCGAGAAGGTGTCGGCCTTGTCGATGTCGCCGTTCATCGCCTGGATCTCGCCGTCGTGGATCGACAGGAGCTCGGTCTGCGCGCCGGCGCTCTGGACCGCGTCGCGCGGCTCGGTCAGCTCAACCTGCTCGACGCCGTCGGCGGCGAGAATTGCGATCTTGAGTCCGTCTAGCTCGTTGGCCATGGGGAAATCTCCTTGCGAAGGTGTCCCCTTTCACTACCACGGCACCGAGTGGGCAAACCTGAGCGGCGCGGACGACGCCCACGCGGGCGCGTACCGGACGGTGCGACGACTGAGCCGGGTGAGCCGCGCTCGAGCGCGCGCCGTTCAGCGCGCGCGGCGCGCGGCGCGGCGGCGGAAGCGCTCGACGCGGCCACCGGTGTCGACCAGCTTCTGGCGACCCGTGTAGAACGGGTGGCAGTTCGAGCAGATCTCGACGTTCAGCTCCGGCTTGGTCGAGCGGGTGGTGAACGCGTTGCCGCACGTGCAGCGTACGTGGGACTCGACGTATTCGGGATGGATTCCTGTTTTCACGTCTCTGATGCTAGCGACCCGACCACCGTTTCCTCGGCGCCCAGGCGCTCGCGCACGAGCATTGGCATGCCCCCGCGGGGGCTCAGCGTGGGCATCTGGCGCACGGTCATGGTCCGGCCGGGCTTCAGCTCCGGATGGAAGCGCTGGAGCAGCCGCGTGACGATCGCCTTGATCTCCATCTGGCCGAAGCGCATGCCGATGCAGGTGCGCGAGCCGCCGCCGAAGGGAACGTATGCGCCCTTGGGCAGGGCGGCCCTGCGGTCGGGGGAGAACCGCTCGGGCACGAAGGCCTCGGGCTCGGGGAAGACCTCCGGCAGCCGGTGGCTCGCCCAGGAGCAGTAGTTGACGTAAGCGCCCGCCGGCACGTGGCGGCCCTCGAGCTCGAACCCCTCCACCGCCCGCCGCGGCCCGATCCACGCCGCCGGGTAGAGGCGCAGCGTCTCGTCGAGGGCCATGGCGAGCTCGGGGAGCTGGCTGTGGAGCTCGGCCGGGCCCGGCGAGCGCCCGCCGAGCACGCGGTCCTGCTCGGCCACCACGCGCGCCAGCGCGTGGGGGTGGCGCGCGAGCTCGTAGAGCAGAAAGGAGATCGTCGACGTCGTCGTGTCGTGGCCGGCGAACATGAGCGTCGTGGCCTGGTCGCGGACCTCGCGGTCGGACAGGCGCGCGCCCTCCTCGTCGGTGGCCTCGAGCAGCATGCTAAGCACGTCGCCGCGCCCGGAGCCGGAGCCGGTCCGCCGCCGCGCGATCTCGGCGTAGACGATCTCGTCGAGCACGCCGCGCGAGGCCTGCATCCGCCGCCACGGGGTGCGCGGGCCGCGCAGGATGCGCAACGGATACTCGGTCCCGTAGAAGGCCAGCGCGCGCTCGAAGTGCTCGGCCGCGAGCGCGCCCTTGTCCGCGTCGTCGGGGTCGAGGCCGAGCAGCGCGCGCATGGCGATCCGCATCGCCAGTCGCCGCGTCCACGCGTAGACGTCGATCGCCTCTCCCACCTCCCACTCCTCGAGCGCGCGGTCGGCCTCCGCGACCATGGTCTGGGCCGAGGCGGCGATGGCCTCGCGGTGGAACCCCGGGAGCATGATCCGCCGCGCGCGGCGGTGGTAGTCGCCGTCGATGGTCAGCAGCCCGTCCCCGAGCAGGGGGATCAGGTCGCCGAAGCTCGACTCCCGCCAGCGGAAGTTGTCGGCGTGGGAGACCAGAACGTGGTGGTTCGCCCGTGGGCCGAGCATGAACACCTGGCGCATGTGCATGATCCGGACGCTGAACACCGGCCCGTAGCGCTCGTAGGCCGCGAGCAGGATCGGTAGGGGATCGCGTGACATCCGGTGCGTGCGCTCGACGTTGAAGTCGGTCAACCCGGGCGGGAAGCTCCCGTGCGCGGTCAGCTCGCCCCGCACGTCATCGAGGATCCGCGCGAGCGGGCTCTCGCTGACGGGAGGCGGAGCGACCGCGCTCACGGCTACGCAGGCTGCTTGTAGACGGTGACCACGCAGGCACCGCCGAGCCCGATGTTGTGCTGAAGTCCGACCTCGGCGCCCTCGACCTGGCGCGCGTCGGCGCTGCCGCGCAGCTGCCAGGAGAGCTCCGAGCACTGGGCCAACCCGGTCGCCCCGAGTGGGTGGCCCTTCGAGATCAGGCCACCCGAGGGGTTGACCACCCAGCGCCCGCCGTAGGTCGTGTCCTGGGCGTCGACGAGCTTGTGCCCCTCCCCCTCCTCGGCCAGCCCGAGCGCCTCGTAGGTGATCAGCTCGTTGGCCGAGAAGCAGTCGTGCAGCTCGATCACGTCGACGTCCTCGGGACCCACCTCGGCCTCCTCGTAGGCGCGGCGGGCCGCCTCCCTGGACATGTCGTAGCCGACGACGCTCATGCACGAGCGCGACTCGAAAGCCGCCGGCATATCGGTGGTCAGCGCCTGGCCGGCGATCTCGATGGCCTGGTCCCACAGGTCGTGCTCGTCCACGAAGCGCTCGCTGGCGACGATCGCCGCCCCTGATCCGTCCGAGGTCGGCGAGCACTGGAGCTTGGTCAGAGGCTCGTGGATGACCTTGGCGTTCTTGATCTCCTCGAGCGTGTACTCGGTCTGAAACTGGGCGTAGGGGTTGCGCGTCGAGTGCTCGTGGTTCTTCCAGCCGATCCACGCGTAGTGATCGGCCGTCGAGCCGTAGCGATCCATGTGCTCGCGACCGGCGTTGCCGAACATCTGCGGCGCGGGCGGTGAGGCCTCGGGCTCGCGCACGGCGATCATGGCCTCGACGTGCTTGTCGAGCGGATTGGTCCGGTCGGTGTACTTGACCCCGAGCGACCCGCGTTCCATCTTCTCGAAGCCGAGCGCCAGCGCGCAGTCGGCCAGGCCGCCGCGCACGGCCTGGCGGGCCATGTAGAGCGCCGAGGAGCCGGTCGAGCAGTTGTTGTTCACGTTGATCACCGGGATGCCGGTCAGCCCGAGTCCGTAGACCGCGCGCTGGCCCGAGGTCGACTCGCCGTAGCAGTAGCCGACGAAGGCCTGCTCGACCTGCTCGTAGGGGATGCCGGCGTCCTCGAGCGCGCGAGTGCCGGCCTCCCTGGCCATGTCCGGGTAGTCCCATTCGCGGCCGCCGGGCTTCTCGAACTTGGTCATGCCGACGCCGACGACGAAGGTGCGGTTGCTCATGCGGGAATCGCTTTCGGTTGGATTGCTGGGTCGCCGGCGGACTCGACGGCGTCGAGCACCTGGCGAAAGACGGCGATGAAGCTCTCGTAGAGCAGCGCCCGCGCCTGTTCGCGGGTGAGCCGGCCGTGCTGGAGCCACTCCAGGCTCGTGGCCTCGGCCAGGCCGGCGTAGGCTCGCGCGACGGCACGCAGCTCGGCCGGCGCCGCGGCGGGATCGGCGCCCGGCCGCAGGGCTGCGATCACCTGGTCGACCGCGCCCTCGCGCGCCTCCTCGAGAATGGCCTCGACCTCGCCGTCGCGGCCGAATCCCTGAGCTCCCCGCGCGGCGATCCACGTCTCGCGGTTGCGGCTGAGCATCTCGAGCCACCGTTCGACGCCCTCGGCGAGGAGCTGCTCGGGATCGCGCCCGTCGAGCTCGGTCGGCACCGGCTGGAGCGGCATGCTGACCATCGAGCGAACGGCTTCGAGGTAGAGGTCGCGCTTGGTCCCGAAGTAGTGGTGGATGAGGCCGCGCGCCACCCCGGCCGCACGGGCGATCTCGGCGGTCGAGACGGCGCCGAAGTGGCGCTCCGAGAAGAGCCGGCGCGCGCAGGCGAGGATCTGAGCACGGCGCTCGTCGTGCTCGAGGCGGTTCCAGCGGGGGGCGGCGGCGGTCATCGCCGGACAGCCTAGCGAGCTTGTTGGCAGTGTGCCAACAAGGCCCATCTCCCCTAGTCCGGCGCGCCGAGCGTTCCGTGCGCCTGCTCGACGACCACCCCGAGCCGGCGTCCACTGCTCAGACACCTCGTGAACTCCCCTCCTCCGTCGGCGACCACGGTCACCAGGGCGAGCCGGGCGCGGCCCGCGAGGCGCGCCCGGGCTCGCCGTACCGTCCCGTCGGGCCACTCCTGCGCGAGGTCGATCCTTCCGCGCAGGGGCAAGCCGGGGCCGAGCGGCCTGGCACTCGCGCGCATCGCCCACCCCTCGCCATGCACGCTCACGGTCGCGTCGATGCCCGGGTCGCCCTCGAAGTCGGCGAGCGTCTTCGGCAACGACCAGTTGGCGCGACCCCCGACGAGGCTGGCCCCCGAGTCGACGGCCATGAAGGGCACGTGTACCAGCGCTTGGCGGCGCCTCAGCAGCAGAGTCGCGGCAAGCGCCTCGGCGTACGGGCCGACCGGCGTGTCGAGATAGCGCACGAAGCCTCCGCCGCCCATGAGGACACGAGAGCGATGCGAGAGTGACGACGGCAGCCACTCGGCAGCGGGCCGGGCGACCCACAGCACCGCTCGCAGCTCGAGCGACCAGGGCGCGGGCGGCGCCGACCGGGGGAGCCGAGCGAGGTGCTCCGGCCTCAACGCCGTCTCGGAGACTCCCGGTACGGCGTCCAGGCCCATGTTCCCCGCGCGCGCCTCAGGCCAGCTGGTAGTTCGGCCCGTCGCCGCCCTCGGGCGGCGTCAACCGACCACCCTTCGCCGTGATCGCCCCGCACTGCACGCAGTTCGACGGCGTCACCTGCACGTCCACCGTCTCGCCCTCCATGCCCGCCAGCCCGCCGTTCTGCTCGGCGCGCTCGAGCACCTCGTCGGGCACCTGGTAGACCGCCGCCGGGCACATGTTCTGCCACATGAGCGCGACCTCGAGCGGAACGTGCTCCTGGATGCGGATGTGGTTGGGTGCGTCGTCGCGAGTCGCGTTGCCGCTCAGGAAGACGCTCGACAGCTTGTCGAAGGTCAGCTCGTTGTCGGGCTTCGGGTAGCTCTTGGAGCGATCGCCGATGAAGACGTCGACCTCGGCGTCGTTCTCGGTGTGGAAGTGCCCGGCCGGAAAGCGTCCGCCGGTGATCTCCATCAGGTTGGCCATCGCTCCTCCGGCGAAGAAGCCCTTCGAAAAGACCTGGCGCATGTTCCGCGAGCGGTAGATCTCCTTGTCGATGGCGCTGTCGCGCACCCGCGCGTCGTAGGCCGACAGGTCGGTGACCACGCCCTCGCTGCGCTTGAGCTGGTCGTAGATCGCCTCGGCGGCGTAGATGCCGGCGTGCATGGCGTAGTGGACGCCCTTGAG
>CADCVU010000054.1 GCA_902806245.1 uncultured Solirubrobacterales bacterium
ACCGCCCGCAACACGAGCCGCTCGGACTCAGACGACGACTCAAGCGACCGGCGGCGATGAAACCTGCCCCGGCCGACCAAGCCCTCGAGCTCGTCCGCCTCCCGGCGCATCTCCGTGGACTGCGATCCCTCAACCAGCGTTGCACTACTCATCGGTGGCCTCCCCAGGCTCATGACTTGAGGTCCGGAAGCTAGGTGCCGATGGTCAAGCAGGTATCGATCCGCGGATCAGCTGGGCGTTAATCGGCCCGTACTGGACAGATGTCCGAGTAGGACGAACGGACCGGTTCTGACAGCCTTGGCGACAGTTCCGGACTGTGATGACGTTTGCGACCCTCGACATGACCATCCAGCCGAACGACGCCACCGGGGACGGGGGTGCTCCCGGCGTGCCGGAGCGGGGCAACCGCCAGCCCGTCCCGTACCGGGCGGTCTTCGAGTTCCTGCCGTCCGCCGTCCTGGTCACGGACCCGAGCGGCCGGCTGACGGGCGCCAACCTCACGTCGCGCAAGCTGCTCGGCGACGTGCTCGAGCGCGACGAGCCGACCTGCTGCGCCCTGCTCGGGTGCCGCAAGCCGGGCACGCCGCTCGCCGACCACTGCATCACGGCGCTCGCGCTCGAGCGCCCGGAGCCGCTCCCCGAGGTCCGCGTCGACATCGACGGCAAGGGCGACATGGCGCCGAAGTCCTTCTGGATCACCGCCACCTCGATCGGCAACTCCGACACCGCCGTCATCCTCCAGCTGCGGCCCGGGGTGGTCGGCGACCGCCGCCGCCGCACGGAGCCGCAGTGGACCGCGGGCCCGCGGCTGCGCGTCTTCACGCTCGGGCGCACGCGCCTGGAGAGCTCGGAGGCGCACGTCGGCGGCGAGTGGCTCGCCCACCGGCCCGGCGAGGTCCTCAAGTACCTCATCTGCGAGCGCGCGCGGACCGTCCACATCGACGAGCTGCTCGAGACGCTGTGGCCCGACGGCCGCGCGGCGGCCACCAACGTGCGCCAGGCCGTCCACACCCTGCGCGACCGCCTCGAGCCCAGCCGCGCCAAGCACGGCGGGTCCTCGTTCGTCACCGCGCGCAAGGGCGGCTACGAGCTCGAGTCGGCCAACATCTGGATCGACGTCGACGACTTCGAGGCGAGCGCCCGCGCCGGCCTGACCGCCGCGCAGTCCGCCGATACCGAGATGGCCGAGCCCGCGCTCGCGCGAGCCGCCGCCCTCTATCGCGGGGACTTCCTCGCCGACGAGCCCTACGCCGAGTGGGCGTTCGCCGAGCGCGACCGGCTGCGCGACCTCGCCGCCCAGGTCCTGCGCGCCCTGGCCCAGCTCAGGATCGAGGCCGACGACCTCGACGCGGGCGGGGAGCACCTCCAGCGCCTGGCCGAGCTCGAGCCCTACGACATGGACGCCCAGCGCCAGCTGCTCGCGCTGCTGATGCGCCGCGGGCGCCACGCCGACGCCCACCGCCGCTTCGAGGTGGTCCGGCGCCGCTACAAGCGTGCCTTCGGCGAGGAGCCCGACCTCGTGCTCGCCGAGCTCTCTTAGCTGGAGTTCACCCGGCTGGGTAGCTTGGGTGGCATGACGCTCCTGACCAAGCTCGCACTGTTCGCCCGCTCCCCGCAGGGCCGCCGCATGACGCAGAAGGCCATGCGCTACGCCCAGAGCCCGGAGGGCCGGCGCAAGATCGCCGACGTCCAGCAGCGGGTCGTCGCCCGCCGCGCCAAGAAGCTCCGCTAGGCGTCGCGCAGCGGCACGCCGAGCAGCCCCTCGAGCTCGGGGATGGTCTCCGCCGCGTCGGAGTGGCGCACGGTGACCATCCCCAGCGCGCGCGCCGGCTTGAGGTTGCCCGGGAGGTCGTCGACGAAGACGATCAGCGCGGCCGGCAGCTCCATCCGCTCGGCGGCGATCTCGTAGATCGCCGGGTCGGGCTTGCGCATCCCGACCTCCTCGGAGATCACCACGGCGTCGAAGAGCTCCGGGAAGGTCGACCGGTCGTAGCGGTCACCACCCCACGAGTTCGACAGCAGGCCGGTGCGGATCCCGGCGCCCTTGGCCCGCCGGACGGCCTCGATCATCGCCTCGTCCGGAAGCATCCCGGCGAACAGCCGGTCGACGAGCCCCTCGGCCTCGACGCCGAGCACCTCCGCGAACCGCGGCTCGAACTCCGCGACGGTGAGCGCGCCCGTCTCGAGGTCGCCGAGCAGCCCGCGCGCCTCGGGGTCGCCCATGAAGCGGTCGCGCACCGCGTCGGGCGGGAGCCCCTCGGCGACGCAGAACTCCTGGAATGCGACGAAGACGTCCGTGGTGAGGACGCCGCCGAAGTCGACCAGCAGCCCGCGGAGCTCAGTGGCCATGGGCGACAGACAGCGCGTGCTCGGCGATCTCCGGCACGCCCTTCTCGAGCAGGTCGAAGAACGCGTCGTCCGTCGTCCCGGCCAGCCGGCGCTTGTAGGAGCCCTCGAGGAAGACGGCGGACTTCCACAGCGCGAGCGTGCGGTACCACGCGACGCTGGACATCGACCGGCCCGAGCGCTCCTCGTAGCGCGCGATGAGCTCGTCGCGCCCGGGGAAGCCGGGGCTGCGGGTCACCGAGCCGAGCGCGAAGAGCGTCGTGTCGGGGTCGCCGGGCTCGGCGTAGGTC
>CADCVU010000055.1 GCA_902806245.1 uncultured Solirubrobacterales bacterium
AAGCCCGCGGCGCCGAGTGCGCGGGTCCAGGCGGCGCGATCGGGGTGGGTGCGGAGTGGGTCGGCGCCGAGCAGGATCAGGGCGGAGAGCTCCTCGCCGAGCGCGGGCGCCATCTCCGCCGCGGCACGGCCCGCCCCGGGCGCGTCGGCGAGGCCGGGACTGAGGCCGGGCAGGCAGCCGACCTCGCGCAGGCCGCGCGCGTTGGTCCCGGTCGGCACCTCGATCAGTCCGGCGCCCTCCGTCTCCGGGATCCCGAGCGCGCGCGCGAGGGCGAGCAGCGAGCGCACCCCGGCGCCTCCGCGTGCGCCGTGGGAGAGGCGCTCGCCCCAGAGGACTACAACCGGTCCGGCGGCACGCAGAATGGCCGCGGCGTTGCGGATCGACTCTGCGCTCGTGCCCGCGCGGCGCGAGAGGTCGTCGATGCCGCCCGCGACCGACTCGCCCTGTCGATCCGGCTCGCCGTGCTGGCGCTCGTCGAGGCCTCCGACCGGCGTCTGCGAGGAATCGCGGGGCGCGCGGCGGTCCGCGGGCGCCCTGTCGGCGGGCTCGACCTCGCCGAGCGCGGCGGCAAGCCCGCCCAGCGCGGCCTCGGCGCCGCCCGGGATCGTGCGGACGATCGCGTCGGCCGGCGGGTCGAGCGCGCCGGGGCGCCCGCCCACGACGACCACCTTGACCCCCAAGCGGCGGATGGCCTTGCGCACACGCAGGTCGAGGATCGGCGACTCGTCCTGGAGCTCCGACTCGACCACCACGAGCGCGCCGGCGTGGTCCATGTCCGAGACCATGGCCGCGAGCTCCGGACGCGCCAGTACGCGCGCGTGCTCGGGCTCGATCGCCCCGCTCGCTCGCGAGTCGACGTGCGGAGAGCCGAGCCCTTCGCGCATCAGCCTCTGCAGGAGGAAGCCCTCCTCGTTCGAGGTCTCGCCCCCCGCGAGCGCCGCGGTCGCCGGGCCGGCCTTGCGCAGCCCCTCGGCCGCCGCGGCGAGCGCCCGGTCCCACGAGACATCGCGCAGCGTTCCGCCCTCCTTGACCTTCGGCGAGGTGATGCGCTCCGGCGAGTGCACGGCCTGATAGCCGAAGCGCCCGCGGTCGCACAGCCAGCCGTCGTCGACCTCGGCGTTATCGCGCGCGAAGACCCGCAGCACCTTCATGTCGTCGCGGACCGAGAAGGTGACGTTGCACTGGCTCGGGCAGATTGTGCAGATCGAGCCGGCGTTCTCGATGTCCCACGGCCGGGCGCGGAAGCGATAGGCGCTCGAGGTCAGCGCGCCGACCGGGCAGAGGTCGACGATGTTGCCGCTGAACGGGGCGACGTACGGGTGCCCGTGATGGGTGCCCACGTAGGTCGAATCCGCGCGCTCGAGAAAGGTGAGCTGGTAGTCCTCGGCGATCTCCTGCGAGAAGCGCACGCAGCGGAAGCAGAGGATGCACCGCTCGCGATCGATGGCGATCAGCGGTGAGAGCTCGAGCGGCTTCTCGAAGTGGCGCTTGGGCTCGATGAAGCGCGAGCGCCCGGCGCCCCAGCCGAAGGCGATGTCCTGCAGCGGGCACTCGCCACCCTTGTCGCACACCGGGCAGTCGAGCGGGTGGTTCACGAGCAGGAACTCGACGATCGCGTTCTGGGCCTGCTTGACCCGCTGCGATCCCGTGATCACCACCATCCCGTCCTTGACCGGCGTCGAGCACGCGGTCTGGAGCTTGGGGATGCCCTCGATCTCCACCAGGCACATGCGGCACGCGCCCACGGGCTGGCCGAGCTTCGGCTCGTAGCAGAAGACGGGGATCTCGACGTCGCCGTACTTCGCGCCGTCGACCAGCATCGAGCCCTCGGGCGCGGTGACCTCGCGGCCGTCGATCTCGAAGGTGACGAAGGTGGGTGTGGGGCGGGGCATGGGCGGTGTATCCGGAGGGTCTGGGCGGGAGCCGGCGTTACGCCGGCCCGACCTGGGGCGTCGCGGCGAGCTCGGGCGCAGGCTGCTCGACGAGCGCGGCATCGTTGCGCATGCGCGCCCTCTCCGCGTGCTGCTCGAACTCGGCGCGGAACTTGACCAGCATCGAGCCGATCGGCATGGCCATCGAGTCGCCGAGCACGCACAGGCAGTTGCCCTCGATGTTGGTCTGGACCTGCTGAAGAAGCTCGAGGTCCATCGGCGTGGCCTCGCCCGAGTCGACGCGCTCGAGCATCTTCACGGTCCAATTGGTGCCCTCGCGACAAGGCGTGCACTTGCCGCACGACTCGTGGCGGTAGAAATGCGCGAGGCGCAGCGCCAGCGGCACGAGCGGCTGCGCGTCGTCGACGACGATGATCGAGCCCGAGCCGAGCATCGAGCCCGCCGCCGCCATCGTCTCGAAGTCGTAGGCCAGATCGAGGCCCTCGTCCCCGGTGAGCACCGGCGCGGAGGATCCGCCCGGGAAGAAGCACTTGATCTCGCGGCCCTCGAGCGGCCCACCGGCCAGCTCGTAGACGATCTCACGGATCGGCGTGCCGAGCGCGACCTCGTAGTTGCCAGGGCGCTTCACGTTGCCCGACACCGACACGACCTTGGTCCCCTTCGACTGGTCGGAGCCCACCTCGCGGTACGCCTCGACCCCCATGCCGATGACCAGCGGGACGTTGCAGAGGGTCTCGACGTTGTTGATAAGCGTGGGGCCCTGATAGAGCCCCGCGTTGGCCGGGAAGGGTGGCTTGAGGCGCGGGTTGCCGCGCTTGCCCTCGAGCGAGTCGAGCAGCCCGGTCTCCTCGCCGCAGATGTAGGCGCCGGCGCCGCGGTGGACGACGAGGTCGAGATCGAAGCCGGCATCGAGGATGTCGCGCCCGAGGTAGCCGGCCGCATAGGCCTCCGCGACGGCGGCCTCGAGGATGTCACCCTGGAGCTCGTACTCGCCGCGGATGTAGATGAACGCCTTGTTGGCGCCGATGGCCCGCGCGCCGATGATGCAGCCCTCTACGAGCAGGTGCGGGTTGCGCTGGATCAGCACGCGGTCCTTGAAGGCGCCGGGCTCGGACTCGTCGGCGTTGCAGACGAGGTACTTGTCCATGTCCCCCTTGGGGATGAAGCCGGCCTTCTTGCCCATGGCGAAGCCGGCGCCGCCACGGCCGCGCACGTCGGACTCGGAGATGTCGCTCAGGACCTCGTCGGGCTCCATCTCGGTCACCGCCCTGCGCATCGCCGCGTAGCCGCCGAGGCGCTCATAGACCTCTCGCGTGGCGAGCCCGGGCTCGTCGATGTCCTTGAGCAGGCGCATGGGCGTCGGTGCGGTCGTCACTGCGGGGCCTCCTCCTGCGGTGGCGGATCGCCGGCGCCGGGCGGCATGTGGTCGGAGTCCTCGAGCCCGCGCCCGGGCAGCGGCTTGCGCCCCTCGCGCACCGCGGCGACGATCGCGGGGGCGTCGCTCACGTCGAGCGGCCCGACGTAGCGGCCGTCGACCGAGGCCATCGGCTGCATGTCGCAGGCGCCCAGGCACTCGAACTCGCGGATGTCGGTGTCGCCGAGCTCGGCCTCCTCGGCGGCCTCGACGATCGCCTCGTACACGGCCTTGGCGTTCGAGAGGTGGCAGGAGACGCTCGTGCACACGTACACGTAGTGGCGCCCGCGCGGCTCCTCGTTGAGCATGTCGTAGAAGGAGGCGATCGAGGACAGGTAGGCCGGCGTCACCTTCATGACCGCGGCGACCTGAAGCATGGCCGGCGTCGAGAGGTACCCGTGGTGGCGCTGCGCCGCTCGCAGGGCCGGGATCACCGCCGAGCGTGCGTCCGGGTAGAGCGACATGCGGTACTCGATGTCGGCCTTGAGCTCGGGCGGCACGCGCACGTCGGCGAGCTGGGGGATGACCGCCGGATCCTTGTCGAGGTCGGCGGGGAGGTCCCAACCGCCTGCGACCGAGGGCTTGCCCGAGGCGATCTGGTGGTCGAGCCCGACGAGGCGATCGGCCACGAGCGGGCGCTCGCCGCGGATCGATCCGTTGGGCTGTCGGGCGCTCATCGGAAGTGCCCTTCCGCCGATGACGAGGATTTCGCGTGCGAGCCGTTCGGAGCGAGCCGAAGGCGAGCGGAGCGAGGCGGAGCAGGCGGAGTCCTCGTCATCTGTCGATCCCGCCCAGGATCGGATCCAGCATGGCGATCCCGGCGATCAGGTCGGCGATCAGCTCGTCGCGGGCCATGTCCGGCAGGCACTGGAGGTTGACGAACGAGGGATCGCGCATGTGCACGCGCGCCGGCTTCGACGAGCCGTCGGCGACCACGAAGCAGCCGAGCTCCCCGCGCGGCGACTCGATCGCCTCGTAGACCTCGCCCGGCGGCACCCGGAAGCCCTCGGTCACCAGCTTGAAGTGGTGGATAAGCGCCTCCATCGACGTCGCGAGCTCGTGGCGCGGCGGCAGCGCAACCTTGCGGTTCGGGGTGATGAACGGTCCCTCGGGCATCCCCTCGACGGCCTGCTCGATGATCTTCAGCGACTCGCGCATCTCGGCGATGCGCACGCGGTAGCGGTCGTAGTGGTCGCCGATCGTCCCGACGGGGATCTTGAAGTCGAAGTCCTCGTAGCTCGAGTAGGGCATGGTCTTGCGCAGGTCCCACGGGTCGCCGGTGGCGCGCATGAGCGGGCCGCTCACCCCGAGCGAGCGCAGCCGTTCCTGCGGGACGATGCCCACGTCGCGCAGTCGCTCGATGAAGATCTGGTTCTCGTTCAGGAGCGCCTCGTACTGGTCGATCCGCGCCACCATGTTCTTCGTGAAGTCGAGGCACTTGGCGGCCCAGCCGGGCGGGAGGTCCTCCATGACGCCGCCGACCTGGAAGTAGCGCGGGTGCAGGCGCTGGCCCCCCGACATCTCGAACAGGTCGAGGATGGTGTCGCGGTCGCGCAGCGCCCACCAGAGCATGGTGATGGCGCCGAGGTCGAGGGCGGAGGTGCCGAGCCAGAACAGGTGGCTGGCGATCCGGTTGAGCTCCATGTGGACCACGCGCAGGTACTGCGCGCGGCGCGGGACCTCCTCGTCGAGGAGCCGCTCGACGGCCGAGCAGTAGGCGTAGGCGTTGAAGTAGTAGGCCAGGTAGTCCATCCGCTCCACGAAGGTGATGGCCTTCCAGTACTGCTGGTCCTCGCAGCTCTTCTCGATGCCGGTGTGCACGTAGCCGATCAGCGGCACGACGTCGCGCACGACCTCGCCCTCGAGCGTGCACAGCAGGCGTAGGACCCCGTGCGTGGCGGGATGGTGCGGGCCCATGTTGACCGTGAAGAGCTCGGCGTCGGGCTCGACCTCCGTGCCCGCCAGCGGAGCCTCCATGCGCTCGAGGGTCACCGACTCCTCGCGCTCGCGGTAGGGCATGGACAGCGGTCCGCTACTCATACCACCGGGGCGTCGTGTGCTCGTTGAAGGTGTAGAGGACCGGCTCGCCGCCGATCGGGAAGTCCCGGCGCTGGGGATGGCCCTCGTAGTCCTCGGGCATGTGCAGGCGTCGCAGATCCTCGTGCCCGTCGAAGCGCACGCCGAAGAAGTCGAAGGTCTCCTTCTCCTGGAAGTCGGCGGTCGCCCACAGGTCGGTGACGGTGGGCAGCGTGCCGGCCTCGGCGGCCTCCACGGTCAGGCGTGTGCGCACCCCGAGGCGCTCGCGGCGCTCGGTCGAGAGCAGCTGGTAGTGGACGGCCAGGCGCGGCTCGGCGGGGAAGTAGTCGCAGCCGTGCAGCGAGGCGAGGAAGTCGAAGGGCTCGTCGGCGTGATCGCGCAGGAAGCCCAGCACGTTCCGGGCCGACTCGGGGGCGACGTCGAGGGTCGCCTGGCCGTGCGCGTGGATGGTGTCGCGCACCGTCCCCTCGCCGACGGCCTGACGCACCGAACGCGCGATCAGCTCGAGGCCGGTGGCGTCGATCACCGCGCGGTCCCGTCGGGGCTCTCGGTGTCGGTCCGGCCCCAGACCTCCTCGGTGCCGTGGGCGCCGTAGCGCTCGCGCCAGCCGAGGTCCGGCTGGCCCTTGATCTTCTCCTGCAGACGGTTGATCCCGTGCAACAGGGCTTCGGGGCGCGGCGGACACCCCGGTACGTAGACGTCCACCGGGATGAAGCGGTCGGCGCCCTGCACGAGCGCGTAGTTGTTGAACATGCCGGCGCTCGAGGCGCAGGCGCCCATGGAGATGACCCACTTGGGCTCGAGCATCTGGTCGTAGATGCGGCGGATGACCGGGGCCATCTTCATGGCCACGCGGCCCGAGAGGATGATCATGTCGGCCTGGCGCGGGGAGGCGCGAAATACCTCGGCGCCGAAGCGCGAGGCGTCGGTCCGCGGTGAGCCGACCACCGAGATCATCTCGATGGCGCAACAGGCGAGTCCGAAGGTCAGCGGCCACGGCGCGTTCGCCCGCGCCCAGTTCTGCGCCTTGGCGAGCGTCGTCAGTCCGAGCCGCGACTCGACGTACTCGCCGAGCTCGGAGTCCTCGAGCTCGCCGCGCAGCATCTGGCGCGCGCGCAGCTGGCGCACCCGCAGCTCGTCGGCGTTCTTGGGCGGGAACTTCTGCGGCTCCGTCTGGAGCGGCTGGCGCCTTATCTCCATTCCAGCGCTCCACGTCGCCACACGAAGACGAAGGCGACGAATAGGAGGGCGATGAACACGATGGTCTCGATCAGGGCGAAGACGCCGAAGGCCTCGAGCTGAACGGCCACCGGGTACAGGAATACGACCTCGATGTCGAAGAGGATGAACAACATGGCGATCAGGTAGAAGCTGATCCCGAAGCGGAAGTTGCTCGTGACCTCGGAGGGCAGCCCGCACTCGTAGGGCTCGGACTTGATCCGCGAGGGCCGCTTGGGGCCCAGCCAGCCGTTGATGGCGGTGAAGAAGAGCCCGACGGCCACGCCGAGGGCCAGGAACACGAGCACCGGGAGGTAGGCCGCCAGCATCGCTGCGGTGTATACCACTTTGTGACACTTTGCCACTTAGTGCGAAAGGGCGCTTGTTGAGCCAGGTTCACCTCGTTCTCGGAGTCGCCGTGCTGGCCACCAACCTGCTCGCGGGCGCGTGGGGCGGCGTGGCCTGGCTACGGCGCGAGCCGTCGGTGATCTTCTGGTACCTGCTGCGGGTGGCGCAGGGCGTCGTGGTGGTACAGGTGCTGCTCGGGCTCCTGCTGCTGGCGGGCGGCCGACAGGCCCAGGGCTCCCTGCACGTGCTCTACGGCGCGGCGCCGCTCGTGGTCGCGCTGGTCAGCGAGGCGATGCGCGTCGGCGCGGCTCAGACCGAGCTCGCGAGCGCCGGCGACCTCGACAAGCTCGAGCGGCGCGAGCAGGCGCTGCTGGCGCGCCGAGTCGTGCTGCGCGAGATGGGGATCATGGCCGTCGGAGCCCTTGTCATCGTGACCTTGGCGTTGCGGGCGGCGGGGACGGGCGGACTGCTGTAGGCCGGCCCGGGTTGGTGGATGTCCGCTTCCTCGGCGCGGACGGGTACAGGCGACGAGGCATGGGCGAACCGAACACGGGAGGCGTCGAGAAGGGCGAGCCTCGCAAGCTCTCGATACCGGCGCGGCTCGAGCGCCTTCACGAGGTCCGCGAGTTCGTCGATCAGGCCACCGCGGAGGCCGGCTTCGACGATCCCTCGCGCTACGAGATCAAGCTCGCCGTCAACGAGGCGGTCACCAACGCGATCCGTCACGGCTCGGAGTCGGCGGAGGACCACGTCGATCTCGAGATCTCCGACCGCGGGGACGAGCTGTTCTTCCGCGTCGCCGACACCGGCCTGTTCGTGCACCGCTTCGAGCTGCCGCGCGATCTTCCGGAGCGCGGCCGCGGCCTCAGCTTCATCGCTGAGCTCATGGACGGGCTCGAGGTCCGGCCCGACTACGAGGGCACGACGATCTGCTTCTCGAAGCGCGGCGTGCGCCCCCGGCGCGAGGCGTAGGCGGACGCCTGCGCGGGAGCCGGCGGACGGCCTACCGCTCAGCCTTCGGAGCCGTTGCTGCCCTTCGCCCCCGTGCCGGCCTTGGCCCGGCCCTTGGTCGTCGCCTTTCCGTTGGCCTTGGCCGTCTTCGCCTTTGGCTTGGCCTTGGGCTTCGAACCCCCGCCCCCGCTCGGCGCGCCCTCGGCCGGCGCCGGCTGCCTGGCCTGATCGATGCTGGCCTTGAGCGCGGCCATCAGGTCGGGGACGGGCTCGGCCGGGGCCGGCTCGGCCGCGACCGGGACCTCCTCGCCCGAGAGCTTGCGCTCGATCAGGGCGAGCAGCTCGCGCTTGTGCTCGTTCTCGAACTCCTTGGGCTCGAAGGGCCGGGCGAGGCTCTCGACGAGCTGGGTGGCCATGGCCACCTCCTGGTCGGTCACGTCTATCTCGCCGACGCGCTCGTCGATCTCCGCCTTCGAGCGAACGTCCTCGGGGTAGAAGAGGAGCTCGGCCACGAGCGTGTCGCCCGCGGGACGCAGGAGCACTACGTGCTCGCGGCTCGACATGACGATCTTGCCGAGCGCGGCCTTGCCGGTGCGCTTCATGGCCTCGACGAGCAGCGCGTAGGGCTTCTGGGCGCTCTCGCCGGGCTCGAGGTAGTAGGTGCGGTCGTAGAAGACCGGGTCGATCTCGCCGAGGTCGACAAAGGCGACGAGGTCGATGGTGCGCCGGCGCTCGACGGCGACGGCCTCGAGCTCCTCGTCGCTCATCGGCAGGTAGCGGTCCTTTGAGACCTCGTAGCCCTTGACCGTCTCCTCGCGCTGGACGACCTCTCCGCGGGCGGGCGAGAAGAGCTGCTGCTTGATCGGCTGGAGGGTCTCGCGGTCGAGGGTGCGGAACTTCGGATCCGAGCGCTGCGTGGCGATCCCCACCGCTACCGGGATGTTCACCAGGCCAAAGGAGATCGTGCCCTTCCAGATGGAGCGCATTTCCCTTCATTCTCTCAGACCGGTCCAAGCCCCTTGGCGTGCAGGCGGGCTTGCAGCTCACGCGAGTGGCCCGGGCCATCGAGGCGCAAGCGCGCCGTCGGTAATATCCGCGCCCGTGAAGCGCCTGCACGCCGTCCCCGCCCTTTTCGTGGTCGCCCTCGTCGCCGCCGCCGCGACCGGCTGCGGCGACACCATCGACGTCGCCCAGAGCGACCCGCCGGCGATCAAGGAGGGCGCTCAGATCTTCCAGGAGCGCTGCTCGGGCTGCCACACCTTCGACGCCGCCGGCGCTCAGGGCTCGAAGCCCGAGCGCGACGCGACCGGCACCGGCGAGCGCACCAACGGGCCGAACTTCAACCAGCGCACGGAGACGCGCGACCAGGCCCTGTACGCGATCCGCAACGGCGGCTTCTCGGGCGCGATCATGCCGGCGAACATCGTCGTCGGCGAGGACGCCGAGGCGGTCGCGGCCTTCGTCGCGAAGTACGCCGGCCGGACCTCGGAGCTGTCGCCCGACCAATCGCCGCTGCCCGAGCGCTGAGAAGTCCCGCGGAGGCCCCGTTCTCGACCTGAGGAGCATTCGCCGCGACCCCGCTGCGGCGCGCGCGGCGCTCGCCCGCCGCGGCGAGGGGGTGGCCGACACGCTCGACGAGCTGCTCTCCCTCGACGCCGCACGGCGCGAGCTCCTGCCCCGGCTCGAGGACCTGCGCGCCGAGCAGAACCAGGCGAGCGAGCGGATCGCCGCCGCCAAGCGGGCGGGTGAGGACGCCGACGCGGCGATCGCCGGGATGCGCGGCGTGGCGGCGCAGGTGAAGGAGCTCCAGAGCGAGGTCGCGGCGGTCGACGAGCGCCTCGGCGCGGCGCTGGCCGTCGTGCCCAACCTTCCGGCTCCCTCGACCCCCGAGGGCGAGGAGGAGATCCTGCGCGAGGTCGGCTCGGCCGGCGCCGAGGGACGCGACCACCTCGAGCTCCTCGACGGCCTCGTGGACATGGAGGCGGGCGCGCGCGTGTCCGGCGCGCGCTTCGCCTACCTGCGCGGTCCGCTCGTGCTGCTCGAGCTCGCGCTCGTGCGCTTCGCCGTCGAGCGGCTCGGGGCGTACGGCTTCGAGCCGGTGATCCCGCCCGTGCTCGTGCGCGAGGAGGCGATGTTCGGCACCGGCTTCCTGCCCGACACCGAGCAGCAGATCTACCGCACCGCCGACGACGACCTGTACCTCGTCGGAACCTCGGAGGTCCCGCTGGCCTCGCTGCACGCCGGCGAGATCCTGCCCGAGGAGGACCTTCCGCTGCGCTACGCCGCCTTTTCCACGTGCTTTCGCCGCGAGGCTGGCGCGGCCGGGCGCGACACGCGCGGGATCTTCCGCGTGCATCAGTTCGACAAGGTCGAGATGTTCGCCTTCGTCGCCCCGGAGGAGTCGGAGGCCGAGCACGAGCGGTTGCTGGCCATCGAGGAGGAGATCATGCAGGCGCTCGAGATCCCCTACCGCGTGGTCAACATCCCCGCCTGGGACCTCGGCGCCTCCGCGGCCAAGAAGTACGACCTCGAGGCGTGGCTGCCGGGCCAGGGCCGCTACCGCGAGCTGACCTCCTGCTCGAACACGACGGACTTCCAGGCCCGGCGCCTCGACGCGCGCCTGCGCCCGGCGGGTGGGGGCTCGCCGCGCCACGTCCACACCCTCAACGGCACCGCGGTCGCGGTGGGACGCACGATCATCGCCCTGGCCGAGAACGGTCAGGAGGGCGACGGCACGGTGCGGCTGCCGGAGGCGCTCGTGGCCTACGGCGCACCGGAGGCCATCCGCGCTCGAACACCCGCCTGACCGGGTTTCTCGATCCTCGCGAGCGGTAACTGCTCTGGTGGGATGATCGTGATGCTGAGGGTCAAGAGCTGGGAGGCGCCGGCGTTCGACCTACTCGAGCGGATCGGCTCCGAGCTGCACGTCCAGGCCCAGCCGCAGACCGCCGGCTTCGTGCCGATCTCGGTCGACCGGCGGCGCTACGACGAGGCCGAGGCCGACGTGGTGCGGGTGCTCGACGCGAGCGGCATCGCCTGGCGCGAGCACCTGGAACTGCGCCACTGAGGAGCCGCCCGCGGCCGCACGGCGGGGCGGCGCGGCAACCGGGGTGGAACCGGTGAGCGTCGGCCCGACCGCCCCGTGGCGGACCGGTGCGATTCGGGGGTGGCACTTCGGCGACGCGGAGATCCGGGGCGCGGGGGATAGCCTCGTCTGCTCGGGGAGGGGTGGCAGAGCGGTTGAATGCGCCGGTCTTGAAAACCGGTAGGCGGGGTGACCTGCCTCGAGGGTTCGAATCCCTCCCCCTCCGTTGACGTCACCGACCGCGAAGCTCACCGGCCCGGCCGCCGCGGTGAGCGACGGCTGCGCCGACGTCGGGGACCCGAGCACGGACCGGCGACCGGCGGTCTGTCAAGGTCACGCCCTCATGAGCGGAGAAGGTCGCGCCCCCGGTCGTGTGCGGCGGACGGCGAGCAGGGTCGCCGCGTCCGCGCGCAACCTCGAACGCAGTCCCAAGGTCCTGACCGCGGCCAAGCTCGCGCGCGAGCTCCTGCCGGGGGACAGCCGCTTCGGCGACCCGCTCTCGACGGCCGGGCGGGAGCAGCCTCACATCGTCGGCCGGCGGCTCGCCGAGCTGACGGCCTCGCGGCCCGGACTCCTGCGCGAGACGGGATTGAGCGCCCTCCAGGTCTGGCAGGGCGTGTCCGAGGCCCAGGGCCGCGGTCGCGGGGACCGGGAGCTGGCGATCGCCTTCACCGACCTGTCGGCGTTCTCGGACTGGGCGCTCGAAGCCGGCGACGACGCCGCCCTCGACCTGCTGCGCGACGTCGGCCAGGCGCTCGAGCGACCGGTCAGGGACAACGGCGGCGAGATCGTCAAGTGGCTCGGCGACGGCATGATGACCGTGTTCGAGGAGCCGGTCAGGGCTATCGGAGCACTGCTCGACGCTCGGGACCGGGTCGGCGAGCTGAGCGCTGACGGCTACCAGCCCCGCCTGCGGGCCGGCCTGCACGTGGGCCGGCCGCGCCGGCTCGGCGGCGACTATCTCGGCGTCGACGTGAACGTGGCGGCGAGGGTGGCCCAGGAGGCCGGCGCCGAGGAGGTGCTCGTGTCGGGCCGAGCGCTCGAGCTCTTCGACACCGACGGGCTCGAGATCCGCGAGCGCCGGCACTTCGCGGTCAAGGGCGTGCCCAGCGACGTGGCCGCCTACTCGGTGTCGCGAGCGTGAGCACCCGCGGCGGCTGCGCGCCTCGGCGTGCGCCCCGCCACCGGGCCGCGGACGACGAGCTCGGACGGAGCGCGCCAGGCCGGTGATCACCGAGGTCCCGGGCGTGCTCGTCGGGCATTGGAGCGACCCGGTCGCTCGCACCGGCGCCACCGCGATCGTCCTGCCCGAGAGCTGCCGCGCCTCGGGCGAGGTGCGCGGAGGCGCGCCGGCCACACGCGAGTGGGAGGTCCTCGCGCCGGGCCGCCGCGTCCAGCGGGTCGACGTGGTCATGCTCAGCGGTGGCTCGGCCTTCGGCCTCGCCGCCTGCGACGGGGCGATGCGGTGGTGCGAGGAGCAGGGACGCGGCCATCCGACTCTGGCCGGCCCGGTGCCGATCGTGGTCGGCGCCTCGCTGTTCGACCTGCTGCGCGGCGAGGCCTCGGTGCGACCCGGTCCGGACGCCGGCTACGCCGCCTGCGTGGCGGCGAGGAGCGGAGAGGTCGAGCTCGGAGCGGTCGGTGCGGGGACCGGGGCCATGATCGACAAGTGGCGCGGTCTCGAGCACGCGCGCCCGGGCGGTATCGGAAGCGCCGCCGAGCGCGACGGCGAGCTCGTGGT
>CADCVU010000056.1 GCA_902806245.1 uncultured Solirubrobacterales bacterium
CGCGCTCGGCGCTGGTGAAACGCGGGATGACCGCCTGGCCGGCGCGAAATGCGCCCACGTCGAGGATCGTCCCCTCGACCACGAAGACGCCGCCCTCGCCGAGGTGGCGTTCTGCGTTGGCGAAGCATCGAATCTTCTCGTCCTGAGTCGGCAGGCCGAAGATCGTGTGCAGGGCGAGGACGACGACCGAGAACCCCTTCTCGGCCACCTCGGTGTCGGGGATGGTGCTGTAGAGGGCGTCGTAGTCCGCCGCGAGGACCTCGCCGTACGCGGCCGGATCGTAGTTCGAGGCAGTCATTCGGAGGAGTACGCGGGTGATGAAGTGGGCGGATCGGCCGCGGCTAGCGTACCCGCGTCGTGGCCACCGCGAAAGACCCGCTGCTCGACGATGCCGTGCTGGCGGCCGCCCGCCGGCTTGCCGCGGCCGGCTGTGGCACGCCGGCGGCCGACGCGGAGGCGCTGGCCGAGGAGCTCGTCGCCTCGTCTGGCCGCGGAGCGCTGGCCCGCTTCGAGGCGCTCGTCACCCGCCGAGCGGACCGAGAGCCGCTGGCCTACCTGCTCGGCCGTCAGACGTTCCGCGGGCTCGAACTGAGCGTCGATGCTCGGGTGCTCGTGCCGCGTCCGCACACCGAGGCCCTCGTCGAGGCGGGGCTGACCTTGGCCCCCGGCGCTCGAGTGCTCGATCTCTGCACGGGCTCGGGTGCGGTCGCCCTCGCGTTGTCGCACGAGCGACCCGACCTGCAGATCACCGGCGCGGACCTCTCGAGCGATGCCCTTGCCGTCGCCCGCGCGAACGGCGAGCGCCTGGGGATCGAGATCGACTGGATCAGGTCAGACCTGCTGCGCGACGCCCCCGGCCCGTGGGACGCGGTGCTCGCCAACGTCCCATACATCGCCGCGGACGCCGAGCCGGAGCTCGCGCCCGAGATGGTCGTCCACGAGCCGCCGCAGGCCTTTCGCGGCGGTCCCGACGGTCTCGACCTCGTCCGCCGCCTGATCAGGGAGGCGAAGACGGTGCCCTGGCTGGCGCTCGAGGTCGGCGACGAGCACGCGCGCGTGGTCTCCGCACTCCTGCGCGACTCGGGCTTCACCGAAGTCACGGTCCGGGTCGACTTCACCGGCGTCGAGCGCGTCGTGGTGGGCGTCCGCCGAGCGTCTGAGTCGTGAACAGTGGGGGGCCGGGCTCACGGCGTGCCCGGGCCGCGACCTCCCCCAGGGGTGCCGGCCGGTCCCGAGCCGCCCTCGCTCCCGGAGAAAGCGTCTGCCGCCGCCTTCATCCGTTCACCTACCGTGGCGCCGCCGCCACCACCGCCGCCGTGATCGTTCGCGGCGGCTCCCGCCCCGGACTTCGCGAGGCCGCGGCTGACCATGTACCCGACGCCCAGGATCGTGGCGTAGAGCCAGACCTGCGCACCCTCGAGGGTGTCGGTCTCCCCGCCCGACCCGCCTTCACTGACCGCACCGGCGATGAGCAGACCTAACAGCGTGCCCACGAAGACCACGAACTCCGTGGTCTTGACCGAGTCCTTGGTCTCGTCGCCGCGGCCGCGGCCTCGCTGCGACTTCGCGATACCGCGGCTGACCATGTAGCCGACGGCGAGGATCGTGATGTACTGCCAGACGCGGCCGGCGTCGAACCCGTCGATGGCTATCCCGGCGATAAGCAGGGCGATCAGCAGCCCCACGAACGTCCAGAACTCGGTCGTCTTGGGCGCATGCTTCGTTTCGTCGAGCTGGGACCGCCCGTCCTCGATCCCTCTGCGCCCTGTGCCCGTCTCTGCCGGAGGGCTCGCTCCGCCTCTGGTCGTCATCTGTCCACCTCCGCCGCATTGGCCCTGTTCGCCCGCCGGCATCCCTTGCGGACGCTGGCCGCGATGCTCCCCGAGCGGACTCGCGCCAAACCTCGCCACCGAGTGGGGTTCAGGACGAGCCGTGGGGGGTACGGCAGCTTCCGATGAGCTTGGGCCGCGAGATCCTCGGTGAGTACGTGCGTCATCGCCTCTACGGCGAGCGTCACCGTCGCCACCGCCGTTACGGTGTCTTCCGTCCTCGTCGGCGCCGAAACGTCGAGGTCAGCAGTTGCGGCTGCTGCCTACCCATCCCGATCGGCGTACTGACCGCCAGCGGGCTGGGTCTGCGCCTCCTGCTTCGATCGAGACCCTAGTCCTCTTCGGCTTCTTCTCGAAAGTCGAGCGCCGCTCAGACGACCGCGAAGACCAGGACGGTGGCATCGTCGGCGAGTGGTTGCGCCGAGGCCGCGCCGACCGCGCTCTGGATCGCCCGCGCAGTAGCCGCAGCCGACGTGGCGCGCGCGTCCGTGACGGCCGCCTCGATCCCGTCCAGTCCGAAGCGTCCGCCGCCCTCCTCGCGCCGGTCGAAGACTCCGTCGCTGTAGAGGACCACCCGCTCGCCCCGGAGCAGGCGTCGCTCCTCGCGAGGGAAGCGGCGATCGCGTTGTGACAGGCCAAAGGCCGGGTGAGCCGGACCGGTGAGCTCCTCGACCGACCCATCGCGGGTCACGAGCAGCGGCGCTGCGTGCCCCGCACAGACCCACGAGAAGAGGGACGCGGCCGGCTGCCAGTGGCCGAGGACCGCGGCCACCGAGAAGTCGTCACCGAGGTCGTGGACGAGCTTATGGACGGCGAGCGCCGAGGCATCGAGCCCGAGACCCTGCCGACGAGCGGAGCGCAGCGCGCCCAGGGACACCGCGGCCCGGCCCGCCGCGACCGGGCCCTCACCCGCGGCATCGGCGATCGCCAGCCACGCGCCGTCGCGGTTCTCGGCGAAGTCGAACCAGTCGCCGCCGACCGCCTCGCTGGGAAGCAGGCCGCCGGCCAGCTCGCAACCGGCGACGCGGACGATGCGCGCGGCGGGAAGCAGGTTCAGCTGCATCTCCGCGGCCGGCGTCGTCGCCCGGCGCCGGCGGACGCCCTCGAACACATCGGTGTAGCCGTTGGCGAGCTCGAGCGCGGCCGCGCCCTGGCGAGCGATGTCGGTCAGGGGCTGCCGCGGCGTCCCGATGGCGATAAGGAGGCCGGTGGCGCGGCCCCGCAGCCAGAGCGGGGCGGCCAGGCACCCGGGAAGCTCGGCCTCGAGGTGCGCGTAGAGGCCGGGGAGGCTGTCCGGAGCGATCTCCTGCCCGAGACCGAGAGGGACCTCGAGACGCGGCGGGAGGCCGGCCTCGTGACCCGCCATACGCAATAGCCCTGAGCCGTCGACGTCAATGACGTAGAGCGCCACCGGCACTCCCGCCGTCCGCCGAGCCTCGGCCACCAGCTGGTCGGCCACCAGGTGTGGAGGTACCTCGTCGAGGACGTGAACGGCCTCGAGGGCGAGCGGCTCGGCGCGGCCCAGCCGTCCGGCCGGCTTGAGGGCGTCCGAACCGGACGACGAGATCGGGACGGTCCGATCGCGCTGCTCGAGCGGATCCGACGCGGATGGCGCGCGCTCCTCGGCGGCTGGCGCGCGCTCCTCGGCGGCCGACCGCACCAGGTGCTCACGGCTCGGGAAGTGACGGTGCAGCGTCGACCGGCTGACCCCCGCAGCCGCCGCTATCTCGCTCATCGGCACGCGTGGATCGCCCGCGAGAAGCTCCTGCGCCGCGCTCACGACTCGGCCGCGGGTGCGTCGGGCATCCGCGCGGCTCGGCCGCGGACCGTCGTGGTCGGAGCCGCGCCGCTCATCTTCCTCGCCCGGAAGGGACGAGTGGTCCTGATCGAGCTCGTGACCCACTGGCGTTGCATACTATCGACGAGATAGGACGGAAACGTCGTAAGTAGGGACTGTAAAGGCTTCTTTTCCTCCATAGACAGTGCTATGATGTTCCAAGTAGGACTCAGAGGGATGCACCGGTCAGCGGTCCCTCGCGGTCGACAATCCCGAGGTCTGGAGCCGCGCCCCGTGAACATGCTTCGACATATGGCTTTGGAGTACGCCCTGCAGCGTCTTTCGGGCGACCGGCCTCGGCCGGCCGGTCCTGCGGCCCGTCCGCGAGCGTCCGTGTTCGACGCCCTCTGGGACGATGTACGAGCTTCCGGTCCGCTCCGAGAGCGGGGTGGAGACCGCGCCGTGCGGGCATCCGACGCCGAGCGCGAAGAGGTCGTCGCCCTGCTCAACCGCCACTTCGCCGAAGGGCGCCTCGACACCGACGAGCTCGCCACCCGCGTGGAGACGGCGTACGGCGCTCGCTACCTCCGAGACCTGGCTCCGCTCACGCGCGACCTCCCGGAGATGCCCCCCGCGGCCGGCCCGCCGGCCCGGCCGCGACGGACGGGCCGGCCGGTCGTCGGCTTCGCGGCCCTGGGGGTAACCGCTTTTGTAGTCGTGGCCTTCGCCAGCCTGATGCCCGCGGAGGTGTGGGCCCCCCTCGTGATGCTGGTGCTGGCGCTCGCTCCGCTCGCACTCTTTGCGATCGTGCCTCTCGCCTTTCTCGCGATCCCGCTGCTGCTCCTGAGAGGCCCGCGGGTCCTCACTCGAGTGGGTTCGACCGGCCACGGCCGCCACTCGATCGTCTCCGATACCGACCGCGACTGGGTGAGAATCCGGCGCCTCTGAGCGGCGAGGGCGAGACGCCTCGCCCGTAGTGAACCCGACGGAGACCGGGTGAGTCTCCGCCCCTGCACACGATTCGAGGTCCTCGATGTTCGCCTTCTTCTCCAACCGACTGGGCTGTTTCGGCTCACTGCTCGTCTCTGTGCTCGGGACGCTCGTCCTGCTCGCCGTCCTCTTCCTCGTGAACAACGTCTGAGCGGCGCGAGGTCTCGCGGCGGCGCTCACGCGGCGAGCAACTACAAGTTCGGTCGCGTGACCGCCGGGCGTCCCGGAGCCCAGCACCTCCGGCCTGCGAGAATCGCGTCGTGGACCTGACGCTCGTTCGCCACGCCACGCTGCTCGTCGAGCTCGGCGGCCGGAGGTTGCTCGTCGACCCCATGCTCGACCCGGCGCGGGCGCGCCCGGCGGTCGCCGACACGCCCAACGAGCGTCCCAACCCGCTTGTCGAGCTCCCGTTCGACCTCGACGAGCTGACGAGCGGGCTGGACGCCGTCCTGGTCACCCACCTGCACGAGGACCATCTCGACGACACCGGCGTCGACCGGCTGGCCGGCGACGTGACAGTGCTCTGCCAGCCCGCCGACGCGGAGCACCTCGAGGAACGGGGCTTCGGCGATGTGCGGCCGGTCGAGGCCTCGACCTCGCTCGACGGACTCGAGGTGCACAGGACGCACGGCCGACACGGGCACGGCGAGGTCGCCGACAGCCTCGGGCCCGTCTGCGGATTCGTGCTCAGCTCCCCCGGCGGTCCGACGCTGTACATCGCCGGGGACACGATCTGGTGCCCGGAGGTCGAGCGCGCGCTCGACGCCCACCGGCCCGACGTCGTCGTCGTCAACGCCGGCGCCGCGCGCTTCACCGAAAGCGACGCGATCACCATGACCGCCGCCGACGTACTCGCCACTGCGGAGCACGCCCCCGAGGCACAGGTCGTCACCGTGCACATGGACGCGATCAACCACTGCCTGCTCAGCCGGCAGGACCTGCGCGAGGAGCTGGGTGCATCGACGGCCGGAGGGCGAGTGCAGGTCCCCGAGGACGGGGAGCGGCTCGGCTTCTGAAGCCGGGAGGCTCGATACTTCGAGCGCGCCCGAGAGGATTCGAACCTCTGACCTTCGGTTCCGTAGCTTTCGCAGGGACTGCGGCTCAGTTCCGCTCCGTCCTTGGAACGGCTCTATGGCGAGGAAAGCTCTAGGGGCAGTTCGTCTGGCGGCGCCCCCGCTCTGTTGGTTGCGTTGCCGCGTTGTTGCCCCCGCGCTACCTCCCTCGCGAGGTCGAGAGCCGGTGCGAAGTCGTCATCGAGCAGATGGCAATACCGACTCAGGGTGACGGTTGGCGAGTGATGGCCGAGCGTGCGTGAGAGCTGCAACACGTTGACGCCTTAGGCAAGCTGCAAGCTCGCCTAGGTATGCCTAAGCGTGTGCCAGCCTGCCCACGGAGCGCCGGCCTCTTCGACCACGGGCTTGAGCACACGGACGCGCATGTTGTCGGGATCGAGCACGGTTCCGCGCATCGAAGGAAATGCCAAGGCGTCCGATGAGGCGTCCGCGAGTCCAGCCAAGTGAGAGCGGAGCTTTGAGACAAGCTCGGGCGCAAGCGGAACGGCTTGATTGCCGTGTCGAGACTTAGGGGGCTCCGTGCGCCCTTTGACGATCGCTCGGCGTACGCGCACGTGGGGGCTTGAGCCATCGAGCCGAAGGTGTTTCACCTGTAGTCCAATTGCCTCCGAGATTCGGAGTCCCGTAGCAGCTACTAGCTCGACGAGCACGCGGTGTCGAGGGTGCACTTGGGTCACGAGAGCGTGAAGCTGCTC
>CADCVU010000057.1 GCA_902806245.1 uncultured Solirubrobacterales bacterium
GGCGAGGTCGCAGCCCATCTCGGCGAGGGCGGACAGCGTCTCGGGGTCCTCCATCCCCTCGGCGACGACGCGCAGGCCGAGGTTGCGCCCGAGGTCGATGACCGAGCGGACGATCGCGCGATTGGCGCCCGCCTCGAGATCGCCGGCGAAGCAGCGGTCGATCTTGAGCTCAGAGACGGGGAGGCGGTGCAGGTAGGCGAGGGAGGAGTAGCCCGTGCCGAAGTCGTCGATCGCCAGCTCGATGCCCATGGCGTCGAGACCCGCGAGCACGCCGCCCGCGCGCTCCGGGTCGACCATCAGGGTGTCCTCGGTGATCTCGAGGCGCAGCCGGTCGGCCGGGACGCCGTGGCGTCCGAGCAGTCGGGCGACGTGGTGCGCGATCTCGAGGTCGAGCAGGTTGAGCACGGAGAGGTTGACGGCCACGGGGAGGTCGAGCCCCTGCTCGCCCCAGGCGCGGCAGGCGGCGAGCGCCTGATCGATCGCCTCGACGGTGAGGCGCCGCATGAGCCCCGCCTGCTCCACGTGGGGGAGGAAGGCGCCCGGGGGGAGCAGGCCGCGCGTCGGGTGCTGCCAGCGCATGAGCGCCTCCGCGCTCACGATCGCGCCGGTGCGCAGGTCGAGCTGCGGCTGGAAGTGCATCACGAGCTCGCCGCGGTCGAGGCCGCGCTCGAGCTCGGCGACGATCGGCAGCGAGGCGGCGTTGACGCCGTCGCGCTCCCGCTCGTAGCGCTCGAAGCCGGTGCGGGTCTGCTTGGCCGCCCGCAGCGCGCGCTCGGCGTTCGTGAGCAGGAGCTCGGCGGTGTGGCCGTCGCCGGGATGGGCGGCGAAGCCGGTCGAGGCCTCCACGGACAGCGCGAGGTCGTCGAGGTCGAGGCCCGGGGCGAGCGCGGCCTGCACCGCGTCGGCGAGCAGCGGGCATGCTTGCGCGGGGTCGAGCTCGAGCATGACTGCGAAGACATCGGCCTCCAGGCGGGCGAGCAGCGTCCCGAGGGGGAGCGCGGCGCCGAGCGAGCGCGCGACCCCCTGGAGCAGGCGGTCGCCGATGTCGCGCCCCAGCGCGTCGTTGAGCTCATGGAAGCGGCTGACGTCGACCACGCCGACGGCAACGGGGCCGCCGAGGGCCAGCATGCGCCCGACGGACTCGAGGAAGGCGCCCCGGGTGGCCAGTCCCGTGAGGTCGTCGAGTGAGGCCCGGCGCAGGCGCTCCTCCTGGGCGGCGCGCTCGGCGCGCTCCGCGCGCCGGCGGGGGCCGACGTCGCGGGCGATCACCGACGTGCCGACCACGGAGCCGGCGTCGTCGGTGAGCTGCGAGATCGTCAGCGCGACCTCGACGAGCCGCCCGTCGCGGTGGCGGCGCTCCGTCTCGAGCTGTTGGACGCGCTCCCCATCGCGGACGCGGCGCTGCAGGTCGGCGACCTCGGAGATGCGCTCCGGCGGGACGAGCATCGCGACGGGAGCGCCGATGACCTGATCGGCCGTGTAGCCGAGAAGGCGCTGGGCGGCCGGGTTCCAACTCGTGATGCGCCCGTGGCTGTCGCTGCTCATGATCGCGTCGTCGGATGAGTGCACGATCGTCGCCAGCCGGCTCTGCGCCAGCTGCGCCGCATCGCGCCCGCTCAGGTCGCGGATGAAGGCGTTGACGACGAGGCGGCCGCCGGTCCGCATGGGGGCGAGCGTCAGCTCGACGGGGAACTCGTGGCCGTTGCGGTGCTTGGCGGTCAGCTCGAGCGGGCGGCCCGCGAGCGGGCTCTCGCCCGACGCGGCGAAGCGGCGAAAGCCCGCCTCGTGGCGGTCGCGGAGATCGTCGGGGATGATCGTCGAAGCCAGCGACCGGCCGACCGCCTCCTCCGTGCTCCAGCCGAACGTCCGCTCGGACGCGCGGTTCCATCCCACGATGAGCCCGTCCTCGTCGATCGCCACGAACGGGTCGGGCGCGGTCTCGATCACCAGGCGGGTGCGCTCCTCGCTCTCGCGGAGCTGCTGGAAGCTGCGGTGGCGGGCGGTCCGGTCGCGCACGATGATCGACGCGCCGGTGACCTCGTCGCCGCTGCGGGTGGGGGCGATCGTCAGCTCGACCTGCAGCGACGTGCCGTCCGGCCGGCGCCACCACGTCTCCATGCGGGCGGTGCGGTCCTCGGCGAGCACCCGCCCGATGACCTCCCGCTCCTGGCCCGCGCCCTCCGCGGGGACGACGAACCCGACGGGCCGGCCGAGCACCTCGCACGCGGCGAAGCCCGACATCTGCTCGGCCGCCGGGTTCCAGCTCGTGACGATGCCGTCGCGGTCGGTGGACACGATGGCGTCCTCGGAGACGCGGACGACGGCGAAGAGATGGTCGGAAGACGGGAGGAACATGTCGCGAGCATCGACATGCGCTACCGGAGCCGCAATCGAACATCTGTCCAAGTCCCCGGTATGTGTTGATTCCGGTATCGGATCCGCTACCGTCGTGTCATGCCGATGCGCGCCACCACCGTCCGCTTCAGCGAGGACCAGTGGGAGCTGCTCGAGCGCGAGGCGCGCCGCCAGGGCGTGAGCACCGCCCAGCTCGTGCGCGACGCGGCGATCCTGCGGGTCGCCTTCCTGATGGGCAAGCGCGGCGACCCGGAGGCGGAGGCGACGCTCGAGCGGCTGGCCGCGACCGCCGTCTCCGACGGTCGCTCGGCGCGCGCCACCGCCGCGCCGGCACGCGTGCTCGACCCCGCCCGCCTGGCCGGCGTGCGCGCCACCGGGCTGCTAGACGGCGAGCGCGACCCGGCCTTCGACCGGCTGGCCGACCTCGCCGCGCGGCTCCTGGACGCGCCGGTCGCGCTCGTCACGCTGGTCGACGCCGATCGCCAGTTCTTCGTGAGCTGCCCAGGCCTCGGCGGGCCGTACGCCGACGCGCGCGAGACGCCGCTGAGCCACTCCTTCTGCCAGCACGTCGTCGACCGCCGCGAGCCGCTGGTCGTCTCGGACGCCCGCGAGGATCCGCTCGTGCGCGAGAGCCTCGCGATCCCCGACCTCGGCGTCGTCGCCTACCTCGGCGTGCCGCTTTTGGGTCCCGACGAGCAGGTCGTCGGCTCCTTCTGCGTGATCGACCACCGGCCGCGCCACTGGACGCCCGACCAGGTCCGCCTGCTCACCGACCTCGCGGCGAGCGTCGAGAGCGAGATCGCGCTGCGCGCGCGGGCCGGCGCCGCGGCCCGCTAGTACCCTCGCGGGCCATGGCCGCCTCCCCGCCCTGGACCCTCGCCGGCCGCACCGTCCTCGTGACGGGCGCGGCCCGCGGCATCGGCGCCGAGGTCTCGCGCCGGCTCGCCGCCCGCGGCGCCCGCGTCGCGCTGGTGGACCTCGAGCCCGACGTCCTGGCGGGCGTCGCGGCCGACTGCCCGGGCGCCGTCACGTTCGTCGCCGACGTCACCGACCCCGCGGCGCTGCAGGCGGCGGTCGACGGGACGGTGGCGGAGCTCGGCGGCATCGACGTCGTGTTCGCCAACGCCGGCATCGCGCCGATGGGGATGGTCCGCTCGATGGATCCCGCCGCGTTCGAGCGCACGATCGACATCAACCTCCTCGGCGTGTGGCGCACGGTCCGCGCCTGCCTGCCGCACGTGATCGAGCGCCGCGGCTACGTCCTCGACGTCGCGTCGGTGGCCGCCGTCGCGCACCTCCCGGGCATGGCGTCCTACGCGGCGAGCAAGGCGGGCGTCGAGGCCTTCACGAACGCGCTGCGCGGCGAGGTGCGCCACCTCGGGGTCGACGTCGGCTGCGCGTACTTCTCGTGGATCGACACCCCGATGGTCCGCGGGGCGGACGCCGACCCCGTCGGCTCGGAGATGCGCGGGAAGCTCAAGGGCCCGATGGCCCGCACCTACACGGTCGCCCAGGCCGCGGAGGCCGTCGTCGAGGGCATCGAGCACCGGTCGCGCAGCGTCCTGACCCCGGCCTGGCTGCGCGCGTTCCTCCCGCTGCGCCACCTCGTCCAGCGGCTCACCGATCTGCAGGCCAGGGCGATCGCTCCGGAGGCCGACCGGCTCTTCCAGGAGCAGATCGACCGCCGCGGGGCGGCGGCCGCCTCGGCGCCCGTCGGCGAGGGCGGCGCCGCCGCCATGGCCGGACGCACCGAGTAGCGAGCGGCGCGCACGGGTAGCCCTGTCAGATCACAAACGGATCCTTCATATTCCTCGCCGTCGTCATCCTGATCATCGTCGGCGTCGTCGTCTCGTCCTACAGCCGCAAGAGCGGGATCTCTTCCCACCCGACGGACGGGCGCGGCGAAGCGCCCGGCGCCGAGGGCAAGAGCGAGACCGACCACGACCGCGGCGAGCAGAACTCCGCCGACTTCGGCACCAAGTAGGACGCCCGCGCGTCTGATGGACGACGCGAAGGTCGAGCGGCTCGCCGAGCTGATCGTCGGCTTCGGGGCCAACGTCCAGCCGGGGCAGATCGTCGCCGTCAGCTGCGAGCCGGGCAAGGAGTACCTCGTCCGCGCGATCGCCGCCAGCGCGTACCGCCACGGCGCCTCCTTCGTCGACGTGAGCTGGTTCGACCCGTGGGTCAAGCGCGCGCGTATCGAGCACGCCGGCGAGGACACCCTCGACTTCGTCCCGCCCTGGTACGGCGAGCGCATCCTCGAGCTCGGCCGCCGGCGCGCCGCGCGCATCGCGCTCTCCGGACCCGTCGCGCCCGGGGTGCTCTCCGACCTGGACCCCGTCCGCGCCGGCCGCGACCGCCTGCCCGCCGTCAAGGAGTCGGGCCAGGTCGTCAACGAGCGCACGACGAACTGGACGATCGGCCCGTGCCCCACCCCCGCGTGGGCGGCGCTCGTCCATCCCGACCTCGATCCCGAGACGGGGCTCGAGCGCCTGTGGGAGCAGATCGTCCACGTCTGCCGCCTCGACGAGCCGGACCCGGTCGCCGCGTGGAACGAGCGCCGCGACGTCCTCGTGAAGGCCGCCGCGACGCTGACCGACCGCGGCTTCGACGCGATCCACTACGAGGGCCCGGGCACCGACCTGACCGTCGGGCTCCTGCCGGGGGCGCGCTGGCAGGCGGCCTCCTTCGAGACGATCGACGGCCTCCCGCACATGCCCAACCTCCCGACGGAGGAGGTCTTCACGACGCCCGACCCCGCGCGCACGCAGGGGCACGTCCGCTCGACGACGCCGCTCGTGCTCACCGACGGCACGGTCGTCCGCGGGCTCGAGGTGCGCTTCGAGGGCGGCCGCATCGCCGAGCTGCGCGCGGAGACCGGCGGAGAGACGCTGCGCACGATCACCGAGACCGACGACGGCGCCGCCCGCCTCGGGGAGATCGCGCTGGTCGACGGCGCGGGGCGCATCGGCGCGCTCGACACGATCTTATACGACACGCTCCTCGACGAGAACGCCGCGAGCCACATCGCGCTCGGCCAGGGCTTCCCGTTCCTGCTCGACGACCCGGCGCGCTCAAACGAGTCGCAGATCCACATCGACTTCATGATCGGCTCACCCGAGATGACCGTCACGGGCCTCACGCGCGACGGCCGGCGCGTGCCCGTGCTCGTGCAGGGCGCCTGGCAGATCTAGTCACGCCCTCGGTATCTTGCACCCCTCCAGGAGAGGTGCCGGAGCGGCTGAACGGGCACGACTGGAAATCGTGTGACGGGGTGACCCCTCGTCCGAGGGTTCGAATCCCTCTCTCTCCGCTATCCCGGTCGGGTTGTTCCCCGTCGCTTCAGCGGGAAGGGAAAGACGCGACCGTCGCTGTCCAGCCGGTCGCTCTCGTTCGGCTCGCTGGTCACGGGAATGCCGGACTGATCGGGATCCGCGAACCACGCCGCCGCGTAGGCGTTCAGCTCTCGCTCACTGCGCTTGAGCTCAACTTCGTCGACCGGCCTGGGGTTTGTTCGCCACTCCGCGATGAGCTCCAGAGCCGCCATGAGAAGCGGGTCCTCTTCTTCGGTCTCATCTGGAGTCATCCGCTGATCTCGTCCTCTCGACGCCACCGTTGTTAGTCGGATCAAGCGGCACTAGCCCTTCGCGCACGGCCAGCACGGCGAGTTCGGTCCGGCTCGAGGTCTCGGTCTTCTTCAGCGCGTTGGCGACGTGGGTCTGCACGGTACGCCCTGAGACCACCAAACGCTCGGCGATGCTCTCGTTGGCGAGGCCGTCGGTGAGCAACTGCACCACCTGGACCTCCCGCGGGGACAGACTACGGGTGCGCCTCCGCTCAGGAAGGCTCGGCCCTTCTACCTCGCCGAGCACCTGGGTGATGCGGGCCACGTACCCGCCGAGCCACTGGACCGGCACCGCGAACCCCAGGGCCGCGATGAAGTAGCCACCGGTGTTGGCCACCACCGAGTCGGCATCGCGGAGGCGTTCAAGGCGGGTCCATCCGTAGTCGTGGATCGCCAGACCGAGCACGTAGCCCCCGGCGGCGATGGCCGCACAGCTCAGCGCCCAGCGAGGCCCGGCCACCACGGCGGCCACGATCACGCCGGTATAGGAGGCGAGGTAGTACGACGAGCGCCAACCCCCGTCGACCCACAGCGCGGCCACTCCGAGGATGGCGAGCAGAACCAGCCACTCCGGCTGGGCGCGCAGTCGGGCGTAGAGACCGGCGCGGGAACGGAGAGCGACTCCGCCGAGCACGGCTAGGGCAACCCCGATGCCCACCGAGCGCGCCGCGTGGTCGTGGAAGGCGTTGAACGGCGCGATAACTAGACCCCACAGCGCGGTCCCTAGGCCGTACACCAAGGCCGCGGTGAAGAGCGCTCGGTAGAGCCGCTCGGTGGCCTCCACGATGCCGCCTGACCCGTGCACCATGAGGACGGTATGTCCGCAGACGACCGTCTGCAACCGGGCGCACCCGATCTCGATACCCCTCATTCCGGCGTGAATCCGCCATCTGGCGGAGGCGGAGGAAAGGCATTCCCGCCGTCTCACCGATGGACGAAGGCCGTTTCTCCTCCGATGCTGCTAATCGATGCCGTCGATCAGCGCCGCGAGCGGAATTCCCAGGCCCCGTGCCGGATTGCCGATGGTGACCCAGCCGGGGCTCCCGGCCGGCTCTACAGACGAAACCTTGCATCGGACC
>CADCVU010000058.1 GCA_902806245.1 uncultured Solirubrobacterales bacterium
GAAGCACCCCAGACTCAGATCACCGCCCTCCTCGATCGCGGGGAGGACCAAGGGTGTCTGAACCTGACCGAGCTCGAGGAGCTCACTCAGGTCCTAGGGCTGCAGGAGGACGACGTGCGAGATATCTACGAGATCATCGACGAGCGAAACATCGACGTGACCGACGACTGCGGCCGGACCGGCGTCGAGGCGACCAAGTACATCAACGAGAACCTCGCCGGGACGACCACGGACGCGCTCCAGCTGTTCCTGAACGAGATCCGGCGCTACCCGCTACTCACCGCGGCCGAGGAGATCGAGCTGGCCAAGCGGATCGAGAAGGGCGACATGGTGGCCAAGGAGCGGATGATCAACTCCAACCTCCGTCTCGTGGTCTCGATCGCCAAGAAGTACCAGGGCCAGGAGCTGGGTCTGCTCGACCTGATCCAGGAGGGCATCTTCGGCCTCATCCGCGCGGCCGAGAAGTTCGATTGGCGCAAGGGCTACAAGTTCTCGACCTACGCGACCTTCTGGATCCGCCAGGCCATTCAACGAGGCATCGCCAACAAGGCGCGGACGATCCGAATCCCCGTCCACATCGGTCAGCGCGAGCGCAAGATCGCCCGCGCCGAGCGCGAGCTGGCCAGCCGCCTCGGTCGCGACCCCGACGACGAGGAGATCGCCGCGGAGGCGGAGCTCCCGCCGGAGCAGGTCGCCGAGGTGCGGGCCGCCGCGCGGACGATCACCAGCCTCGACCGGCCGGTCGGCGAGGAGGGAGAGACCGCCTTTGGCGACCTCCTGCCGAGCGAGGGCGCCGAGCCCGAGGAGGAGGTCGCGATGAGCCTCCGCGAGGAGACGCTGCGGGCCGCGGTGGAGCAGCTCCCCGAGCGCGAGCGCCAGGTGGTCAAGCTGCGCTACGGCATCAACGGCGACGAGCCGACGCCGCTGCGCGAGACCGGCCGTCGCCTCGGCCTCTCGCCGGAGCGGGTGCGCCAGCTAGAGTCCGAGGCCCTCGAGCACCTCGCCATGCAGCGTGAGGTGGAGGGCCTGCGCGAAGCGGCCTGAGCGCCTGACGGACGAAGTTCGGGAGAGCCGGTTCGGTTTGGCTGGGCCGGCTCTTCGACGTTTGCCGCGTGTAGGAGTTGCCTCTCGAGAGGCTCTCTGAGCGAGCGAAGCGAGGCGTATCGAGAGAGACAACTCCGAAGCGCATCAGCCTCCCTTGCGCGCCACCGCCCGCGCGAGTTCCTCCTTGGACATGTCGGAGCGACCCTGCACGTCGACCTCCCTGGCCCGCCCGTAGAGATCCTGCTTGGTCGATCCCTCGACGTCCACCCCGCCGAAGGTCTCGTCGGGGTCCTCGAGCGCTTCCGGCGCCCCCTTTGCGGCCTGAGGGTCCGACGGTCCCTTCTCGTCCTTCTCCTCCCAGTGGTCGCCCACCTTCTCGAAGGAGTGCTTGACCGCCGACCAGGCCGTGCGGTGGGCGCGCTCGCCCTCTCCGTAGGTCTCGACGGCGCCGTCGTGGGCCTTGATCCAGGTGCGCTGCGCCTTGTCGGGCGACTTCTCGAGCGTGCGCGGGAGCTCGTCACGGCCGGGCATGGTGCCTCCTCTTGGGTGCTTGGGGCCCTCCTTCCCGTCCCCGCCCGCGCGGAACCTGCGCGCGCTCGCCGAGGAGGGAGCCTGCTTCCTCGACCCAGTGGGTACGGTGAGGCGATGGAGGAGGATCCGACCACCCAGGAGCTGAGGGTGTCGCAGCTCCGCCGCGAGAGCGCTGAGCGCGACCAAGCCGAGCAGGCCTCGACCGACGAAGCGGCGGAGGCTCACTCCCGGCGGGCCGAGAAGACCGCCTACCTGCGCAAGCGGCTCGAGGACCGCGCCGCGGCCGAGCGTGACGCCGCTCGGGACGATCCCGGCCCTGACCCGAAGCCCGCCCGGCCAGACCGATCAGGAGGAAGCGATGGAGACCGACCACGAGGAACTGCACCGCGAGCTCGAGAGCGAGGGCGATGAGCTCGAGAAGCGACGCGACGACCTCGAGGGCGAGACCGACACGGCGCGCCAGGACCTGAACACCAAGATCGCGGACAACAGCACGCCGGGCGTTCAGGACGAGCAGGAGGACGTGCTCGGCGGCAAGGACGCAGTCGAGGAGGCCGAAGCCGAGAGCGAAGGCGAGGAGTCAGTACAGGACTCCAGTGAGGGCGGCGCCTCCGAGGGAGCGGGCTACCGCGAGGAGGAGTAGCGCGCGCGGCGGGCGCGCGAGTGCGGACTCGCGGTGAGGCCCGGACCGTGGGCTCAGCGCGGCGCGGCGGCGGCGCGCACCGCCCGCTCGGTCGCCCGCGCCGCCAGCATCCGGACCCGCTCGAGCGGTGCCTCGGCGAGCGTGCCGGTCGCAGCGGCGACGACCGCATCGCCGTCGAGGGTGGTGGCCACCGGCTCGAGCACCCGTGCCAGCCCGGCGTGGGCCGACTCGGCGACCAGCCGGCAGGCCGCCTTGTCGAGCGCGGCGTTGGTGGCCACGACGCCGATGGTCGTGCTCTCGATCGGGCCGCCGGCCACGACGAGCTCGGACACCGGCGGGCGCGCGGAGCCCGGCTCGAGCAGCCCGCCAAAGGCGTTGACCGCGAGCACCGCGGCGACCACGAGCTCGCCGTCGCGCTCGGCGGCGCTTCCGATACCGCCCGGGCGCGCGTGCTCGAGACCGCGCCACTTGTCGATCATGGCCCCGGTCCCCGCACCGACCGCTCCGAGCTCGACCTCTCCGCTCCTCGCCGC
>CADCVU010000059.1 GCA_902806245.1 uncultured Solirubrobacterales bacterium
AAGCTCGAGGATCGCCGACGGGGCGACCTGGCCGAGCGGATCGCGCCCTACCGCGCTGGCTACACGCCGTCACAGCGGCGTGAGATCGAGCGCCGGCTCGTAGAGGGCGAGCTGCTCGGGGTGGCCGCCACGAGCGCTCTGGAGCTCGGCATCGACGTCGGCGAGCTCGACGCCGCGATCTGCGTGACCTTCCCCGGCACCGTGGCCAGCCTGCGCCAGATGTGGGGCCGCGCCGGGCGGCGCTCGACCGGTCTCGCCATGTACGTGGCCGGCGACGACGCACTCGACCAGTTCTTCTGCCGCCACCCCGACGAGTTCCTCGATCGCCCCGTCGAGGCCGCGATCCTCGACCACGAGTCCGAGGAGATCCACCGCCAGCACCTGATCGCCGCGGCCTACGAGCTGCCGCTGAGCGAAGACGACGCAGAGACGCTCGGCCCGCGCTGGGAGGCCGCCGCCGAGCGGCTGGTGACCAGCGGCGAGCTGCGCCGGCGCGGCGGGCGCTTCCTGCCCGCCGGGCGCGACGGCGATTTCCCGGCCGGGCGGATCGCCCTGCGCTCGGCCTCGCCCGACTCGTTCGCCGTCGTCGACTCGGACTCCGGCGAGGTCATCGGCTCGGTCGAGTGGGGGAGGGCGTTCGACACCCTGCATCCGGGGGCCGCGTACCTGCACATGGGCCAGAGATACGAGATCGAGGAGCTCGACCTCGCCGGGCGCCGCGCCGCCGCTCGGCCCTTCCACGGCGATTGGTACACCCAGCCGAAGAAGGAGACCGACACCTGGATCGAGCGGCTGCTCGACCAGCGCACGGTCTGCGGGGTCGAGCTCTCGTTCGGGCGGGTCTCGGTGACCGAGCAGGTCGTCGCCTTCCAGCGCAAGCGAGTGAGCGACCACGAGGTCCTCGACATCCTCCCCGTCGACCTGCCGGAGCAGGACTTCGCGACCCAGGCGCTGTGGTTCACGCTGCCCGACGAACTGCTTCGCGCCGCGGCCGGCGACCGCGAGGGCTTTCCGCTCGAGATGCTCCAAGGTGCGTTGCACGCCGCCGAGCACGCCCAGATCGCCGTCATGCCGCTCATCGCCATGTGCGACCGCTGGGACATCGGCGGTCTCTCGACCGCCTCGCACGCCCAGACCGGCCAGCCGACGATCTTCATCCACGACGGGCATCCGGGCGGCGTGGGCCTCACGCGTGCCGGCTTCGCTGCGTTCGAACGGTTAGTGGAGGATGCGCGCCGGCTGATCGGCGAGTGCCCGTGCCGGCGGGGCTGTCCCTCGTGCGTGCAGTCCCCGAAGTGCGGAAACCTCAACGAGCCGCTGGCGAAGCACGGGGCGCTCGAGCTGCTCGAGCGGATGAGCGCGGCGCCCGCGGCTGCGCCGGTGGTCGGCGCCGCTGCGACCTAGCTGCCGGCCCGGGTGGGTCGCTTGACGCGCTCCTCAGCCTTCGCCCCGCTCGATCAGCTCAATTCGATAGCCGTCGGGATCGCGCACGAAGCAGATCCGCGAGCCGCCCTCGCGCACCCGGTAGGGCGACTTCTCCGGCTCGATGCCCTGGGTGGCGAGATTCTCGAGCGTGGCGTCGAGATCGTCGGCGGTGACGGCGATGTGGCCGTACCCGCCGCCGAGCTCGTACGGCTCCTCGCGACCGTGGTTGTAGGTCAGCTCGAGGCGCGCCCCGTCGCCGGGCAGGCCCATGAACACGTTCGTCGCCTCATCACGGATGGCCATCCGGCTCAGCTCCTCGAAGCCGAGTCGCTCGTAGAAATCGACCGACCGGTCGATGTCGAGGATGCGGTAACAGGTGTGTATGAGTTCGCTCATGCCCTCACCGTAACGGCATGCTGCGGCCGCCGGCCGGTGGCGCCGGGACACGCTCGACCAGCCGCGCCGACCTTCGCGGGAAGGGCGGTGAAACGACCGCGTCTCGCTACCATCCGCCCGCGCGGCGAGGTAGCTCAGTTGGTAGAGCACACGACTGAAAATCGTGGTGTCGCCGGTTCGATTCCGGCCCTCGCCATCTCCCGCCTGCTGCGCGATCGATCACTCTCGAAGCAGGGCGTGAGGCTAGGTACGCACGAGGCGGGTAGAGCGGGTAGACCCCGGACACCAAGGAGCTCCATGGCCGACAGCCCGATGAAGGACAAGAACTACAACCTCGTGAGCAGCGTCGAGAACGCTCTCAAGACGCAGTGGCAGATGCACGAGTACGCCCAGGACGCCGAGCAGCAGGGAGACCAGGAGCTCGTTGACTACTTCAACGAGGTCGCCGAAGGCACGAAGCGGGGCGGCGAACGCGGCAAGCAGTTGCTCGCGCAGCGCCTGCAGAGCGAAGGCGGCTGACTCGGCTCGGCCGGGTCTACTCCTTCGCCGAGCCCGGCTCCGCCATCTTGCGGTGCGCCTCCGCCTTGACGTTGTCGGGGAGGAGGCGGTTTCCGCGACCCTGAAGCTTGGTCGACACCGACGCGGCCACGGCGCGCTCCTCGCCGTCCATCATCGCCTCGAAGCCCTGTCGAGCCACATCGGCGGGGTCGTCCTTCTTCCCCGCACCTATCTTCGTGTCCAGCATGTCGGCGCGCTCGAAGAACTCGGTCTCCGTCGGTCCCGGCATGAGCGAGGTGACGGTGACGCCGGTGTCCTTGAGCTCGTTGCGCAGCGCCAGGGCGAACGACTGGTCGAAGGACTTCGAGGCGTTGTAGACCGCCTGGAACGAGCCGGGCATGGTCGCGGCTATCGACGAGGTGATCAGGATGCGACCCTGACCGCGAGCGACCATGTCGCGCACCATGTGCTTGGCCAGGTGGACGGTCGAGCGCACGTTGAGGTCGACGATCCTCAGCTCGTCCTCGAGCGGGGTCTCTGCGAACGGCCCGCCGCGGCCGACCCCGGCGTTGAGGGCGACGGCGTCGACGGGACGACCGGTCGCGCCGATCCGCCGGTAGAGCTCGTCGACTCCGTCGTCGGTCGCGAGATCGACCTGCACGGCCTCGACGCTCGCGCCCAGGCTCTCGAGCTCTGTGGTGACGGCCGAGACGTCGCCGTCCTCGGCGGCGATGACGAGGTCGAAGGCGTCCTGTGCGAACAGCTTGGCCAGCTCGAGCCCGATGCCGCTGGAGGCTCCGGTCACGACGGCGAGGGGGCGATCTGATGAGTTGTCCATCTCGCGCTGCTTCCCGGATCGCCGCTCGAGAAACCCACGCCTTCGGCCTCAACGCCACGGCAGCACGTCGAGGAAGCGCCTCCCCTCGTCGACCAGGCGCGCCGGTGGGAACTCGGGGTCGTCGAGCGCGATCCGGCCGAGCTCCTCGCCGACCGTGAGCAGCAGCCGCGCCAGCAGGTCGACGTCGAGGTCCTCGACCGGCGCGTCGAGTCCCTCGAGTCCCCTCGCGACGAGCGGGCGCAGGCGCGCCGCGAGATCCGCCCGCCGCCGCGCCACCGCCTTCTGGAGCGCCTTGGGTGCGCTCTCGGGCCGCCCGAGGGCGACGCGCCAGGTCAACGGCTCCGCCGTGACGAGCGCCAGGAACCCCTCGAGCCGAGGGCGCGCGAGCGGCCGGGCGCGAGCCGTTTCGCGGGCACGGGCTCCTGTGCCGGCCGCTGGCCGCGCTGCTGGCCGGCGTCTTCCTTTACCTGTGGGCGGCGACGGTCCACGAGTTCAACTGGGGCGTGCCGCAGTACCGCCAGGTCTGGCAGCCGCTGCTGCTCGCCTTTGGCGGGGCGCAGGCGCTCGTGCTCGCTCGTCTCCTGGGAGGACGCGGCGGCGCGCTTGCGGCGCTCGCGACCTGGCTGCCGCTCCATATCGGCATGACGCTTGCGATCGGCGGCCCGCTCGAGGTGACCGCGCCCGCGATGCCGCTGTTCGTGGCCGAGGCGTTGATCGTCGAGGCGCTGGCTCTGCGCAGCGAGCCGAGAAGGGCCCTCCGCTTCGGCGTGATCGCCGGCCTAGCGGTCGGGTCGGGAGGTTTCGCGGCGAACTACGGGTGGTCGCACCTCGCCATGCCGCTGCCGTGGGAGGTGACGCTCCTGCCCGAGGCGGTGCCGGTGGCGCTGATGGCCGGCGTGGCCGGCGTGGCCGGCGGTGTCCTGGGGCGCGCTGATGGCGCAGGCGCTCAAGGGCGAGCTGGCGCCCGGCCGCCGTCCGCTGGTGGCTGCCGTCCTGGCCGCCGCCGCCTTTGTCGGCCTCGGCGTCAACGCGGTCATCACCGACACGTGAGGGTGTGACGGCGACGATGGCGCTGGCCGGCGTCAGGCAGGCGCAGACGCCCGGCAACGACCGCCCCCAGCCGGTCGCCGACCTGGCCCTCCGGCTCAACCGCCCCGAGGTCGCCGACAACCCTCAGTGGGTGTACGCGCTCGGGTGGCAGGGCGGCGGCACCCACCTCGACCGTCTGGCCCGTCAGGCCGACGGATCGTGGAGGTCAACCAGGCCAGTGCCGGTCGGCGGCAGCTGGAAGACTTTCGTCCGGGTCACTCCGGGCGCACGATGCTCTCGGTCCCGGTGCGGATGTCGCCCGATCCGGCGATCGACTTCGCCGGCTTCGCGGCACGCCCGCAGACCACGCGCACCATGGTCCCCGACACGGAGCTCATGCAGATCGAGCGCCGCAGGGACGCGCCGACGTCGCTGTGGGCGCCCGCCACGCTCCTCGTTCTCAGCACCGTGCTCGGCATCCTGGTCCTCATGGCCGGGGTCTCGGTCCGGCTGGGGCGGATGCGCGGGCGCCCTCCGCGCGTCGAGCCGCCGCCCGGGTTGCTGCTCGAGCACGTCGACCGCGTGGTCGCGCGGGCTCGGCGCCGTGAGCGCGAGACGGTCGGAGCCGGAGGCTGACCAGCCCGCCGGCGGGCTGGCGGCCCCGTCTTCGCGCCGAGATCGTTGAGCCACGCCGGGGCACCGCACCAGGCGCTGGGTGGCGGCCGCGTGGCCTTATGATCCCGCCGCGAACGCCCGAGGCCGGCGGCCGGGCGCTCTGAGCCATGCCCGTCCTCAAGTCCACCTTCGATCCCTCCGCCGACTCCGCTCGCGCCAACCGCGAGGCGATGCTCGCCCACCTCGGGACGATCGACGACCTGCTCGAGAAGGCGCGCGCGGGTGGCGGCGAGCGCTACGTCGAGCGTCACCGCCAGCGCGGCAAGCTCCCCGCGCGCGAGCGCGTCGAGCTCCTGCTCGACCGCGATGCTCCCTTCCTCGAGCTCATGCCGCTCGCGGCCACCGAGAGCGACTTCACCCCGGGCGCCTCGATCGTGTGCGGCATCGGCGTGGTCGAGGGCGTCGAGTGCGTGATCTCCGCCAACGACCCGACGGTGCGCGGCGGCACGCTCAATCCCTACGGCTTTCGCAAGGTCGTGCGCGGACAGGAGGTCGCGCTCGAGAACCGGCTCCCCTACATCAGCCTGGTCGAGTCCGGCGGCGCCGACCTGCCGACCCAGGCCGAGGCCTTCGTCCCCGGCGGGCAGGCCTTTCGCGACCTGACGCGCCTGTCGGCGGCCGGCATCCCGTCGATCGCCATCGTGTTCGGGAGCTCGACCGCGGGCGGCGCCTACATGCCCGGCATGTCCGACTACACGATCTTCGTCAAGGATCGGGCCAAGGTGTTTCTGGGCGGCCCGCCGCTCGTGAAGATGGCC